>JARLJR010000119.1 GCA_031291095.1 Legionella sp. | reverse complement strand
ATTGATGAAGATAATAGTTCGTGTAAAATGGCGCTTACTTGCATCGTACTTCCTCTATGAGTCTTTGATCGGAATCAATGAGATCACGTTATACGATGCAAGTCCACATTTTTAAAAACGAGTCGATACCTCAGGCCATGGACCCAACCTACAATTTATAAATAATCCTTAACGCTGTTCTCATTTCCCCTTACGTTGGTTAATGATATTAAGCAACGCCGCCGCATTATTATGCTTCATTTCTTTAGAACCAAACAGCAAAGTCACTTTTTGATGTTTGGCTTTTTCTTTAATTAAATCAATTAAATCTTGTTTATCCACTAATTCCTTTGCATAACTTTTTTGAAATTCTAGCCATTTTTCAGCATCATGATTAAACCACTTGCGTAAAGTATTACTAGGTGCGATTTCTTTGACCCATAAGTCAATTGCAGCGTCCGTTTTTTTAATGCCGCGTGGCCATAATCTATCGATTAATATTCTAAATCCATCTGTTTTTTCAGGAGTATCATAAATCCTTTTAATTTCAATCGTTGCCATTTTAAATCGCTCCTTTCTCCAAGAGTTTTTGCAATAATAAATGGAAATAGACAAACCCTGCATAAGGATGCCACGATGAAGTAATTTTTTCAGTTTGTTTATAATCTAACTTTTCTTCAAGATGAAGCAGGTTTCGTAAATTATTTTGAGCACCCACATCATCTGCTGGAAAGACCTCAATCCGCCCTAATCCACGTAATAGAGCATATTCAGCTGTCCAACGCCCTATTCCTTTAAATTGGCAAAGAAATTGAGTCACCTCATCCCTTGGCTTACCCTCCAAACGAGCAAAAACATCGGGATCTTCTTTTAGAGTGGATACCAGGCGGATAATCGTTTCACTTTTATGGGTGCTATAACCAATCTTTTTTAACTCGGCAAGAGAGCACTGGCTAACATCCTCAGCAATTGGAAATGCATAAAACTCTTGATCATTATAATTCACGCTCATACCAATATGCTGAATTAATCGATTTTGAATCTGTAATCCTGCATCAAGAGATATTTGCTGACAAGAAATCGCATTCATTAGCGCTTCAAAAAGAGAAGGAAAACGAGGCGGCTTGAGCCCCATAAATTGAGATACGAGTGAATACAATCGGGTATCTTGCCGGGCCATTTTATAAAAGTCAGCTACATCTCGTTTTAGTCCTAACAGCATTTCGATAAGATGGGTTATTTTTTCTTGTAGCGGCTGGGGAATTGCTTTGTCTAGCGAGACACGAAGTTCTGAAGTAGTGAGGTGGTTTACTTGCTCAACGTTTACTTTAATGAGTTGATTCTCGAGGTTCAACACACGTGTATAGTATTGGCCATCCCAGCAATCAACAAGATTTTTACTTCGTCTACGTAATGCTATGGCCGTATAATCCAGCCGAAACGGGGCAATAGGATGTAGTGTAAATGAAGTATGCATCGGTACTCCTGTACTTAACCTATCCTATTAATAAGTTTAGTCTTCATTCACGCGAACATTTGTAACTCAGCTGATTGATAGCTATCTATTCGGAGTAACCTGGTTGCTTGCAACCAGGAATCCCTTAGCACCATGACGTGACATTAGCGAGAAAAATGAATCAATTAGTATTTAGTTACGCCTAAGGACTACAAGAAAGCGTTTCTTCTTCCTCGTCTTCAACTACTTCTTCAACTTCCTCGCTATCATCATCGTCTTCTAATAATTCGCCATCCATATCCTCTAGCCAAAAATCATCATCCCGATCGTCAAAAGTCGACGTACGATTGAGTACCGACTGAGTTGCTGCATTCAAAGCTACTGTAACATCGATAGCAGAAGCCAGATTTATGGAAAAATCCTTCACCTGCTCTTCACTTAAAGATGTCTTGTATTTTTGAATCAATGCATCCAGCTCCATTAACTCTATAAGGCTCAGATTGAATGTGTTCTTTGATAATAAATCAAAGAATTGATTGTCTTCGATGATGCATTCTAACTTTATCTTAACTGACAGTTCTTCTTTTAAATGCTGTCTGAAAAGATAAATTAAAGGTATTTTCTTTCTTATTTCACTAGTACTTGGAGCCGCTTCGGCTATTGGTAATGCCGCTATTTTCATTTCATCAAGCAAACTCTCAGCTTCTCTCACTGCGGTTGAGGTAAACGAATCTTCTATGGACAAGAGTTGTTCTGGAGTTGCTTCTTTAAACTCAGGTAGTTGCAGCTCTGTTGGAAACACTAGTTTTTTAAACTCATAGAACTCAGGAGTGTTTCCCTCTACAAAAACACTACCGAGAACAAAACGCTCCTCGTCGGTAGCCTTTCCTTTTAGAAAATTAATTAACGTAACATCATCGTGAAGCTCGGAAAAAATAGCTGCCAGATCAAAAATCATTTCAAATTGATGATCAGGTACTTCTTTTTGCAATTGTGCGTCAATATAACGTTTGAGTTGGCTCAATACACTGGAATTAGAGCTGAGCTGCGTCCCTATGGAATTATTGGCCGCGAACGAACTAAGTGGTGCTGGAGGTGCTTTACTATCGATGAGCTGACGAAACTGTGAACATTCCTGTTTATCAACTTGCCTTTCCACTTGAAACTCCAATCTCTGAAGCAGCTGTAACTCCCACGAAGACAATAAATTGTTATTAATCATCGCTGCAAACTCTAGATCATTGGCGCAATTTTCGAGTTTTTCTGAAAACCCTATATAAAATATGACTTCGTCTATATTTGCATCTTGAACGCTTAATGTTCTTACTTGTGAACGAACTTGTTCAAAAATAGATAAGGGCTCTTGAATTGCATCGACTCGGCTTTTAATAATTTGAATCATGCTTTGGTGAGAACCTTCTTGTTCTTGAGTATCCAGCACGTAAGTTGCGTTATAAATCGCATATAACTCGATTAACCCTAATAATTTTGGATTAGCTAGTTTTTTAAGAAAAATTTCATCCGAAGTACAAGAGGTGATGAAATCAACGATATTTTGAACTCGTTCTTTTTCATTAGGCAGGATAAAAGGACTGTTTGCAACGTGTTGCCAATAGGTAAGTAATACGGGTAAAAGAGAACCAGTATTCAGTGGTAAAGCGAGTCGTTGAAACATGTGCCATTCCTCAATGTTTACAAAAAAACGAAGTTTAACAAATGCAGATCTAATGAACAAGTTTAGATCAACTGTTGTTTTTTATGCCTACAGCCATGGAAATAATAATCGCCAGCTCAACAAAAGTTAGTTCGTTCAACTTGAAGTATTAGCTGAATATAAGACATCAAACTACAATAATACTCTGCTATAAGCACACGGACGTTGACAGTCCTGGAAAACTAAAATTTTTCCTAGAAAAACATAGCACCAAAGAAAGAAACAGGGCTAAGCTCTCCCTAAAAGAAGGAGCAATTGATTGTGTATTCTTAAATGAACAGGCGGTAATTCGGGAGGATCTAAATAAAGCGAATCTTTTCCTTTAGCGATTGAATTTTAAAAGGTTTTTCTAGCACATCATTAGCACCAACTTCTAATGCTAATTCTTTAATATTAGGAGAAGCGGAAAGGATAATAACAGGTACCGATTTGGTTCTTTCATTCTTCTTAAGGATGCGGCACAGTTCAATACCATCAAATCCCGATAACTGTTTATCAATCAAATAAACATCAGGTATTGGCATATTTTCCGCGAGGACTTCTTCGGCTTTACTGCAAAGGAGCAGTTTGTATTCAGGCTCTTGAAATATTAATTGCATCGCATCTTGTATAGAAAGATCATCCTCAACTAATAATATTATTTTCATTCGTTCTCTTCGATAAATTGAATAGGAATAATAAAACTAAGCGTGGAGCCAACTCGTTCTTGACTTTCAACCTCTAGCCTTCCTCCATGCATATCAATGATATCTTTACAAATCGCAAGCCCTATTCCCATGCCTGGAAAGGTTTTTGCCTCATTGGAATGTACACGATAAAAACGTTCGAAGATCTTTTCAAAATCTTCTTTAGGGATACCGATCCCGCTATCCATAACACTTACTTTTACAAAGTCATCCATTGTTTCACTGGAAATTACAATTTTGCCACCTAGAGGAGAATATTTTATGGCATTAGAAATAAGATTAATAAGTACCTGCCCAATACGCTCTTCGTCAGCTACAATGTGCTCGATCGACTTAAGTTGCAGTTCCAATGTGTGCTTTTTCGTATTCAATTGAATATTTTCAGCTTTTTTTCGTATTAAGTTATGCAAATCAAAGCATGTAATTTTTAACTGCAATTTTCCTTCTGCCAAACGCGTAGTATCCAGCATATCGCGAATCAGCACATGTAATCGCTCCACCTGCTCTCTTAATTTCATTACCATTTCCGTGTGACAAGAATTAGCAGTTCCTTCAAATTGCTGTTCGAGTATTTGCGCATAAATCATCATACTAGTAAGCGGTGTATTTAACTCATGACTGGCATTCCCAATAAACTCATCGCGTAAACGCAACAACATCTTCAACTTCTTTTCACTTTCCCGTAACGCTTCTTCTACTTGTGTTCGTTCCACTAATTCCTGTTCACGAGAAATAATGATTGCCGCTGCGTGCGTGAGAACACCTGCCAATTCTATTTCTTGAGCTGTGGGTGTGCGTGGCTCACTGAAATAAATACCTAAAGTTCCAACTATTGGTCCATCCTTAGTTCGTATAGGGAAAGACCAGCATGCACGACAGCTATGCTTGCGCGCTAAATCCCTCAATGGCCCCCATAATGGATCCTCTTCCACATCAGGAGTAATAATGGGCTCTCCTTTATACATCGCAAGACCACATGCCAACGAATCAGGGCCCACTTTAAAGCCGTTTATATCCTTTGCATACTCTTCTGACATACCAACAATATGATACAACCCAGTCCCTGATGATGACATTCGATAAAAAGCTGCTCTTGCTGTACCATTAGTCTGAACAACTATGGTATCAACCAATGCCTTAAGTGATATGGTCAACGGTAAACCACTCATCGCTGCCTGAAATGCCTCTTTTTGCCCATTTAGCCAAGACTTATTTTCGCGCAAAACTGTTTGTACTTGCATGCGCTCCAGAAGCGCATTTTTTAACTCTTTCCTATCTTTATTATGAAGTTTCTCGTAAAGGTCTAACTGATTTTGATAATGTATTTTCTCTTGGCGCAATTGAGAGAGTTCTATTAAAAGAGTATCCAAAGATTGATTGGTTAATGCATCCCCCCCCGTTCCTTCTGAGAGATTTTTAGACTCATGGGTTTGTGCAATTTTGGGCATTATTTACTCCTGTAAACCGTCTGCAACTTTATACTGCTCAATCTTTATATAATCAATGGCCGATAGATAAAAATTTTCTGTTACTAAATATATGCTTTTTCCTTTAGGTTGTATTAAGAATGTTTTGTTATAATTTTGCCCCTTTGATAATAAATGAGTTTAATATGGCTAAAAAAAGTGGCACGAACAGCCTGAGGCAGCGTTTTTGTTAGTCCTACCGCATCCTGCGTAATGCCTATTTAGAAGTTCCTTCGTCGCACACTCCTCTGGATGGCGTACATTACTTAAGTTCATAAATAATAAATAAATTTAAAAAATACTGCTAAGTTAAAAATCAGATGCTAGACTGGACAAGAGTGGGCTGCAGTGTAATCCACTATTCAATGAGGTTTCATTCTAATTACTAAATTACAAAGATGATATCAGATATGAAAACAACAAAAAAAACCTTCTTAAAATCGATAATTGCTGTAGCTTTATTCTCTTCCACTACTGCTTTTGCTGCGGGTAATGCAATAAGTGGCCAAGTGATGATCATTAACAACATGGGTAACGTAGACAGTAATACTAATTCTCCCGGAGCATCTCAATCTGCATTTCAGGTTTCAGTATCTGATACCACAGGAGTATGTAGTACTACTAAAATTAATTACAATGGATATGTCGTTGTGCCATGGTATTCCTCTGGTACTCATAGTAGTTCCCATTGCGTAGGTGCCCCTGCCTCTATAAAAGTTACTCCTACAATAGGAACTGTGAGCGGTATTTCTACTGCAATATATGATTCCGCTGTGATTACCGCTCCTGACATCTCACCAACAACCACTACCTTAAATGCACCAACACCAGGCACTGTTGTTTGTGGCGTGAGTATCTGCACAACAAGCTATGAAAATATGGCAGTCATTATTACTGGTGATGGCAACCCGAGTACTGCCGCTGCGGCTACTGCAACTACTTGGCAAAGTCTTGCGGGTGCTGTACCAGTTTTCGATGCAGGTAATGGCGCATTACAAAGCACCGGCGTGTTTGGTTTATTAGCGGTTATTGATTTAAAAGCCGAAGAACTGATGAGAAAATATGGCTATACGCCTCATACTGGTGGTCAAACATCAAAATAAAAACTACCTAACCTGGTTGCTTTGCAGCCAGGATTTCTTTTCTCGGGAGCAAACGTTCACGGGAATAGTTGTGCTATCGCATGAAAATAATTAAACTTAAAATCAATCAGTTATGATCTTAAAGCTCGGAGCACAGAACCTTGGGTTGCTTCACTTCGTTCGCAATGACGGCAAAAAATAAATTCACAATGTTATTTTTATGGCCCGCCAATTGCGAGAAACGTAGTGACGAAGCATATATGGACCCTACGGTTTTGCAAGGAAAAGTTCACTATTTTTTAGCAAAATTGGTTGAGATGCAGGCATATATTCGGTCTCTTGTTGAGTGGTATTTCACTCGGACCCTGAAAGT
>JARLJR010000118.1 GCA_031291095.1 Legionella sp. | reverse complement strand
CACTTAATTTGCGCTGGTGTCATTTAATTTGGGTTCGGTGTCAATCAATTTGAGTTCGGCACCACTTCTAGTGGCGGTTAATTCGAGCCAGAAACAGCGGATGATGTCGCGCCGAATGATTTATGATGTCACGCCGCTACAAATAGGCGACCCCGGCCTGGAAAGAAGTCTTGACAGGCAGCCACACTTCGTCAGCAGAGTGGCATTTGCCCAAGTCTTCAATCAACTTAAGCCAGACGAAGCAAACAAATATGTCCAGGCAAAAAGCGATCTAATGGGGCTAGAGAGGCCGGCTGACGAAATCTACACAGCAATATTCTGGTACACCCAGGGCAATTTGCGGACGCTTGAGAAACTGTTCCGCCTGCTTGAAAGGCTGGTCAAGCTTAACAACGACACTGTCATTAAGCGCGATGTTCTCGATGCCTCCCGAGAGATGCTGCTCTACGGAAATACCCGAGCTCCAGAGAAGAGCAAAGGATCTAAGCTGGAATCCTCAGCCTGACCAAGATCTTGATTTATTTCTTTGTCTCAAGCCATCGATCGTCTGCAGCTATGATATCGCCCGGCGATATCATAGCTGGCGCAAAATTTGTTGGTTTTTCTGCACGCGATTTGTGACCCTGCAAGTCAGGGGTGAACATGACATTTATCGTGAATAAAAACCTGACATTTATCGAGAAAAGTTACAATGACACCACCGACGCTTTTGCCCTTGAGCCAATGTAAGTGACACGAACATTCGTTGGATCTGAATATAAGCCTTTCCAAAATTTAACACGGGGACGATTGGACGAATTTCGTCCAATCGTCTAGGATAGCATCACAGGCCGAGGGTGTTATCTATGGCAGGCACAAAAATATTAAATAAGCGCTCCGTCATAATTGACGCAGCCAGAGCTTTGTTTGCCAGGCAGACTTTTGAAAAAACGACCATTGAAGAAATCGCAAAGTCCATACCAATGAGTAAGGGTACCCTATATACCGAATTCTCAAGTAAAGAAGAAATCATGCTCGAAATTTGTAGGGAACATTGCCGGTACGTTGTTGAAATGATGAATACGACCGCGACTAATTCTTCAAGTGACCACATCGATAATCTAAAAGAGATGTTGATGGGTGCTGTGTTATATGTGCACGGGCAGGCGCAAAGTGTTCAAACGCCGGAGGCATTGGTGTATGTAAGCAACAAAGTAAACGGCGAAATGAGCAGCTTTTTTCAAGCTCAGCAAGCTCAAATAATCGTCTTACTGAAGAAAGCTGCAAATGCTAACGAAATCTCGGAGGAGATGGATTTACTGCAGTTGAGCAGCACACTCATGTCAATTTTGTCGGCATATCTGCCTCCGTACAATAGACCGCTTTTTCCTAAAGATGCGCGGCCGACTAAAAGAGCGCTCGAAAAAGACTACAAAATATTCCTCGATTTGTTCTTCAATGGATTAAAGCGACAACCTAGCTACCGGTGATTATTAATGGAAACGATGCAAGAAGTCCATGAAGACTCTGATTTGGTGCGCACTGAAAAAAATGATGCACTACCCCAGTCAAGAAATTCAGTTGTAAAAAATGCGTCGGTGATAATTTTCTCGCTTCTAGCACTTGGGGGTTGTGTTGCTTTCGGTTTGCCAATGTTGCAAGAGACTTTGTCATATACAGACACTGATGATGCCTATGTTACAGGTCATGTACACACTGTCAGTTCCAAAATTGCTGGCACAATTTCTAAAGTTTTGGTGGAGGATAACCAAGCAGTAAGGGAGGGACAACCGCTAGCCTTAATAGAACCATATGATCAACAGGTTATAGTGCGCAAAGCCGAAGCGCATCTTTTGAAAGTGCAACGTGACTCCGAGGCAGCAGGACAGACTACAAATTACGGAAGTGCGTATGCGTTGGCCGCTTCGAAGACAGCGGAAGGTAATATCGCTGTAGCAAAGAGTCGCATCAGTCACTCAGTAGAAATCATCAACGACAATCGATCGGGTGTCTCTCTTTCTCGCCAAATGCTTAATCAGCGTCAAGCTGAACTACACAAAGCCCAGCTCGATTTAAAGCGCTACAAGACGCTGGAAGAAGCAGGCGCAGTCTCGACAGAAAGTTTAGATACAGCTCGACGTGATTACGAAGTGGCTTTGGCTGCAAGAGCAGCTGCCAAGGATGCGTTGTTTCAGGCTGAATCTAAACTCAAACAAGCTATTGACGATCTGCAAACATCAAAGGCGGAACTTCTTTCTGCACAAGCGTTCTCACAGCAATCCGTGGCAGCGCACCAACAAGTTTCGGTTGATAAAAGCCAACACGCCTCTGCAATTGCTGCCATAGAAGAGGCGAAAGCAGAGCTCGCTGATGCGAAACTCAAGTTGTCCTATACCATCATTAAAGCTCCGATAGGTGGTTTCGTCGGGCGGAAATCTGGGGAGGAAGGACAAAGAGTGCAGGCCGGCATGCCGCTTTTAGCAGTAGTCAGTCCAAACAAATGGATTGTAGCGAATTTCAAAGAGACACAGTTGCGTGATATTCGGTCGAACCAACCAGTCAAAATTACAATAGATGCTTTTCCAGATCACAAATTTACGGGCAAGGTAGATAGCTTTTCTCCAGCATCTGGAGCGCAATTTGCTCTTCTTCCGCCAGATAATGCCACCGGTAATTTCACGAAGATTGTGCAACGTATGCCCGTTAAAGTTTTGATAGATCCTCAAAGTATGGGTGAGTTCAAACCTTTGATTGCGCCGGGCATGTCTTGCATTGTCAAAGTAAAAACCAGGTAGAAGCAAATGAATGTTGAAGCACCAAAAGCAGTTTCACTTTCGGAATCTGCCTCTCAATCTGAAAGGGCTGTGCCGATAAAAGACTGGATTATTGTTTTAACTGCTTGTCTTGGGGCATTCATGGCAGTTCTCGATATTCAAATTACGAACTCGTCTCTTGCAGATATCCAAGGAGCTTTGGGTGCCACCATTGATGAAGGGTCGTGGATTTCCACTTCTTACTTGATTGCCGAAATTATCGTTATTCCGCTGACGGACTGGCTTTCAAAAACCTTTGGCATGAAGCAATACCTCTTAGCTAACAGTGCATTATTTGTCGTGCTTTCGTGTTGTTGTGCATTCGCCCAGAACCTGACTGCGATGATCGTGTTCAGAGCGATGCAAGGTTTCACTGGCGGGGTCTTAATTCCACTAGCCATGAGCATAATCATCGCTAAACTGCCTCCTTCAAAACAATCAATAGGCTTAGCATGCTTCGGTCTCTCTGCGACATTCGCGCCAGCAATCGGACCCTCCCTTGGAGGTTGGATTACTGCAAACTATGGCTGGCCTTTTATCTTCTACCTGAACATTATTCCGGGCACCATTCTGGTTGTCGTTTTGGCTCTCACTCTTGAATCAACTAAGGGAGATTTCAGCCTATTTAAGAATGGTGATTGGCTCGGAATCATCCTGATGGCAGTTGGGCTTGGTTCTCTCGAAACTGTTCTAGAGGAGGGAAATCGAAAGGATTGGTTTGGCTCAGAGTTGATTTTGAGGCTAAGTGTTATCGCCGCTATTTCCCTGGTAGCTTGGCTTGTAGTCGAACTAAAGGTGAAAAGGCCAGTTATTGATCTAAGACTTTTTGCCAAGAGAAATTTCTTTTTTTCTGGCATCGCCAATCTCACTGTAGGGGCCGGACTGTATGGTCCCAGTTATCTCACCCCGGTATACCTTTCTCAAATCCACGGATATAACGCGTTTCAAATCGGCGAGGTAATGATGTGGTTCGGCATTCCTCAACTTATCCTGATGCCGTTGGTGCCTCAGTTGATGAAAAAGATAGATGGTCGCATTTTGATTTTTGCAGGGCTGGCGTTGTTTGTTGTTAGCTTCCTGCTCAACGATTCTTTGGACATAAATTTTGCTGGACCCCAATTGATTTTGCCCCAGATTGTGCGTGCCCTTGGACTACCCTTAATTTTCGTGCCCTTGTCAGGCATTGCGGTTGAAGGAATTGAGGAATCACGTATGGGTTCTGCCTCAGCTCTGTATAACATGACACGCAATTTGGGTGGCTCATTCGGTATTGCGGCAATCGGTACGTTGCTTACGCAACGGGAAAAATTTCATTCTTATGTTATTGGCGAATCAGTATCGCTTTTTGCCCCTGCCACGCAGGAAAGATTCGACTATTTAGTGCAGTCTTTAGCAGCGAAAGGGGCTGAGCTAAATGTCGCTCAAAATCAAGCTATAGCCATCATTGATGGCACCATTCGACGCGAAGCTAACTTGATGGCGTTTAACGATTGCTATCTAATTTATGCCGGCGTTCTTGCCGTGGGATGTGCAGCAGTGATGTGCCTCAAAAAATCCTCAGGCGCGCAATCCCATGGAATGCACTGAGGAACTGCTATAAATGACAAAAACAAGCTTTACTATCAAAATGCAAATCGCGGTTAGCTTGCTCTTCTGTAGTGGCAGTACTGCGGCAGCTGCACCAGAAAATGTGTCTACGGACCCGATCAATTTACGTCCTGCTCTTACGGGTAGCGGGTTACCGAAGCAAGAGACAGCTGCGTCAAAAACAGATGCTTCGAAGATTGGCACAAAGGATAAAAGATACGATCAGGAACTTCGCAGATATTGCGCCGAGGCAAAATATCAAGGAACCGCGCCGAGCCTGCCAGCGCTTAAGCCGGTAGTTTCGAATAGTGAAACAACACGAACTATGCCGCCACTGCCGAATAAGTCAATACATTTTAGTGATTCTCTCTTGGAGACATCTGACGATAATCACAGTATCTTCAAACATGATGCGCTCGTGCTGGAAAGACCAAAACTGTCAGGGCTAATAAATGTTCAAACGAATCTTAATCCTCTGGACCTTGATGCAAGCGCGGTGCAATCAGCGAATCTACGCGAGCTTCTTACCTTGGCCGTTGAAAACAATTTAGATATCGCCGTTTCCCGTAACCGAATCAAGGCGCAGCATTACAGATATCTTGGGGCTCTTGGGGGGTTCTTGCCTGATCTATCTTTAAGCGACCACCAGCTCTGGTTGAACGGCAAAATAGGCGTTCCGCTGAATGGTGGATTGAACTCCATTCTAGGCGTAAGTAGCGGCGGAGCAAATCCTCGTACTCTTAGACTGACTGGACCTATTACTATTGGTACCGCGGGCTTTGACTATCATGTTTACCAGGGCGGAAAAGTTCTTTTCACGGCTCTTCAGAATAAGCACCAACTGCGCGCAGCCGGAGCAACTTTTCATGCCAACTACAGCGACACCTTGTTAGAAGTATCCAAACGCTATTATCAGCTTGTTCTTACAGAGACCCTTCTGCAAATCCGCATACGAGCTGCCAATACCTCCGAAGAACAAGTAAGAGTCAACACAAAAAGATTTGAAGAAGGATTCGGCACCAATCTAGATGTCCTCCAAGCACGCACGCAACTTTCACTTGACAGGCAAAGTTTACTTGAACAACAAGTTAATCGACGTGAAGCGTCGATTAACTTGGCTGCCCTCATCAACTACGACCTTGCCGATGATATTGAGCCATCAGAAGAAATTCAACAGATTACATTACTATCGCCAAAAATGCCGATCGCAAGATTTTTGCAAGTAGCAATTTCCAACAGGGCAGAGCTGAAAGAATTTGCTGAACTCCGCAAAGCTGCAAAGGCTCAAATAGTTGTGGCGGGCTCCAAACTTCAACCTCAAGTTGATCTCAGCGGTAACGTTTATGGAATTGGGCGAACGCCTTCATCGACCGAAGCATTATTTGTTCTGGGCTTAAATGTCAACTGGCAGTTAGGCGGACTTGGCACGATTGATGCGGCAAACATTGCTGCGGCTAAGGTTGACGCCCGCAACGCCAATCTCGCTGTACAGCAAGAACTCGTGAATATCTCACAGGAAGTTCGCATCGCATATTTGAGATGTGCGGCCGCGGAAAAAAACATTAGTGAAACCGACAATCAAGTAGCTTCGGCATTTGAGGAATTACGTTTGGCAAAGGTTCGGTATCAAAATGGGGTCGGCACAAACCTCGATATATTGACTGCGCAGCGAGATTACACCCAAGCCCAAATAAACAAAGCGACGGCAATCGTCAACCAGAACATTGCCCAAGTGCAATTCGTAAGAAGCGTTGGACTTGTGACGGTGGATAATCTCGCGTCAAAAAAATCAATTATATAGTTCGAAGCCGTCTTAAGCGAAGCTGTCACCAGGGGCAATGGTAAAAAATCCTTGAATCGCTATCTCCGACAGCCTTTATGGACTCGCGTTGTCTGTAACTTACACCCAAAGCCAATCTTTGCTATTCCAACATCGAAGACTGGCTCAAAAAGTACTGGGTAGTGGGTATACCGAGAGGGCGTTCCTGTCCCGGTTTCCCGGCTTTCGGAGCGTGACTCGTCGCGAAGGTGGCCGACGTGGTGGCGGTAATTTGCGCTCAATGCGGCCGATGATGTCACGCCCGGCTGTTTATGATGTCACGCCGCTACAATTAGTAACTCTGTCGGTAGTGTAAGGAAAATCAATCAATGGATTCAGCCCAATACCCAGAAGGGCGCGTGGAAGTCAGGCGCAGCGGCTCCATAATTATTGTCACCCTGATTGGTTGGCTCACCGAGGAACTTACTGAACTCTTGCAAAGGCAAATTGAGGGCGAGCTGATGCACAGCGATACCTCCTGCATTCTTTACGATGGACTGTACATGAACGACCCATCATTGACCTTAACTCTGCTGATGCAGTCATTTCACGAACGAATGAACGAACGCATTGCAAAGAGCGCGATTGTAGTGCCGGGCTATCGCCTCGCATTTTTATCCCGGTTGGCATTTGGTAAACATGAAGACCGTTACCGGGTCTTCTATAACGACCGCGACGAAGCGCTTCTCTGGCTAGGGACATGAACTTGTGGCACACGACCCTAGTAGCCTTGCGTAACTGACGTTGCCAATGCTCACAAGCTGATTTGCCTGCATTTTCCGGAACGAATCGAATGGTGAATCCGGAACAAATCGATTGCCTTTTCCAAACGTATAGGGTCGGAGATAGCGAAGCTGTCACCAGGTGCAAAGCTGTAAAATACCGGGATTGCTATCTCCGACAGACTTTAGGGATTCACTCCTTCTGGGAGCTACTACCAGAGCCAGCTTCGTCCGCCAAAAGCCTGTAAATGCAAAACTGCCTTGACTTTTAGGATACTCGTCCAGCCCGGACGTTTAGAATCTGCCGAAACAAACGCGCAAAAAAATTGTTCAAATATCCGATCTGGTTCTATCGGTGGTGGCAAATTGACCAGACCGCTCTGTATTCGCCAAAGGCGTGAAAGTTCCTAGAATGTACAGAGTAGGAACTTATTGGTCAAAAAGAGAGTACCTCAAACCTGGAACAGCCCAAAGCTCGTGTGAATTGACACGATAAATGTCCCATTTGTTATCGAGATATTTGTCCCACGGAGATATTTGTCTCACGGATGTATGTATGTGCCAGGGCGCGCAAGAACAAGGCTGAAATGCCTTGATCTCGGCGCTTGATTGATACTTCATTTGGTGTCAAGAAGAAGGGTCTTGCTCGCTAACTGTACGAGTTCGGGAGTGATAATAGAAATCGAATTTAGTTCACAAACGCGGCTCATTTCTGCATTTATGTTCACGAGCTTCCGAATGTTTGAGCTTGTTACCTTCTCAAGCATTTCGATCGCGCCATCTTCAATAGTTACTTGTTGGCGTTGCCAGCGAGCTTCGAGAATAGCTCTCAGTTCATCAGTTCGGGGCGTATTGAAGATGTGATAGAACCCAACTAGATTGTTGATTTGGTCATAGTTACGGATGCGACGGTCGAAGCCAGGCATGCCGAGCAGCACTATCCCAAGCTTATGTTCTTCAGCAAAATCGCTGATGGACTCAAGGCATTTGGTCGAGAGGCGTTGAGCCTTGTCTACGATTAGCAACTCTAAAAACCGGCGCTTTTGACTTTCGTACCAGGATTGCGGATGGTGCCAGCAGAGAGAGCTTTCGACAAGTTTGTCGAAGCGGTTGCGAAGGATTTTGATGGCAGATTCGACTCTGGTGACGGTGCATGAAACGTCCGGTGTGTAGATCGCTGTGTTAAATCCGACGAGGTTGGGCGGGGCATCATTGCGGTGGCGTTGCCCTTTGAGGAGAGGCTCAGTGACAGACCATTGCGAGTATGCTTCTGCAGATCGTGATTTACCAACGCCAGAACGTCCGGTGCATACGCCAATGTACCGATTAAGGCGGCAAGATTCGCAGAATTCAACGAAGCGCTGATGCTGTCGCGTATCTACGAATGTCGGTCGGATGTCGTTATTCGTCAACTTTATACCTCTTGAGCTTCGTGGAAATCTTTCCGGACTGAACTGGCGCAGATGCATGAAGTTCCGGAATTTTTCGAAGAGATTCCGGAAACGACGCCGCAAATTCAACCGAGCTGGTAATGTCTTTCATTAGGTCGCGCTTGTAGGCATAACGTGCTTTCATGAACTCGCTCAAACTAGGCTTTTTATCAGCAAGCTGTGCGCAAGTCGCGCGGCAAACGAACTTGTCGTCTAAGTAAATCAGCACCTCCGAAATGTCCCGTGGATCATATCGAGCGGTCACATGCTTAGTCGTCAGTCCGCAGAATTCGGTGGCATAGTAAAGGAGATTGAAAATGTGAACTCCATCCTGTTGGACGATTCGCGTGTCTGGGACTGTCATGAGCAATACATCGAGTGACTCCAAGGATGGTGCCAGCTGGGGGTGTTGGTGATGATTGCTCCATCGCGCAAATGGCGTTTCATTGATCTCTGAATGAACCTGGTGCATATACTCGGAGATGACCCAAGCTGTGAGTTGGCGAATTATTTTTCCGGAAAATTGGCGAATTGTTTTTCCGCGTGACATGTCCGTAAACTAAAGCTTTAGGAAGACGCTGAGATCAATGTTTCAAGTCTCAGCCTGTCTCCAAAAAGCTGATACCCCTTAATT
>JARLJR010000117.1 GCA_031291095.1 Legionella sp. | reverse complement strand
GCCCGGGGAGGAATGAGAGTCGGTGAAGTATTGAATCTCACACCAGGCGATATCCAGGAGAGGACTCTGGCCATTAAAAACCCGAAAAGTGGTCGAGTTGGAGAGGCAGTTTATGTTCCACGAAAATTATTGGTAAGGTTAACCGACTATGTCAAAGCCCATGAAATAGGCAACAATGATCGAATTTTTCCCATTTCTTATGTTGCCGCATGGTCTATGGTCAAGAAATCCGGAAATCTGGTCAATATTGAGTTGCGTCCACATGATCTGAGGCGTCATGCTGCGACCTATGCTTCAAGATCAGGCACTCCGATAGAAATAGTAAGTACTTATCTATAAATAATATTCTTGTAATTCCAGCATAACATGTTAATATTCCGTACTTATCTATAAATAATATTCTTGTAATTCCAGCATAACATGTTAATATTCCGTCAATAAAAACCTTATTGACGGAGGAAATATATGGCACGCATTCAGACATGGGAGATTTCCGATGAATTTTGGGCCTTGGTCGAGCCCTTGATACCCGACAGTCCTCGGGTAAGCTGCAAAGCATACACGCGCAAACCTGGCGGCGGGAGAAAGCGTAAGTACTCAGACCAATTGTATTTTGCCGCAATTGTATATGTGCTGCGAACAGGTATCATCTGGAACGCTTTACCTCGTGAAAAGTTTGAAGGTCTTGGGTCTGCAGCAGTGCATCGTAAGTTTCAACAATGGGCCTCGGCAGGAGTCTTTCTGAATATTTGGCGGCGTGGACTGGTTGAATACGATGAACTGGAAGGGATTGCTTGGCTTTGGGAAGCTGCAGATGGGTCGAACATTAAAGCGCCACTTGCACAGGAATCCATTGGACCGAATCCCACGGATCGGGGAAAAAAACGGAACAAAACGCAGTCTGCTTGTCGACGAGCATGGCGTCCCCTTGTCGCTCGTCGTGACCGGAGCTAACCGGCATGACAGTATTTCCTTGGAGTCGTTGCTGAAAGGACGATTTTTTGAACCAGAAGACGGAAGCACACCTTTGAATCTTTGTCTTGATGCAGCATATGTCGGAAAAGAAGATGTGGTTACATCTAATGGATTTATACCCCATATCCGTCCCAGGGGGGAAGAAAAGAGGTTGATCGAAAGAGATCCCACTTTCAAAGCACGCAGGTGGATAGTCGAGCTCGCCCATTCTTGGTTCAACCGGTTTCGCAAGCTGGTACCACGATACGAGAAAACAGATCTCTCATATAATGCGTTAAACGCTTTGGCAGCGGCTATGATTATCTTGAACAAGGTCATGGTTATTTATAGATAAGCACTAAGCAAAGTTATCCTGCGGCATGCTGATCTTTCAACGACACAGAGATATCTTGGTAAAGTAAATGACTCTGAAGCCATCAGGTGGATCGAGACTCTCTACGGGTAGAAATAGATCTTAGAAATGGCAAGATCAACGCTTGTCACGATTGGCAGGCATAAGATTCAGGAAGTTACCCGGCCACATCTCACAACAAATAGCACGTCCGGTATCGTTGAGAATCTCCCAAACCACTATTTGCTTACGATCCGATCTGTGATCCTTGCGGTGTCCGAATTGTCCACTGGAACGTGTCGGGCATTTGGTTTACATTTACAAGAATCATCTCATGCCAATAGACAGTGTAAAAACGTCTCTTTACTTGGGTGGAGGATACTGACTACCGGTTAAAATGGCCTTCCTTATGCTTCCAGCAACGATATCAATTTGACAATCACTCCCACTGGATGCAGCCTACGAGGTCATCCGTTCTGGGATTTTTTTTTGCGGAGAAAAAAAGTCCTTAAGAATGCCATGAACGAGCTTAGGAGGCGTATCGTTGAAGCAAATAAACCAAGCTTTAAATGAGATAAATCCCAATAAGGCTTAATGGGGGAAAAAGTCCAATAAAACTAATCTGGACCAGTAAATGCGTGTAAGCCATAGAATATTTTTGCCTAATGCCTTACAATCATAGATAGAGCAAACCAGCGTATGCTTTCGGTGATTATAGAACGCAGCAACTCCAAATATATGATGCGTTCGATTCTTCAAAAGAAAACCCATAAACGATTAATCATGTTTACGCCAAGGTTAGCATTTTTCAAACGGTAATTATTTTGATAAGTTAATAATACAAAGGAAATTTTAATAAAATTTCCTTTGTATTATTAACATTTAACCTGCACAATGTTTTGTTTGTCTTTTTACTTATAAAACGTTGGAGACCATCATTCAGTGAAAATTGAACCAGGACAAAAAACATCGCGGTTCGGTGAAAAAGGCATGCGTCTTGTGCGCTCATGGGAAACCCTGCTTCTTCTTGTTGAATCTTCTTCTCCCTTGACCGCTCATGAAATACACGAGAAAATCCATCGCAATCACCCGTTCTGCGACCATCCATGCGGAATTCAAACAACGCGAGAAGACCTGAAGACTTTACAAAAATGCGGCTTTCCAGTTTGCATGATTGATGATCAAAGCAAAGAAATAAATTCTGACGAGATGGAATCCTGCAAGGGGCGTCTAAAAAACGTCAGATGGCAAATTCGTGACCAGAGGAAACTTGGTGAATTGGAGAATTCATATCACCGTTTTCCTGCAACTATCGACTTAGTAACTCTTTCACTCAGCCGAGCATTATTAAAAGATGTGGTTCCTCGTCAATATCCCTTGTACCGATCATTGTCGAAAATGCTTGATGAATTACAGCTTCAAACCAACAGAGCGCTTAGGGTTGGCGACACGGGCATTGTGGACCTGCATGGTAAGGTTCGGGTTCTTGGGCGTCGATTTGTTGGAAAATCAGTTTCCTCAGAGTCCTGGGAGATGATGACAACAGCCATTGCTCGCCGCCAGGTTTTGATCGCCATGTATGAAAATCGAGCGGTTGAAAAACAGCAGGTTGATATTGCTCCGCTAGCCGTTTGGTTTTCTGAAGGACGCGCCTATCTACTAGCAGCCGGAGCGATGGATGAAAAAATTCGGACTTGGCGAATGGACAGATTCTCAGATGTTAAGGTCGCAGCAGGAAGGGGAGCACCGAAGATTCCCGATGATGTCATTGAAAACACTTTAAAGAACGGCTTCAAAGGATTCATTTCCGAAGCTTCCACTATTTGCCTAAAAGTCAGACCGGACGGGGCTTACCTGTTTCGTGAATTTCAATACCACCCCTCCCAGAAGATCGTTGAGCTCTTCGATGGGAGCATTGAGGTTTCGATTGAATGTGCTATGGGCTGGGGGATGGAAGAGTGGATTCTGGGCTTCGGTGAATTGGTGGTGGTTAAGGGCCCGGAAGTTTTGAGGGCGAGAATAATAGATCGGCTAAGGGCTGGATTGAAAGGATATTTTTAAAACAAAAGTCTCAATCCTGAAGGCTAAAAGGCGTGATGAAGCTAGCGCTCAATGCCGTATATAATGAAATTCATAACACCTTAAGGAGGCATAAAATGTTCAAATTTATTGGCGCAGCAGTTGTTTATGGTTTTGCGACATATGGTCTGCTTGTCTGGTTGCAGAGATCTAAAAACAATAAAGAATGTGTCAAGGAGGCTTCAAGTTGATGGTATTGGCATAGGTCGATGAGCAAATGGAATAATGGCTGATCCGTACTTTTAAATAGCGCGTTACAACTATATGAATTTACACCTTTTCAGGTGTTTCTGTTTTGGCTACCATTTTTGCAGAAAATTAAATTAACTTATTTTATGACAAACCCCGGTCGCAGCACGGGTGAAACGCTAACGGTCTTCCCCTTCCGATCACTTGGGCGATAGATCGAGCATAAAAAAACATGACCTAGAACCCTGAAAACGCCTCAACTTTACCGGCAGATCCCTCATGCACAGATTTGTGTGAGGAGCCACAATTACTTCCTGCGGACCGCAAAAAGCAGCTGCCGATGGAAAGTTCGTTAGCTGCAAAAAGACAAGGAACAACAAATGATAGGTAAACAGTACAAAGCTCATAAAGACAATGTGCTTGACCTTTTTGATAACTACAAAACAAAAAGAGATGACTTCGATGACGGCATCGATATTCAATTCCTTGAAAGCAGGATTGTGTCATTAAGAAATGGAAAGTTCACGCTGGCGGTAGCCGGTGAAGTTAAATCGGGTAAGTCAACATTTATCAATGCCCTTTTGGGTGCGGAAATCCTTCCTTCCGATGTACTTCAGGCATCAAGTGCCATTGTAGAAATTTTCAAATCTGAAAAATATTTTTTAAACGTCAAATATGCCAATGGACGAGAAGAAATCATTTGCGACGACTTGGAAGCCACTGGTCAGGATAAAGCGAAAGAGAGATTGCATGAAATATGCAAAATAAATGACGATTACCGTCAGATACCGACAACACTAATTGACGACGACATAATTGCAATCGATAGCGAAATAACAGTCAATGACAACTTTGTAAAACAGCTGGAGCAAAAGTCCGGTGAAAATCTTCAAGATAAACATAGTGTTATTAAAAAGTATATTACGGAAAGAACCAAAGATAAAATCCCTGTTGCAATTGAGTTTGGCTATCCATTGAAATGGGAGTTTGACGAGCTTCGAATTGTCGATAGCCCCGGGGTCAATGCGACTGGTGGTGTGCAGGATATTTCATTCCGCTTCTTTGAGGAGGCAAATGCAATTTTGTTTGTGCATTCGATCAAGCCCATTGAGTCTGAATCCTTTAGGAAGTTTGTCAATTCCGTAATCTCCAACCGCAGCAAAGAATCCCTTTTTCTTATTTTGACCCACGCCGGACACTACTCAAACGATGAAGTGGAAAGGTTACACGCTGAGGCTGGGCGACTATACAAGAATGTGATACCTGAAAAGCGCATTTTGGTCGTGGACAGTCTGCTTAAGTTGATCCACTGCGATCTTGATAATGGCGTTTCCATTGAAGAGATCAGAAAATCTGAAAACAAAAAGAAGATTCTCTCCAGTTACAGGGAGCAGGCTGAAGATGAGAAAAGAAGTTTAATTGATGTCGTTTATGAAAGTTCTCGATTTGAGAAGATGTTTTATGCAATCAATGAATTTTCCATGAAGGCGCCAAATTTACAGCTGCAAGAAATCCTGGAGAAGATAAAAGAGGGGTATGAAGAGCAGGAAAACCATTACACAGAGAAAGCTGAAAGACTAGAAAAGAAAAAAAGAAATCCTCAGGAGTTTGAAGAAGAGATAAACCGTATAAACGAGGCTCTTGAAAAATACAAACTTTCGACTAGAGAGACAAAGGAAGACCTCAAATCTAATTATTCCGGCAGACACTCCACGTGGCAACAAGATATCGATGAGTTAAAGGTTAGGCACCCGGAACTCATTACGGGAAGTAATAGCGTTGAAAGCGCAAGAAAATACACGGTAGATGCGCTGAATGCCGTGCAGGACAAGGTGGATAACTTTTCGAGAGAGTTGACACAAAAGCTTGGAGAAGTTCTTGAGAAAACAGGCAATACATTCAAAGAAGAACATCAGATATCTATTCCTAAAGTTGACCTGGAAGCCCTGGAAGAAAAAGCGAAAAGAAATGCTTATCGTGAGGAAAGCACGGGTTATTGGGATAAAGAACCGTTATGGAAAATTTGGAAATTGTTCAATAGAGATGTTTTTGTATTAACAGGCACAAAAAAAGTCTTTGATGATAAAAAATTTCTCGGAGACTATAAAACCAAATGCAACGTAGAGTTCTATAAAATTGTCAATGACCTGCCGAATAAATCCAAAGAAGTTCTTGATCTGTATTTAGACCTATTTTCAAAAGAGGTGGATTCTGTCATACATGAGCGTCAAAAAGCGCTTAAAAAAGAGCAGGAAGAGAAACAAACCAATCAGGAAATGATTGCAGAAATCAAGGAGCTGGGCAGAAAAAAAAAGGCAATTCGGGATCAAAAGGCTCGATGTATCGAAGTACTGGTGGACATAAAATGATTACCGATAAGATCAAAAAGGATATTAATGATGAATTTTCTAAACTCAAAGATGAGTTTCAGGTACATCTTAAGCCCGGTTTTGACGTGTCTCAAACCAAACAGTTTCTGCAGTCGCATGTTCCCAAAGAGATTGTCTATAAATCGGAAATTCTTCTGGATACGCTGTTGAATTTTCTTATGGAGGATGCCCGCAGCAAGATAAAGATTGCCGATGTCACGATGCAAAATGCTTTTTTCGATGCTGATTTTCGCAAACGTATCCACGAATGGGCCAATCAACTGGAGAACAAGCTTGAGTTGGAGTCTGATATGGTGGTTTACACATTTGACCCACGGCTAAAACAGGGATTGATTGCTTCAGGTATTACTTTTGTTGCCGGAATTGGCATTTCTCTAACACTTACATCTAGCGTCGTTCGGGCAATCGTTTCTGGCATAATCACCATGCTACTTTCTGCGTTAGCCTTCAAGATTGTATATGATAAAGCATCTCCGAAAGCCCGAGAGCTTGTAAAGAGGGATATCGATAAATACCGGAAAACATCGCAAAAACAGGTCGCCGAATGGCTTGAAAAAGTTGAAACTGCCTTTGAAAATGATTTCCATGATTTTTGCTCAACCAACGGCTTTGAGCTGAAGGAAAAATAAGATGAATGAACCTGCCCACACCGAAGAGCAAAACAGCCTACTCGTTTTGGAGGCTTCCCAAAAGCTTGTACCCTGGTGGTCTTTTAGCGACAAAGATATTTTGAAAGCACAAACGGAGCAAAACCCAAAAAGCTACCTGGACAGCTATTATCTGTTCCCGCTGAAAGAAATATCTGTCAATTCCGACTGCGATGATATTCCCAAATTCATCAATGAACGCTTCCAGAATATATTGGCTGCTGCCAGCCATTCAGGGTTGTCGGTCGCACTCGTGCTTAGCAGCAAAAACGGAATCAGTGATATATTTCTTGGATTCAAGAATGAGTCAAATGTGAATAACAACCACGAACTGTTTGCATCCATTGTCAATGGTATTTTGCCGGGGAAAAACATCAAATTTGATGAAACCATCAATATCTCCACGCTTGTGGATGGTTACATACACGGCGGAATGGTAACCGGTGTGCCGACATTAAAAAAAGATGACGAAAAGCAAAAGTTCAACTTGTCATCGGTCGTGCGCAGCCTTTATGGCAAAGAGTATACGTTGGCAATTATCTCCAAGCCGATTTCTGAAATAGAAAAGCAAAACTCCTTTAATGAGTTGATCCATCTCAGAGACAATTTGCATGTACTGGCAAAACAGACAATTGGTGAAGAGAAAGGCTCAGGAAATTCGGTTTCTGAAACTGAAACTTCGACAACGGGAAGTTCAGAAACAAGAGGGCACAATGCTGGAGGAACCGCAGGAATAGGCTTTCCAACACCTTTTGGTTTTGTTGGCGTCGGAGCCACCTATTCATATAATTTGTCAAACTCAGAGACTAAAAGTACATCCAGAGGAAACACCGAAACTCGTTCGGAACAGCAGTCCCGCTCTATTTCTGTCGAGCAGCAGAACGGTTTTGCTCTGGAACTCGAAAAAATCGCCAACCAATATGTTGACAGAATGATACAGGGGTTTGGTTCAGGCTATTGGGAGACATCGATCACTTTTGCCACGAAGGATAAAATTACCAGCGATATTCTCGCCGGGACATTTATAGGTGAGCTTTCAAAACCAAGCGACAAACTGTTGCCTCCTCCGCGTATATACCTAGATACTCTCGAAGGTAAAATGCTGTTTATCCCAAAAATAAGTTCATCCAATACGATTTTCCCTAAGTCTCTCTCCTCGTACATTACCAGTGAAGAGTTGTCATTTATCTCATCACCACCTGTTGAGTCAGTACCTGGATATGAAATTCAAAAAATGCCAATTTTAGCTTTGACAGATACCAGCAACAGATCCGAATTAGTATTGGGCTCTATTGTAGATCACGGAAACCCGATACATGGAACTAATCTATATTTATCCAAGAACGACCTAAATAAACACCTTTTTGTTTGTGGCTTGACCGGTAGCGGGAAAACAACCACGGTTAAACATATCCTCAAAAACCTTGTTGTTCAGGATGAAGGCATCCCCTTTTTGGTCATTGAGTCCGCCAAACGGGATTACAGACAACTTTTGGCGAATGATGTTTTCAAAGAAAAATTGAATATATTTACCATCGGAGATGCAACGGTCAGCCCTATTCGCTTCAACCCTTTTTACATTCAAGAGGGCGTTCATCTTCAGGTGCATATTGATTATTTGAAAGCCATCTTCAATGCAAGTTTTTCTCTCTATGGTCCCATGCCCAGTATTGTCGAGAAATGCCTTCATACTATTTACATCAAAAAAGGGTGGAATTTGACTTTGGGAACGCATCCCAATTTTGTCGATAGTAAGGGGGCTTATGATGGGGAGCAATATCAATTCGAAGAACATTTTTACTGTTTTCCGACATTGAACGACCTGAAAGATGAGATTGATCGCTACATCAAGAAGGAACTCGATTACAAGGGGGAGTTAAGGGACAATATCCGCACCGCCATCATAGTGCGTCTTGAGAGTCTGTGCGTCGGAGCGAAAGGCTTGATGTTCAATACACATGATTTCTTTTCCATCAAACAGCTGTTATCGCAAAATACTATTCTGGAGATGGAGAATCTGGCAGACGATGACGATAAAGCGTTTTTTGTAGGGCTGATTCTGGTACTCATCAGCGAATATCGGCAAAAAGAGAATCCGGCGGTAAACCCCGGAATGGGCAATAAAGGCTTACGGCATTTTATGGTTATTGAAGAAGCCCATCGATTGCTAAAAAATGTTGAAACCGAACGGACCACAGAGATGATGGGCAATCCCAAAGGCAAAGCGGTGGAGGTGTTTTGCAATATTCTTTCCGAAATACGTTCATTGGGCCAGGGAGTGGCTGTTGTTGAACAAATCCCCTCCAAAATATCCCCTGATGTGATCAAAAACTCCAATGCCAAGATTGTTCATCGTTTGGTCTCAAAAGATGATCAGGGGCTTTTAGCAGGCTCTCTGAGTATAGATGACTATGATGCGCTATATCTGAACAGGCTCAAAACTGGTCATGCACTTTGTCACAAGGAAGGGATGGGGCGTCCGGTAGAGTGCGCTGTTCTGAGCGATGTTAATTCCCATGCAATAAGTGATGAGAAAGTTAAAAGGTCGATGGCCTCTATCGTGCGTGGAACTTTACACGGCTATCAAGCTTATCAGCTGGATACCATCCTTGGCGAAGCCGGAAAAGAGTTGGTAATTAAATTCTTCAACTCACTTGTAACGCTACAATCCGATGAGTTAGACAAGCTAATAAGCATGGCTAAAGATGAAATGCAAAAGTTATTGGTTTTAAGAGATGTTCAGTATCGAATCGATGATTTATTCTTTTCGGATTATTTCACTTTACAAGTCATGGTGCTACTGAACAAAGGCATATATTGTCGAAACAGTCGCATTCCCCGCAAGCTAAAGACAATACTTCTTAGAGTTATAAGAACACCTACCGAAGAAACGAAAACTGAAATAATTAACAGTTTGAACACCTTATGGAATCCATTTTCGGCTAAGAATTTCATCGAAGATGTTATTGAGAGCCTTACTGTTCGATATTTGTATAAAAATAGTTCGGCAGTTGGTCCAGCAGAAGTTGAAAGCGCAGTTTCTTCATTCTTATTATTGGTAGACAAAGACATGATAAGGAAAATTTCGAAAAAAGTAAGTAATAAAATGGAGGGCGTCCATGCTCGAACAGCTTAGAGCGATTGCAACTAGGGGTACAGAATCCATAAGCGAAGTTTTCAAAGAAACCGCAATTAAGAGCATCAAGGAGTCACCTCTTCAAGAGTGCATGGAGACTATCGAAAATAGTTGTTTGGAAAGGTTAAAAGCTCAAAACGATCTGACTGCTGAAAATGTTCGCGCCGAAAAAATAGAACAAATCGAAAAAAACAGAGAGGACGGAGCAAACAGGGAAGAATTGGCTTATCAAGAACTTCAAAAAGAATTCCCGGAAGAAGAGGGATATAAAATCGAAAGAGAACAGTATCTAAGAGATGAAAATGGCAATATAGTTAAGGATCCCGAAACAGGTGAAGCGAGACGAATAGATTTCGTAGTCTTTAAAGACGGAAAAGTTGTTAAAACCATAGAAGTAACGTCAGAGACGGCACCCAAAGATGCACAGACCGCGAAAGAAGAAAGGATCAGAGATGCGGGTGGAAATTTCATTAAAGATCGAGATTCAGGTCAACTGGTTGAGATACCAAAAGACACAATAACAGAAGTCAGGAGATATTCATAATGGCTATTATTACCGTTTACGATAAAGTTTCTTGGCACCATCCTGAAGGTCAAAACTGTCCAAATCTGGAAGCCGCAAAGGCACATTTTGTAGCTGTAATGGAGTGGCTCAAAAAAAATAACCTTTTGTCTAGCGAGGGGAAAGAAGTATTTGAACTTGGGATAGATGCAGATTTTTCTATTACATCATCAATGCTAAAAGAAAAAGGGAATGACGTTTTGAAAAAGTACTATTCAAGCTGGCTAATTGGAAATGATTATTCAAAAAAAATTGATTTGAAAGTTTTTGAGGATGGGCTTCTGGAGTATATAAAACCCAGCTAACCAATTGAAACAATCCGCGATACGCTGTTAGGAAAAGTAGATGCACACTGGCAATTCTAAGCTCAAAATGAAATGGCCAACATAAGCTTATCCTGAGATGCGTAAAATTCAGATATCTTCGATCTGATAAACAACAATTATGTTTGCTTTTTGGAAATTATGCTCATCGCTCATAATTGATCATTACCATCCAGCCGGGAGTGTTCAGAATTCTGTGTCAAAGTTCATACCCTTCCGATTGGCACCACCTGAGCGGAAGCAGATGCCAAATCCGAGAATGGGCCCCGTATGAATGCTCGTCGGAGGAGTTGGTGTCTGCTGGAGCGGATAGATGGG
>JARLJR010000116.1 GCA_031291095.1 Legionella sp. | reverse complement strand
TAAGTTAGCAGCGAGCATAGAGTCCCTTTTTCTTTTTATTTCCCGCCAGGAAAAAATTTAAAAGGGAACTCTAGCTTTTTTTCTTGATAATTCAATACCTTATTGTAAAAATATCTGGGCTTAGCTTGACGGCTATGGGCTTAACAGCCCAGCCTATACTTCTCTTTAGACTATCAACCAGCTGCGCCATCACGATTGTCCTGGGACACTCTGCGTTTCTAACCGAGCGATCCAAATCAACCCACACAACACCAAACCAACAAAAACCAAACTCATACCTACATACTCTGGCGAAGTATATCCAAAACCGGCCGCTATGGGTAAACCACCTAAATAAGCACCTAAAGTATTGCCCATATTCGCACTAGCCTGCACCATGGATGAAGCTAGCATTTCTGCACCTCGAGCGGCCTGAATCATCAGCATTTGCATCGCAGGAACTACGGAAAAAGCAATAGCACCGGTAACAAAGGTCATAATTAACGCGGCTGGCTTATGTTCAGCAACCAATGCAACGGTTAGCAGGCACAACATCATGAGCAAGAGCATGATTCCTACGACCAGTAAGGGCGATAATCGATCGGCAAGACGCCCGCCCAATATATTACCAACAGCCATACCACTACCCGCAAGCATCATGATGAAGGTCACCATATCATCGGAAAATAAGGTAACATCAGTCATTAGTGGCGCAATATAACTAATCCAGGCGAATAACCCCCCAGTACCAATAGCGGAAATACCAATAATGAGCCATATTTCCAAGTCCTTAAAGATCGCTAAGCTTTGACGAAAATCAACGGATTTTTCTAAAACCAAATTCGGAAGCCATTTAATTACAGAAAATAAAGTCACTAACCCAAATGAAGCTACAAGAAAATAGGCGACACGCCAACTGCAATGATGGCCAATAAAGGTGCCTATGGGCACACCAATAATATTGGCTACGGTTAGGCCGGTAAACATAATCGCAACCGCACTAGCCCCTTTCCCGGGCTTTGTTAACTGGGTCGCCATGACAGCCCCAACCCCAAAAAAAGCACCGTGAGGTAAGCCGGCCATAAAACGCGCGACTAAAAGTAAGGAAAAAGTTGGTGCCATAGAAAATAAGGCATTAAACACGACAAATAAGAGCATCAACATGGCTAAAATCTTTTTCGGTGGATAGTTTTTGGCAAGCGCAATCATTAAGGGTGCCCCAATTACCACGCCAAAGGCATAAATTGCGATAAGATAACCAGCAGTAGGGATGGATATGGACAGTGAATTAGCCACATCAGGTAATACTCCCATCATTAAATACTCAGTCATACCAATACTAAAGCCGCCAAGCGTAAGCGGCAGCAAGCTTTTAAGCCAGTCTAAATGGGATTGGTTTGCTACTAATGCATTCATTGATGACTTTTTCCCACGCGTTTAAATACCTATAAAGCGTAACTTTACCCTGTTTTAATGGATTAATGAATGCAAGATGGCGGGGATTTAGTTTACAAGCGCGTATTAATTAATAAACCAGGCTGGAATTGAATCTCTTCAATGTTCATCTGATAGATGAAATGGAGTTTAGAAAAGGTAATTCCTTGAATGCTAGCATGTCCACGAAAATATTTACCATGAAATGAAACATAGGTCTCTTTCTCAAAATAATGACTGCATTTTAACTCTAATTCGCTATCAGAAAGACTGAGCATTTGACACATATGATCTTCTTGATCAAATTTTACCACAACAAAAACAGGTTCTACGGGCTGAATCAACACATCAATCTCCATGATTACGTGCGAAACAAAATGGTCACAACTCATATTTATAGTCTAGTACAAATAAGGGTAAGTATGGATTTTTTTCTTGCAGGGTTATTGAATTCTACGTAGCTCCACAACAAGGCCTTCTATGCGCAGGTTGAGCCTTGTGCGCTCGTGGTGTATAATTAATTAACATGTAGTTAGAAACTATTTTGGTCATAGACGCTGCCTCCTGAGGAGGAGCTAAGAGAGAATGACATTATGCCTGCATCCGACGAAGTCATAAAAGAACAATTCAACAAGTTAAATCAGCAATTTAAATATTTCAAAAAAAATAACAAACACACTGCAGATTTTGAACAGCAATTTATAGAGCTAGTTAACTTCTATGATAAGCAAAATGGGCAACATACAGATAAATCTTATGAGCAAGCCTATAAATTGCTCGTGTTATTTGGCAGGAAAGATTTAAAAACCGCTATGGATGCCCTGACACGATATACTAAAAATTTTAACTTTAAAGATAAAAAAAATTACTTAGATGAAATCGTGAATTTTAGTCTGCCCGTTTGCGCAGATAAACTGGATTTGCCTGCTTGGCGTGTAGCCATCATGAAGAAAGGGCCACAGGCGGCAAAATTATTTGACTATGCTACGGCGATTCAAAATATTCTTGGACATACCCCGAAAACATTTGAAGAGATAAAAAGAGCAGTTGTCCAAATAAAATATGCGCGGTTTAAAGAGAATCCTGAACTTGCTGAATTATGTTATCAATATGAGCTTTCAGAAGATGTTTTTAATAGGGCGCTAGAATATAAACCTAATCCTATAGATAATATTCCTGATGTTGCAATTAGCGGCACGGGTGATGATGAGCGCTATCATTTGGTAAAACTACCTTACAATGATCCTCATGCTTATGTGCTTGGTAAAATAGTAAATTGCTGTCAATACATCGGAGGGGAAGGGGAACTTCCTACTCGAGAAGGCATCCAATACGATACCAATGGATTCTATGTTTTATTGAAAAGCAAAAAGGATAATGAGCAAGAACCACCAATTAATGATAATGGTATAAATTATAAAAAATTCGATATTGTTGGTCAGGGATTAGCGTGGCTTAATGATGGCGATAACCTTACCATAGATAGTTGGGAAAATTTACGGGATACAGATAACCCTGTTGCGGTACGTTTACTAAAGGATTTTGGGCAACAAATAATCAAAAAAAATCCTGGCATTATGCGTGTGACGGTTGGAAGTGGTAGTAAAACTCCCCCTGAATGTGGAGATATAGTCCCTTTTGCCGAGAGTATGTCAAATGGTAAGCAATATAATGATTCTTGGCAGCAAAGACTTCTCGCAGTCGACCAAGACAGAGTAGATAAAATTAAAGAGGAATTAGGCTCTGCTCAGTTTAGACTTCAAGCAGAGAAGCAATTTAAGCATTTAAAAAAACCACAAGAAAACAACTATATCTATGAGCCTAAATTTCTAGAATGGCGGGGCAGTTTTCTTAAAACCTATGTGTTTAATGAAGATTTTTATTCTTCAAATAATTATTCCGAATGGATAAACGGTATTTTTAACAATCCTAAAATGCAGAAGTCTTTAAATGTACTTTTCAAGGAAGAGAAGACATATTCTAAGTTTTGTAGTTATTTAGCAACGCGCGGTCCGGTTGTATGGAAGTCATTATACATGCTTTCAAAAAATGGATTTGACCTGAATGAAATTTTCAAATGTCAGTTTTCAGGTTTTCGAACGCCAAATATTGCTGATATATTCATGCCACTAATTGAATTAAAACAGAATGGCTTGCTTAAGCATCCTATGTTTCAGCGTGGAGGGAGGTTTGAGGATTATCTACAACTCTTTTCAGACATAAATACAACAAAGAATCTAAAAAATCCTGCAGAAACGCCAAGAGCATTAAGTAATGCATTAATCGAATTACATAAGCATAAGAAATTATTTGCAGATAAATATGTAAATTTGTTGTTCAAATCTCGTCACTATGAAGCTTGTGCTCAAGGCATAATACAATTGGAAAAAGCGAATCTTCTTGATCGATATTTTGAATTAATAAATAAAAATGATGCTGTTGATGTTATGCGGGCGGTGAACAATTTACATCAATACAATATTCTTGGTAAATGCGAGCAAGTTATTAGGGAGTGTTCTAAAAATGGACATTTTGCATTGAGCAATGCATTAATTAAATTAGACCAAAATGGATTATTAGATGCCTATCTTCCCTTTCTTGAGCAGTATCCAGATAAAGCAAATCTTGCTAAAGTGTGCAATGTTCTTGTTAACTTATATCAAGCTCCAGAAAAAACGATTTTAGGCGAGGATTTGCACGCGTTTGATAATATAGACTTGATTAAGGCCTTTAAGGATTTACAGAATAATCATATTTTAACAGATAAGATTCAACAACTAATTTTACTCAATATAGATCATTGCCAAAGTCTCACTGAAGACTTGATTCACGTGAAGAATGATCCTGAGGCTAGTAACTTAAAACACCCAGAATTAGCCGATTTATATAATCATTTAGTTTATAAAAATGATGCTCCTAATAACATGGACCAAGATCCACTAGAGGCAATCGTTGCTGATACAACAACAAATCTGCAAGTTAATCACTTGATAAGCCGCCCAGTCGTAACCCAAGAAATTCTTGCTCCTTTGGATGAGCAAATCACCATCCAAGAGCAGCCTGACGAAGCTTCTATGGGGCAATCAACGTTTAGTCTGCGTCAGTTTTTGGTGAACTTTTGGCAAGGACTCAAGAATACGGTTAATAACTTAGTTCGTATCATTACCTCTTCTTCTTCGGATAATACCGATGAGCTAGCCCAAACGGATAGAGAGCATCGATCTGTTGTAGAAGCTAAAGATGTGAAAATCACTTGCAGTTACTCGCGGATGGCGAACAATATCCCCTTGAATGGGGCAGGAACAGCGGCAATACCTGAGTTAGCAAATAATAATGCGACTACTAATAGAACTACAGCCGAGCCCCAGCTAAGTGCCGCGAATGATGTTGATACCGTAGAACGAGATGCTCATGAGGAAGAACCAGGTATTCGGCCTGTTTTATAAGAAAAGGGAGAGGTACGTCATCCCAAGCATTCTTAGGATGACGTGTTTTTCTGGTCACGGAGCTAACCTAATAACTGCCCCATAATTTTTTGTAAATCATGAGCGTCATCGTAATGTATAACCAAAGATCCTTTCCCTGATTTACCTGGTTTTAACTTAATCCTGGTTTGTAATTGGCGCGCTAAATGATTGACCTGCTCTTGATACTGAAAAGCCATTGGTTCATTACTTGGTGTGCTCTCCGTTGCTGCTTTGCCTGCTTTAACACGCTCTACTAATTTTTCGGTTTCACGGACGGATAGATTCTTCGCTACAATCAGCTGTGCCACCTGATTTTGTTGTTCTTCTTCAAGCATGAGCAGGGCACGTGCATGTCCCATATCGATGTCACCATGTTCTAGTAATTTTTTTACTGCCGTGGATAAAGCTAATAGGCGTAAATAATTGCTCACGGCTGTGCGTGATTTACACAGAAGATCAGCAACTTGTTGATGAGTGAGTGAAAACTCATCGGTAAGACGGTGCATTGCACGTGCTTGATCCATAGCATTTAAGTCTTCACGTTGTAAGTTTTCAACCAAGGCAATAGCCATTGCGGTTTCATCATCTACTTGCTTTAAAACGACAGGAACCTCAGTCAAGCCTGCAAGTTGGCTTGCACGCCAGCGGCGCTCACCGGCAATGATTTCATAACGGCCATCGCTGAGTTCACGTACGACTAGCGGTTGTAAAAGGCCTTGCTTTTTGATGGATTCAGCCAATTCAGTTAAGGCGGCTTCTTCCATTTCACCACGAGGTTGATATTTTCCTGGTTGCAAGCAATCTACTGCTAGCGTTAGGCCATCAGCTTGTGGTTTTTCATTTAAAAGACTGCCGTTGGGCTGGCTTAGCAAGGCGGATAGGTTACGTCCTAAACCACTACGTTTCACTGTCATAAATTACCCCAATTACCCCATTACGGTCTGTTTATTAATCAACTCAGAAGCAAGTACCATATAGGCCGCGGCTCCAGGCGATGTTTTGTCGTAGTGTAACGCAGGCATGCCGTGACTGGGCGCTTCTGCCAGCCGCACATTGCGTGGAACTACTGTTCGATAGACCTTGGTGGGAAAATGTTCTATTAATTGTTTGGATACGTCGGAACACAGGCGATTACGCGCATCATACATGGTTCGTAGCACTCCCTCGAGATGCAAGCGCGGATTCACTGAGGCTTTAACTTGTTCAATGGTCGATAACAGTGCCGCTAAACCCTCTAAGGCATAGTATTCGCATTGCATGGGGATAAGTACCGAATCTGCTGCAACGAAGGCATTAATGGTTAATGTATTCAATGCAGGAGGGCAGTCAATGAGGATATAATCATAACTGCTTTTTAAGGGTTGTAAGGCTTTATACAGAAAAGTCTCGCGGTGATTACGCTCCATGAGGCTGACCTCAGCAACGGTTAAATCATCATTACCAGGGATCAAATCATAGCCACAGGCGGTTGTCAGGCAGGCTTGTTCTGCCAGACAATCATGCAGCAAGACATCATTGGTGGTATGAACCAATTGGTTTTTATCAACACCACTGCCCATGGTCGCATTTCCTTGTGGGTCTAAATCGATCAACAAAACCTGTTGACGATTCGCAGCCAGGGAGGCAGATAAATTAATGGCAGTAGTAGTTTTGCCTACACCACCTTTTTGATTGGCAATGGCTATGACTTTCGCCATGATATTAGTTCCTTGATTTTGTGTTTTCGATAAGCACGCAGCAGCGTTCACCCTCAACACCTTCAACAGTATAGTGTTCTACTTTGCAGTTTTGTTCTATTTCTTGCAGTTCGGCATCTGGATAACGTCCTTTCATCGCCAACCATATTCCATCTTTGGCTACGAGATGTTCTGTCCAGTGAATCATTTGCGCAAGGCTGCTAAAAGCTCGGCTTATAACTGTATCAAAACCTTGAGCCGGGTGGTAGTTTTCGACTCTAATTTGTACAATTTCCAGGTTTTTTAAATCAAGTTGTCGTTTTACCTCATTAAGGAAGCGTGTTTTCTTCCCATTGGAGTCCAGTAAAACAAAACTTTTTTCTGGTTGCGCAATGGCCAGTGGAATCCCTGGTAAGCCAGGCCCTGTACCCACATCGATAATGCGTTCACCTTGTAGCCAAGGTGCAATAGCCAGGCTATCTAAGAGATGTTTGTTTACCATGGATTCCAGATCGCGTACTGCGGTCAAATTATACGCTACATTCCACTTTTTAAGTAAGAATAAATAATCCAATAACGGAGCGCTAATTGCATCAAGGCCGAATTGCTTCAGCCCTTGTTCAAGTAAGTGTTTAATTGTTAATTCTTCACTCATGCCTCAATCCGTTGTTTTTTTAAATGAACGAGCAGTAGCGATAAGGCAGCAGGAGTTATTCCAGAAATACGGCCGGCCTGTGCTAGTGAAGTTGGTTTTATCTTCGATAATTTTTGAATAACTTCCGTTGATAATCCCACTACCTCAGTGTAATCAAGTGATTCAGGCAATGCCGTATTTTCATGCTTGCGCATTTTTTCAATATCTTGCTGCTGTCTTTCAATGTAGCCTGCATACTTATTTTGGATTTCTATTTGCTCACTAACTTCGGCAGGTAATTCGGGTAGGCCTAGATCTTCAAGCATTAATAAATGCTGATAAGTAATTTCTGGGCGTTTAATAAATTCAGATGCTCGATTATCATGTTGCATTGGATTTTGGAGTACATCCTTAAATAGGTCGTTATGAGCCACACGCACCCAAGAATTATGTAACAGTGCTTGGGTTGATTCGATGGCTTCGCGTTTGGCAGAAAAATGTTGCCAACGAGCATCGCTCACCATACCTAATTCTCGACCTTTAGCCGTTAAACGCAAATCAGCATTATCTTCACGCAGGAGTAAGCGATATTCTGCGCGCGAGGTAAACATGCGGTAGGGTTCTTGAGTCCCGCAGGTAATTAAATCATCAATTAATACCCCGATGTACGCCTCATCACGACGTGGGCACCATAATTCTTTTTCTTGTACAAGTAGGGCCGCATTCATACCGGCGATGATGCCTTGTGCTGCCGCTTCTTCATAGCCGGTAGTGCCATTAATTTGTCCGGCAAAGAATAAATTGGCAATAGGTTTGGTTTGCAAAAATGAGGTTAAACCTCGTGGGTCAAAGTAATCGTATTCAATTGCATAACCTGGGCGAGTAATATGAGCATTCTCAAAGCCTTTGATGGTACGTACAAATTGCACCTGTACATCAAAAGGCAGGCTTGTGGAAATGCCGTTAGGATAAATTTCTTCGGTGGTTAAACCTTCTGGCTCAACGAAAATTTGATGCGATAATTTATCCGCAAAACGCACAACCTTATCTTCAATGGAGGGGCAATAACGCGGGCCAACACCCTCAATGACTCCGGCATACATTGGCGATTGATGCAAATTGTTGCGAATAATTTCATGGGTTGCTTCGGTTGTATGCGTAATATGGCAAGAAACCTGTTGTGGATGATCGCTAAGGCTACCCATATAAGAAAATACTGGCAGTGGCGTATCGCCAGGCTGCTCGGTCATTTGACTGTAATCAAGGGAGCGTCGGTCAATGCGTGGCGGGGTTCCTGTTTTCAAACGACCTACAGGTAAATCCAGGTCACGCAAGCTGTGTGCCAGTGCGATTGCTGGAGGATCCCCGGCGCGACCGCCTGCATATTGGCTCATCCCTACGTGGATTTTTCCACCCAGGAAGGTACCAACCGTAAGCACGACGGCACGTGCACGTAAGGTGTAACCCATTTGCGTTACAACCCCAGTTACTCGTCCGCCTTCAATAACCAAATCATCAACGGCTTGTTGAAATAGAGTCAGGTTCGGTTGTAATTGCAAGTATTCGCGAATGGCCTGGCGATATAAAACCCGGTCTGCCTGCGCACGAGTTGCGCGTACGGCAGGTCCCTTGGACGCATTTAACGTGCGAAATTGGATACCGGCTCGGTCTGCTGCTTTGGCCATAGCGCCATCGAGCGCATCAATTTCTTTAACCAAATGCCCTTTTCCAATACCACCAATTGCCGGGTTACAAGACATTTGCCCCAATAAATCCATATTATGGGTTAGCAATAAGGTTTGTGCCCCCATCCGTGCTGCCGCCAGAGCTGCTTCTGTGCCTGCATGGCCACCACCTACGACAATAACATCATATAATTTTTCAAGATTCATAATCTGGTCATTAATTGTGTAACAAAATGAGCAATTATACACTTTTTTTACAATAAAACGTAGCCTGTATTTGTAATTAGATGTCGCCTGGTTACTTGCAACTAAGACTTCTTTTGTGCCCTGGCAAGAAAAATGGAAACCTGGTTGCGAGCAATCAGGCTACACTTAATAGAAATAATAATGTGCAGGGATAGATATTATGGCAATTACTACTGGGTTGTCAGGCAATGAAATATTTTGTCTTGATCTTAAAAATTATGCACCTGGCTCAATCGTTGTTGGTAACAGTGTCCATTCACTAGGCTTTGTCGGGAGTATTGGTTCTGGCTTTAAGGCCATGTTAGGTGGTGAGTTGCAACAAATTACTTCCTTGATTGAAGAGGGGCGAGAAACCGCCTTTCAACGTATGGTTCAGGAAGCTGAGGCTAATCAAGCAACTGGAATCACCGGGGTTACCAGCCAACTTATTTTTCATGGTGCTAATGTCGAGTTTTTATCTATAGGCTCGGTGATTCATGCACGCAATGATGCAGATAAAGCGAAATTCACTACTTCTGCAGATGGTCAGGAATTATACGCGCAACTTGATGCCGGGTATCGTCCTATTTGTTTTGCTTTTGGTAATGTAGCTTATTCGATGGGGGTTGGCCGTGGACTTTTAGGTGGGTTAAAAACTTTAGGTCGAGGTGAAATTAAGGAATATTCAGATATTTTTAATAAAACCAGACATTTGGCTTTAAATCGTATTATCGCTCATGCAAGACAACGCCAGGCCAATGCCGTACTGGGAATCAAGACTACAGTATTACCCTTTGGCGGGGTTAACGAAATGCTGATGCTGGGCACTGCATCTCATAATCCACAATTACTCACCGACGCCAGCAATGATGTCGTAACCAGTGACATGACCAACATCGAGATGTGGAATATGGCGCGTATGGGTTATGCACCCATGAAGCTTTTATTGGGAACTTCCGTGTATTCTCTTGGTATGGTTGGTGGAATTACCTCGGCATTGAAATCAATCTTTAGAGGGGAAATTAATGAATTAACCCGAATGATTTATGCGGCACGGGAGAATGCTTTAGCTCTTATTAATGATGAGGCACGGGTTATTGGGGCGGATGATGTTGTGGGTGTTAAAACCTATGTTTATCAGTTAGGTAATGGCTTGATTGAGTTTTTAGCCATTGGTACGGCAGTTAAGAAAACGGCACGTATTAAAACCGAATCAGAACAATTACCGCCACAGGCTATTGTTGTGGATAAAGATACCTTTTATGACAGCAAAAATTTTGGAGATTTTAGTGTGAATGTTAATGCGGGGGAAAAACCAATTAACCGAGGCAGCACCTTTTTGATCCCCGCGATCATTGTCATTTTCTTTCTCGCACAAATTATCTTGGCGTTCCTTCGGTAGTCGCGGCTTGGCTTGTAGGTTGCGCCAGAGACTCAACCTACAATTTATAAATATAATCCAGGCTTTTAAGCGGGATTCATCGGCGGTAAACTAGAGGTTTTATTTTTAGGCGCGGTATACGTTTCCTTTAGATTGGTTACACTGCGCCATAGTTCATCTCCGTGCCATGAAGCGTTCTCTTTTTCTTGATATAAAGCTTGTGATAAAACCTGCACCTGTTTTTTAAATTGCATATCAGTTGAGAGGCGCATTAAATCCGTCAAATTTAATATTGACGCATCTGGCCAATGCACATTAGCCCATTTTAATAAGGCATCACGACAGCGCAGCGGATTGTCTTGGCGGCACGCATCATGGAGTGCCTGCAAGGCGCGCTTATAGGTTCTTTTTCCTGGAGCGCGGCTGCGTTTTTGCCAAGCCCACAAGCCTAGAGTAAGCAGCCAGGCTAGTGCAAAAAGTGCGGCAATAATCCAGGCCCAATTATTAGTTGTTGCGGGGGATGATGAGGTTTCAGTGGTTCCCCGGTTGATTTGTGGTGCAAGTGCCGTACCTTGTATGGGGTTTGATGCATTGGTGGCTGCTGTTTGCGACGGAGCAATTTCAATAGTGCGTGGGGCCAAAACCGCAAATTCTTCTTTACCCGTTACGGTATTAAACCAAGGAAGTTTTAATTCAGGGATGATTACTTTACCGCTTTTATTAAATAAATAAGTGACCTTAATTTCTGAGCGGCTAACGATCTCACCTTGATTCACTTGATTTTTTTCTTTGCCTTTCTCTGGATAGACATTAAAGGCATCTGAGTCTGCAAAATGAAGGTTGGGTAGCAATTGTGCAGGAATGCCAACCCCATCTAGAGTAATAGTGCGCACTAAGGTACTGCCTTGGTCTATGGTTTGTCCTCGGTTTTCATAAGTCTCACTCAGTTGAATTTGCTTCGCAGGAATCCAGGTCTGCCCACTAAATTGCGAGGGAATCGGCTGTACATCCAGAGTTATGTCTTTGGCACTTGCTTTAATGCGTTGCGGATCAAAACCATAAACAAGTGCGATAAACGCGGGTGAGGTAATCGTTAATGGGCCACTTTTTTGCGGAAAAATAGCATAACTTTGTTCCTCAACCAGGTAGGTCACATTATTCTTTTGGGTTTGGTAGCGTTTTTCATTGCCTAAGGGAATAAGTAACGCATTGTCTACCTTAGGCCCTTGATAGCTTGCATCCAAAAGTTGCTTGGAATTGTATAAGCGTACTTTGTAGGTAATTTGTTGATTGAGATAAGGCTTCTTTTCATTAACCTCCGTAGTTAAAAAGATATCTTGTAGTTGCTGATTATCGCTGGTGCTTTGTATGGATGTGTCCTGTGCGGAAACATTAATTGTTAACGGGCTGCTGTGATCTGCTCCCATTCTTATAGCCGGGATGGTTATTGGGCCAATTTTTCGTGCTTTTAGGGTGATAATCCAGGTGCTGGAGGCCTGAGTTTGCCCATTGATAACCGAGTAATTAACGCTACGCTCGGTGCCCAAAATCGTAAAATCTTTGCGAAGGGGCGTTAAATCAGGAATGCCGTTGGCAGATTGTAGGCTAGGCTGTGTTAATAATATGCGGAAGGGTTCGTCTTGGCTAATCTCGGAAGGATCAACTTGGATTTGTACTTCGGCATGAGCCAAGGTGTTAACTAAATAAAAAAAGCTAATTATTATTAATTTTTTCATTGATACCATCCACGTTCTCTTCTTAAGTGGTCACGTAAAAACTTTTCTCGTAGTAAGCCGCCTGGATCATCAGGAATTAAGCGCAACCATTGCTCTTTTGCCTGTTGTTTTTCTTGCTCTGCCTTACTGTCTTGTTTAGTTTGCTTTTGCTGGTCTTGCTTTTGCTGGTCTTGCTTTTGCTGGTCTTGCTTTTGCTGGTCTTGCTTTTGCTGGTCCTGCTTTTGCTGGTCCTGCTTTTGCTGGTCCTGCTTTTGCTGGTCCTGCTTTTGCTGGTCCTGCTTTTGCTGGTCCTGCTTTTGCTGGTCCTGCTTTTGCTGGTCCTGCT
>JARLJR010000115.1 GCA_031291095.1 Legionella sp. | reverse complement strand
CACTTACGCACCTCAGTACTGACGGTCTGTATGCAGATTCACATATGTTCACCATACCAACTACCTAGCACTTACCCGATTCGTGATTATCAGGAAGGTATGCCTCTTACGATTAATACCCCCCAGTTAGCTTTGTTACATCGTTAGGCCAGCTCTTTATTCATGGCCCTAGGTTTACCCGGTAGCACGGGTAGTTCCATCCATGGGAACAACTCAAGTAAGCGACCTCGTGTCGCACACGAAAACGTACGCTAAGCAATTTTCTTAATGAAAAGTAATCCTTCTTTCAATATTAAGATATTGATAAAATTCGTCTCGAGTATTTAAAAAGTTCTAAATATGAGAAGACGAATTATTTTTTATAAGGGTCATAAGACGTAGAAAGTGGTGTGGGATTAAATTTCCGCTCTCCTTGCATTTCTTCATCCTTTGTTTCCTCAACCTCTTGAAGGGGCTTATCAGTACTTACTTCTTGCTCTTGGGGTTTATCGATTTTTAGCGCTGATTTTGGTCTTGGGGCCGAGGGTTTAATCTGCATTTGATGAAACATTTTTTTAGTACTATCACTAGACTCAGTAAAATCTTCTTCTGATTGAGGTGATTTAGAAGGATTTTCTATAGGTTGAAGATCTTGATCAAAATGTGGGGTAGGTGCTTTTGTTTTATAGGCTATTTCTTTTAATTCAGATTTTAAAATTTTAGGATTCATCCCATGAAAATTTGTTCCATCTAACTCTTCCGCATTGCGAGCAAAGCCATATGTTGGAAAAAAATAATCGAGCCCCAGGTTTTAATATATCAGGCAAGACTTGCTCTGCGAGAATATGTCTATTAGGTGATTTGGTCAGATAAACCGATGCGTCAATACAACGTTTACTTTGAGGATCAATTACTGCACCAAACCCCGCTCTCCATTCAATTCCACTCTCGCCACTATCAACAGTAGCAAAAGACGCGCTGGTAATTCCACCTGCTTTCATTCTCTCTTTAATTTCGAACTTGTTTTTCATGGAAACTTTATTATCAAAGTGTCGATAATTTATTATACTACATTTTACTGAACTGGACCGGACTGGTTAAAAGTTACGGCTTTTCCACTGTCAAGGTGAAACTATACCAAGTAATTTTTTCCCATCATCTCGTAGTTCACCTGTTGGTGCCAGATGTCGATACAAAGTTTGTTTTGTAATTCCAAGTTCCTCACATAATGGACCGATTTTAGTCTCAACTTGACCTAGAGAAGCCATTGCAAGTCTTAATTTTGCTGGTGTCATTTTGTAGGGACGGCCACTTTTTCTGCCGCGTGCACAAGCAGAAGCTATTCCAGCAATAGTCCGTTCTTTAATCATTTCACGTTCAAACTCAGCCAAAGCTGCAAAAATACCAAATACCAATTTCCCTGCAGCAGTAGTAGTATCAATGGCAGCACCATGTCCAGTTAACACTTTAAAGCCAATATCTTTTGTGGTTAAATCATGTACTGTATTAACAAGATGACGCAAATCACGACCTAATCGATCGAGTTTCCAGACAACCAAGGTATCGTTCTTGCGTAACGCTTTCAAACAATTATTAAGCTCTGGGCGGTCTTCTCTTTTCCCAGAGGCGAAGTCTTCATAAATTTGATTCTTCTCGACCCCTGCCTCCAATAAACCACCTCAAATTCACGAAACCCTCTTCCCATCAGTTCATAAAATAAAGCAGCCTCCGGCCTTAAGGTCTCACTGATGAAGAGAGATTCTTTTGAGCTTCAGCGTGTTTTTTTTCAAGTTTTTCGTTGAGCTTTGTGGAAAATTCTGGACTTGAACCAAGCCCCCAAAGATGTATCATTCGCTGCAATATTACAAATTCAGGTGTTTTTGCTTCCTCAGGTAAGAGCCGCAACATGACTCGCTGCATTTTTTTGTCGTTTGATCTTGTCTCTGATTTCTGAGGTGTCCCAAAAAATCCATTAAATAGCAAAGGTAAAACAGGTGTATTGATTGTGGAACTAATGTGGTTTGTACTTTGCATAAAAATATAAAAGTATGCGTGCTTTGAAGCAGGAATTTGTTTAAGAAGGAGATTAAGGGACTGCGCCATAACTTCCTCATGATAATCATTTTTTGCTTGAGATATTGTTGTTATCAGTTTGAATAAAACGTCGTTAGCTTTATCCCAATCTTTCAAAGGATAATTATAGTTGATAATAAATCTGCAAAAAATTACGCTCAAGATCTTATGAATTTGAAATGCTTTTGCCCTCTCTTCCGCACTAATCGGTAACGGATGATTCCTAATAGTATCGAAAGTTTCTTCATAATACGCATAAACCTCCTCAAAATAGGGGTCTTCTGGGGTTTCAAAATGGAAAATATCGATATTTGGATTCCAATTCATTAAGACCTCGAATGGCAAATACTCCAATAAATCTAAGAAGGCAGCTCCTCGTTCTTCTTTTGGGAGAAATTTAAGAAATACAGGAAACTCAATAGGGTCTAAGGTCTTTAAAACAGGAAGCTCTGCTGTTAATTCACCTAGGTTAGCTACTGAAGAATGAAGCTCAGCAAGATAGGGCTTAAAATATTCCCAATATTCACGTGCTTTGTCTTCTGAGAAAACAGATGACAGGGAACAACAATAGGGCCAGAAACACCAACGAGCCGTTGATGAATCAAGCTTTTCTTTAGTTGCATCTAAAATCTCTAAAACAAACTGCTTATCTTCTGCTTCCCAAACAAAAGCAAAATGAGGGTTCCTTGTTTCCAATGTTGTAAAAATAGCAAGATTCCTAACTAAGAGAGTTCCATCTCTTTCGGCTCTAAAAAGAGTTAATACTCGAGTTTTTATTTTCTTTAGTTCGTGGACATCAAAGGTTTGAGCAAGCTCTTCAAACAAAGGCATCAAATACGGATGCTCTAAAAAATTCCATAGACCGAATTTCTCTGAGTGAAGAATGTCGAACACCTTTTCTTTAAGAAGTTTATTCGCATCCGGATGATGTTTAACCCCCTGAAAGGCATGAACTAGCAAATTCCAATGAATGGATATTTCTGCATCATCAAGAATATCTGTAACCAATGCTAAGCACGGTAGTAAATCTTTTTCTGGAAGGAAAGGCAATATGCTCAATGAGCAAATAGAAAGTTTCGTTTTATCATCGAGCTGTGGATTTTCAATTTGATTATAAAAAGCAAGATATCCATGAAAAACATTGCTCATTACATTTCGTGAAATCAATCTTAGCCCGGATTTTTTAAATAGTTCATACGGTAAATTGTATCTGTGGGTGTCGTGTTGAGCTATGGCCCGCGCATGTTGTTCATGTATCCAAATCGTGCGAATATTATCAAAAAATTCAATAATATTAGGCGGTTCCATATCTACAAAATATTTTTGTATCTGTTCACTGTCTAAGTCTTCCACATTGGCGACCAGCCGAGAATATTTTATTTCCTTAGACGTCAATACAGGCAATAAGCGCTGATAGTTTTTATCATTAAGCTCTAAAATAAATGGAGGCGGATTAGCCTCAAAGCATTGGAATCCCTCAGGGCTCATAAGCTTGGCTCTAAGTCTTAAACGCAGGAAAAAATCTTCAAAAGGAAGCGTTTCAAAGTCGAATTGCCTCATTTCTTCCACTGTTTTGGGCCACAAAATGGCTGGATGAGGGCAATAGCCAAAATGAAACCATCGTATTAAAAATTGTCTTTGAACCATGAGCGCTTCTTCATCGCGCCTTGAAAAAAGATCTTTTAATGCGAATACAGATATGTCCTTTATGCGTTCAGGTTCTGAATTAATCAAAGTTTTTAGATCAGCTACGGTATTGAAAGTGTTAATTTTTTTTTTAATATCAGCGGGAAGGTGTTTGAAAAACATATTATCCTAAAAAATAAAAATAGATCTGAGTCAATATTACACGCCATGGGCTTTTTTTACAAATTTTGAATTATTTCCACCCCTGATATTGATCAACGGGGTCTGACGCGAATGGCACTTACTTAGTGCGTAGTATTATGAAATATATAAAGAAAAACAGGTTTTCAATGATAAGCTTCTTGCGTCGAAACAAATAGCTATCACGGAGAACCTGCTTTAATGAGTATTAATAACAAATTTACACGGATCCAATAACCCAATATCCATAATCACATTAAAAATAGTAATTTGGACACGTTCTTTACTTTACTCAACACACCGGGTAGTCCTCAAAATCCTTGAACTGACGCGAACCCTGAACCCAAATGTCACCTGATCTAAGTGAATTCTTCAATTCTGATAGTACACACAATTCATAATAATGCCGATCGATACCAGTGTTGGTCAGCTTCTTCCATCATTTCTTTATGAAACTGGTTGGCGTATTATCCAGCAGCTTGCGCAGATGGAACGTGAATTAATGGCAGAAAGAACTAAAGCTGGACTTGCAGCTGCTAAAGTAAAAGGAAGAGTAGGTGGTCGAAAACGAAAAATGACTCAATCCAAGATTGAATCGGCTAAACAATTACTTGCTTCAGGTACGTTGCCAAGGGATGTAGCACAAAATCTTGGTATATCCGTACCTACTTTATACCGCTGGATCCCGGCTTCAACACAAGCTTAGCGTGCTATATTTGCCGTTTTCTGAAGCGAGCCCAGTAATGAGAATTTATACTATTTACTATCAATTGCGTGTAGCCTAATGATAGCTATTATATTCTTATTGCCAATTTGGCTGGATATGCGGGAAAACTCAACTAATTGTTACTTTGGTGATGAGGCAAGCCTTCAGTTTTAAAGCACTTATTTATAAATCTTGATTTAAATACGATAACTGACAATAAAACGGTGTACATTAAATTCTGTTCTTAATTAGCTAAGTAGCTTTGATTACGATTCGTTGTATCAAAGCTACTAATTTAGATCTTATTACCAGAATATTCTTCAGGCACATCAGGGGATTTACTTTCATCTTCCGGGCGTACAACAAAAAATCGTTGAGGCTCATAAGTTTCTTCCTCCGTCTTTTCTGTCGTTTTAATCTGACTATTAGGTTTTTTTAATGGAGGTTCAATTATTTCATTTAATGCTCCTTCTTCGTGAGGTCTTTTCTTAATATTCGATTTTAGTTCTTCCGTATAAAATGGTCTAAAAAGTTCCTGTCTTATTTGTAATGTTTCTATACATTTTTTTGCTTCTTCAACGGTTAAACCGGATTCAAATGCAAGCACTAAAAGCTCTTCTTTTTTAAGCTCAACAATTTTTTTAATAACCTCATTAATCTCTTCTTTTTTATTGAGTAAGCTTTTAAGTGAAGAATCTTGATAATCAAGATATTCTAGAGTGTCTAATAATAGATCATCAGGGAAATCATCTAATTGAACATCTTCTGGTGTTAAATCTTTAAATAGAGCGCTAAAATAATGATCTGCTAGGCTACTTTCGGGATCTTCTTGTAGTGACGTATAATTAACACCACCTATAATTATTCGAAAAGGATCGCTTAATACTTTTTCTAAAGGTAGCTGAAAAATGGCTTCATCAAACTGAAAGCTACAACCAGGGTCTATTCTAACGGCGACTATACCTTGGCCATTTTTATCCGGAACAAATCCAATATTGCTATTATCCCAATCAATCTCACCTACAAAATAACCTGTAAGTACAGCAGCACTTAGGTTTTTTATTTGTTCAAAAGAATAACTTTCACCCTTGTATTGGACATGAAGAGGCGATTCTTCATCTACTTCAAAGTCTTCAAACTCATAAAGGATATTAGATGCTCGCCTATAATCATCTTTGTCTATAATAACCAAATGATAATCAGGCTGATATTCTCCTAGTATTTTACTAAAAAGCTTACCTGTAAATACAGCCAAGGCATGTTCATTAACATCCGGCAAATTGTGACTAGCTAAATTGTTATCTGTAACATGATATTCAATATCATTATTACCGATAAAAATAAATAGCTCCTCTGTTTCTGTAAGCGGAATCTCTTTGTCGTCGATTTTTATATACATAATGATTATTTTTGGACCAATAATGGTATATTATAGATTATTTGTTTTAAATATCTTATTTCAATTGAAATAATGTTTATTGAAAGAATTTCAACATACTTTTAAAAGAAATAAGGCAGGAAAAATCCCTTTATAAAATAGTAATTTATTTAGATTAGCTAACCTTTCAAAAAAACCGGATTAGGGTCCTTTGAAGACCTCCGGCCGGGATCTTTGTAAAAAAGGGTCATGTCTATACAGAGACACTGTAATTAACTGAATCAAAAGGTTCGTTGCCTATAGGCGATCCTTGGCAATATTAACCTAAATCAAAATGGTTGGCTTGGATATAACATATTAAAAAACATAGTATATCTACGGTGTAGAGTGAATAATTTGATTGAGATTTAATCATGACCCTTTTTTACAAAGATCCAGGCCGGAGGTCAACATATCACGGTATTTATCCAACTGCACATAGATATTCTTTCTAGTCTGCGGAGCTTATGTTTTGTATAAGTCGATTGTATAGAGTTGTAGCCGTATTAACATTATTTGCGCCGGATTAGTGGGGTTGTTATAAGAGGCGGGAACGTCGTGTCAACGAAAGCAAATCAAAAAGATGTGTTACCGGCGCGGCCGGTAACACATCTTTAGTTAGAGCTTGCACCCTCATGCTTATTATAAGCCCGGGCCTTTGGCATACTCTTTTAACTGTTCACTTTGAGTTTTTAGTTCCTCGATATTTCTTTCAAATTTTCTCAGATGACGTTCTTTATGCGGCCCCCAAGTACCAAAGACATCATAACCGGTTAGATCATATTCGACAGTTCCTGCTAAAGAGCAGGTTTTAATTATTTTAGAACGAAAATTGTGAATCAATTTTTTAGCCTCTTTATTCTGATCCATATTTCCCGATTGAATATGGGTATTAAAAGAAGCTATATGGTCATTTAGTTCATGAAAATATAACTTTTGAGGGCACTCATATTCAGCATCAATTTCTAATAATGACCTATCAGGTTTAGAGCTAAAAAAAGAAAATAATGGCATTTGTTGTATTACTCCTAAGTACATAAAATACAGTGAAAAAATCGCTAATAAACTATATTAAACGCTTGGCGCTAACTAAAAATAATGTGCGATTATATATCGTGATGTGTATTTTAAATACCGTAAAAAATACGGTATTCGTGCTGGTCTTGAGCGTTAATTTAAAGACTTTGCATTGACTTTTGTTCTAGATCACCGGACCTACCTAATATTCCAATCAATTATTTTCAAGGTTAATCTTCTGAATTACGGAAATTCTATAGAGCTAGGGTTCTAGCATTTATAATAGTCAAATATCTCATAAAATTATGAATTAAATATAACTTAAATATTTAACCTAATTTACTACCTTTATATCAAATAATAGTCTGAAAATATAACTGCCCAGGCCATAATGGAACAATTTTTCAAATGACTATAATTAAATGGAGGGAGCAAGTTTAAGGAGAAAGGAAATGAATAGCGAGCTCAACCAACAGCGTAGCACTCAGGTTAAATCTGGTGATTTATATGGTATTGATGGCTTCTGGATTAACACAGATCAAACCCATCATGAAACAATAATAGAGGTAACGGCAGATGATCAAGTCCCTGGGCATTCAGGAGCTCTGGTCGTTTAGTATACATTTACTGGGGTAAAACAAGGCCAACTCCAGAGGAAGTCGATTCATTATTACATTAAAGAAATTTCTTCCAAGCAAGAAAATAAATAAATTTTACACATGCTGAACATAATGATCTAATTCATTATTTTCAGCATGTTTCAGCATGTTTCAGCATTTATGCAAGGTCGATTTGTTAGAATAGATAATTCAGACTTAGAGAAATTGATTCTTTCTAATCATTTTCTTAAAAAAATAATCAATTTGTAAATTTTAGCTTCTGTAGCCTAGTAACTGAGCATCTTTATAGCCAAAATAGAGGACGAGTAGGAATATCTCCTGAACTTTATTTAAGAATTAAGTTAATTGGCCATTCATACAGCATTCACTCTAATAGAAAATTGATAGAGCATCTTCATTATAATATTAGCTACCGATGGTTTTGTGGGTTAAACCTCACAGCTCCCGTGCCCCATCACTCATCGTTAAGCCGCATTAAAAATGCGTCTTGGGGTAAATGTTTTGGAGAAGTTTTTTAAGAACATATTACAGCAATGTAAAGATTTTGGCTTATTAAACTGTAGGCAGTGCTCATTTGCTCAAAATTGCTTGGCCAAGATCAAAAATAAAGGGCCAGCTCGATGTGACTCGAAATAAGTATGCTGAGCTTTATGAGCAAATGAAAACTGAAATGGAAAAACAATATTTTAAAGAAAAACTATATGAACGAATGTGGAAAATAGAAGGTGTTATGAATGAATTAAAAAATTACCATGATTTAAAGAGAGCTCAATATAGAGGGTTAGAAAATACACAAATTCAAGCATATTTGGCTGCTATGGCGTTAAATATCAAGAGATTGGTATTTTTTATTTTTTGTATAATGGTGCTAATTGTGATCTAACTTTGATCATATTTTTCAACGGGCCGCCCCGTTTATCTAACTAAATTAAATATCCACTTGAGTCGAATAATTGTTCTTTTTGGCTTGATTTATGAGCCGAATGACTTTATTATTAAACTCAAATAATGAGCCGAATAACCTTGTTAATTGGCTCACGAGGTAGAAATTATGAATGACACTCAAATAAAATGGATCTGGCAACAGACAGATTGGCCAAAGTATCATTGGCAAGAACAGCTCATTCAGCCTTTATTGCGTGAAGTTAGATTGAAACAAGGGGTTCTAATAGGTAAAACGGGCTCTGTGGCAGAGAGCATATCTTTGGAATCTGCCCTGGATACTTTATTGCAAAATATAATTGCATCCTCCGCAATAGAAGGTGAGCGATTGAATGAACTCTCTGTGCGCTCTTCGCTTGCAAAACGTATAGGATTACATCTTAAGCAACCTTACCCAACCACTGAGCGCTCAGAAGGTTTAGCGCAAATGATGTGGGATGCTATTAATAATTTAAACACACCTTTATCGCTAGAGCGCTTGCAACAATGGCACAAATGGTTATTTCCTGATGATGAGGCGTCTAAATTATATAGAGTTAACGCAGGGCAGTTAAGAGGTGAGGAGCCTATGCAAGTTGTCTCTGGGCGTATTGATAGGCCAACAGTGCATTATGAAGCGCCACCAAGGGAACGATTAGAGAAAGAATTACATGCGTTTCTGAAATGGTTCAACCAAAGCCTAAAAGAGCCAACATTGGATCCATTATTACGCGCAGCAATTAGTCATTTTTGGTTTATAACGGTGCATCCATTTGAAGATGGAAACGGAAGGATCACCCGCGCCCTAACGGATTTAGCTTTAGCCCAAGAGGATAAGCAGAGTATTCAGTTGTACGCTATGTCGGCAACTATTCTTTCTAATCGAAATGATTATTATAAAATTTTGGAAAAAAGTCAGCGTCAAACCACAGATATAACCATGTGGTTATTATGGTTTTTAAAAACTTTGGATAGTAGTATTCAAACTGCTATCAATAAGATTGACCAAACTCTTGCTAAGAGCCGTTTTTGGCAGGTTTTTCAAGAAAGCGAGCTCTCCAAGGAGCAAACAAAAATTATTAATTTAATGTTTGATGAAAAAGATAACGCATTTGAACAGGGGATTAGTGCTGCTCAGTATAAAAAAATTACTAAAGTAAGTAAGGCTACAGCAACCAGACACCTTTCGGATTTACTCGATAAAGGCTGTTTCGAAAAATTGCCTGGTGGAGGAAGAAGTACTCGATATCAAATTACATCAAAATTTATGAAGAAAATTATGCGAGATGATTAATCTCCCTAGGTAGCCTAGGTCTGCAAGTGCTTCAATTAGGCCTCTTGTGTACTGACGTGGTCAACCAAATTGTTACACCCTAGTTAAGCAACTTTCATTAAAACATCGCTCTGTTTTTCAAATTGATTTGGGCTTAAATATCCCAAATATGAATGTAATCTGTGGCTGTTAGGGGTCGTGTGGAATAACCACCAAAAATGTTAATTCTGAATTAAACCGCTTTTCAAAGTGCTCATCTTAAACGTTAACCGTTAGAAAACATAATTTCATTTTTTGAACACCGTATCACTGGATGCGTCTTATTAATCTCAATCTGTCTCAAGATTAAATAGTATAATTCATCCATTATGTTTTATAATTACCCTTAAATAAGGTCTTAAAGAGAGTGATTCATGCCTACCATTCCATTTACTGAGCCGGTATCACCGAGATATATCCATATCAATGCCGTGACCAATCGCGTTCATCTTCTGGTGCCTGTGGTTGGTGGTCAGGACATCAGTACAGATAATACGTGTAAAGCCACGGTGGCATTAAGAGAATTTTTTGATGGCGGAGCGCTCCGCGAGTTAGCAGTCTATAAAAACGCATTGGTATTGGATATAGGATTACTTGAGGCAGGTAATGCCCAACGGGTAGCTAAAGAGGAGCGACTGGCTCAAATAGAAGCTTATATGGAAGCCATTCCAGCGATGCGGCTTACTTACGGTGAAGCGATGACGGCCTTTCTGGCAAGGCCTTCTAATTTATACAGCATTCAATTAAGACCCCGCGCACAAGATAGCCAATCCAGGGTTGTCAATCCTGCATTTACTATTGAACGTAGAAATACCGCGGCAGGGGTTCCATTATCGCCATTGTACAGTGCCATGCACAGCACGTTTCCTGCTGTTGCCATTGTTGTACCTGCCCCACGCACAACACTAACAGCTGCTGTATTAGGTTCCTTACCGGCATCGGCTAGTTTTGCAGATATCCAACGGGTGTTAGGTGAGCAAAGTTTAGCGCTCTTTGGGCTAACCATTGATTTTACCCAGCGCACCGATGGGACGCTTGCAACCAAAGAAATTATTGATGCCCTCATGGGTTTTGGAGAGGACGCTACACGAGACGATTACATTGAAGCTTTATTAGGTGCTTGTGCGCTTGATGTATGGGAAACCCTACCCACCCCACCTTTTTATGGTATTCCAGCAGCGACGCCTGCGGATGAACGAACCGAGCGATTATCGATACTGACTCAATTTTTTCTAGCGAACTTGAATGTGTATTGCAAAGCGCATGGTATCAGCGGCCGAAATTTTGGGGTGGTTCTTGATGCATCACCTGATTTAAGTAATAGGTTAGTTAGTGTGGTATCCACGGTATTAACGAGTGGCGAGGACGTAGAAAGAGCTGTTTGCAATTTTTGTAATGTGAATGCCGATACATTCGACTTATCAAGGGCTATCAATGCAGATGATTTGACCGCCATTCGACAAACATTTGAACGCACCTATCGTACCGTCACTACAGGTGAAAATCCTCACATGGATGATTTTATGATATTGGATAAACAGGCAACGGGAGAAACGGCTAAATTTGTTACCCACCAAGGGTCTATTTGTGTGAACTTTGCTGACATCATTGACTCTACGGCGGCATCCAGTAATCCAGCGTACTTTACCAGTATTCGCGACGATTTTGCGGCACATCCAGCCGAGATACCGCATAGAAATGAATCGGTTGCAGGCGAAATAGACGTGGACGTTGAGACATTACTCGCAAGAATCAACGATGAGCAATTTGAAAGATTACCCCAAGCGGCTAAAGATGCTTGTAGGGCACATCCCACCTTCCAAACGCGCCACTTTTTGCATGATGTGGCCAAAGGGCGTCAAGAAGAAGCAGGGGCTCTATTGACAGCCACACCTGCCACTACCCAAACATTACTTCGAACCCCAGGTATTTTCACTGACTACTCCGGCCGAACGTTCAACTGCACCGCCTATGAATACGCCTATTGGGCCAAAGACACCCATATGTGTCGGATGTTAGAGTCCCACATGGATGAGGAAACAAAAGCATTCATGTTAGCACGAATCGATGCCAACGACGCCACGGGACTTCGCTTTCAACAAAACGGCGAAGAGAAGCAAAGTGCTCATTTTGATTTGACAGCGCTTAAAACGGCATTGCAAGCCTACATTGATGGCTATGATGCGTGGTGTTCTGCAAGTAACTGGGCTGCAATGGGGGCCGCTTGGATGGTTGTAGGCAAGGCTCAGCGGAATGTTCCCGCCCACATCGCCCAAGAATATTGCAGGGAAGACCGGTCTTTCTCTCCCACACCCCAATTTAATGAGGTAGCATTGCCGCGTGTCTTAACATTTTATAATTTTAATACGGCTGCTAGTGATTCTTGGTTCCCGCTACCCTCTTCTAATTCTGGTCTTGGTTTCGATTTTGGCGTAATTCGTGGGGGCGGGCGGGGGTATGCGAGGGTGGCTGGGTCGCTTGCTGGCTTGGCGGGCGGCGTCGATTTGGCGTCAATTACCCGCCTTGATGAAGTGAGAGCCGTCGATCTTACGCTTTCGCGAGACCATTTAAACCCACCGGCGAGTGCCCCAGGTATGTCCATGTAGTCTCACGGATCACTTCTGTCGCGATGCGCGCGGCAGTTGTGTCCCAACAGACGTCCAAAAACCATACCAATAATTCCTGAGCTTGCCAGCTTTGTGACGATTTCACCCACCAGGGGGGTTAGCCGCAAACCTCAGAAATTTCCGGACAGTTTTTAATCACATCATGTTTTCTTAACCTGCGCAAAAGAACCTTGCCTATTATCTCATCAAGATTAATGATTTTATCATCTGTGAATATGAAATGTCCTTGGAAATGAATATGCCGCCAAGCCACTGGGGATATCTTCTTTAACATAGCCAACGCTTTTTCATCACCTGCAGCTTCGTATTTCTGCTTGAGCTTGGATAGTATCGCTGAATTATAATGAATGATGGCATTGGCAATGAGTCTGCCACACTGGTTACTAATCTCAATTTCACGATCTCCCTTGCCGGACAACTGTTTTTTTCCATACGCTGTTGCAATGGCGGCGCGTAATTGATGATACGATTCCACACGATTCTGTGAACGATGTACATCGCGTTGCAGTTTCCTGTCTTGTAAATATTTGAGGGTATAAATGCGGCTCCGTTGCAAATAAGTTCAAGGGTTCAAAAATCTGAATTTTAGGCGTAGTTCAGCAATATAACCCAAATTGTTCATTAATAAATGAGATTTCAGTACGGTTACCATACATCCAGATATTGAACTGTCCTTTTTTAAACATACGCATGATTTCAAAACCCCTGATGGTTGCATAGGCGGCTTTCATGGATTGAAATCCCCTGACTGGATTGATGAGGCGCTTGAGCTTGCCGTGGTCAGCTTCGAGCCGATTATTGCGGTATTTTTCTGCAGATGACTGACGTCTGAAGCCAGACTTCCTTCCTGCTTTAGTTCTTTAATGGCCTGACCATAGGCTGGATTTTTATCAGTATTGATGACACTGACATCACAGGTCGGATTAGACTTGATGAGCTTCTTCAGGAAGCGTTTCGCGGCCTTTGCATTCCTGCGGTGGGAAAGGTAAAAATCTATTGTATTGCCCCGTTCATCGAAATGCTTGCCCATCCTGTTCTTTGTGTTCTTTTATCCATCGACTTAGTAGCGCTTGAGCAATCCCTAAATTATTTGCTGCTTCTGTTACCCCATAACTTTGCTCTAAAACAAGACTAATTGCATCCAGTTTAAATTCTTTGGGGTATTTCTTTCTTATCGTCATTACTTTCTCCAGTTAAGTGCATTATCTCTTAACTGGGGGCTCAAATCTATTAAACCACGTCAACCATGTTATATCGACTACCTATATCCGAAATTGAAAAATCAGATAGCGCTAAATTCATTATTGGAGCTACATTCGATGTAGCCAAGATCAAAAGTGCAATTGAGCATCTCGATGGAAAAAAACTATCTGTCCACGAATAGATCCTTCAATATACTTAAAAACCAATAGTATTTATTTTATTCAACAAAGCCTATTATAAACCAAAACAGAAATGAGCCCCACTTTGCTAGGGGGAGAACCTATTCACTATCAGCATTTTCGCCATTTAATAAATGTTCACAATCATTTACAGATAAGGGAGGACTAAAATAATAGCCTTGCACTGCGTCAACGTGCTGGATGCGTAATAAATTTACTTGCGAAATCTCTTCAACTCCTTCAGCAATCACTTGCATCTGTAAACGGTGAGCTAATCCAATGATGGCTTCTAAAATAATCTTATCTTGCTCTTTTAATTGATTTTTATTAATAAAAGATCGGTCAATTTTTAATTTACTAAGGGACAAACGTGTCAAATATGCTAAGCAGGAATAGCCTTTGCCAAAGTCATCAATGACTAAATTAACGCCTAAATTTTTTAACGCCTCCATTTCATTTATAATGCTGGCTGATTCGATAAGAATAGATTCAGTTAACTCAAGCTCTAAATAGACAGGTTGTAGTTGAGTTTCTGCTAAAATGTCGGCAATTAATTGGCTAAGAGATTGATTTTCAAATTGCAATGCTGAAATATTAACCGCTATAGGTACCCTCGGTAAATCTTTATTTTGCCAGCTCTTAACTTGCTGACAGGCTGTGCGAAGTACCCATTCACCTACGGACAACATGAACGGCGTTTTTTCGAGCAATTGAATAAACTGCTTGGCTTCTAATAATCCCTTTGTTGGATGTTGCCAGCGCAGTAATACTTCAAGACTTATAATGCGCTCGCTTACTAAATCAAAGATTGGCTGATAAAATAAACAAAATTCCTGATTCGCTAATGCATTTTCGAATTCAGTTTCAAGATGATGGTTTTGCTGAATGTATTGAGTTAATGCCACCGAATAAAACTGATACTGGTTTTTACCCAGTTCTTTAGCCCGATATAGAGCCGTATCCGCTTGCTTTAAAAGGCTCTGAATATCCGTAGCATCTTTGGGGAATAAACTGATGCCAGCACTGGTTGAAATATGGATAGTGTGGCCTTGTATAATAACAGGAACAGCAAGTTTCTGATAAATTTTATCCATGATGACCTTTACCTGCATGCTTTCATCAAGGCTATCCAATAAAATCACAAACTCATCGCCTCCTAGGCGTACTGGCAAATCGCCAGCTCGCAGACACGATTTAATCTGCTCTGAAAAATAGATAAGTAACTTATCACCGACTTCATGCCCCATAGTATCGTTAATAATTTTAAAATAATCCAAATCTAGGAAAATTATGGCTAATTGTTTCGCTTCACGTGATAAACGTGAGGCGCTTTGCTGAAAAATTTGAAAGAGCAGATTACGATTGGCAAAACCCGTCAATGGATCATGGGTTGCTTGATAATAAAGGTAAGCATTTTCTAATGAAATGGCGGCTTGGGACACCACGATAGTAAGGTCTTGTAAATGTTGATCAGTAAAGGAATGCTTAAGCATATTATTTTCAAGATAGAGAATGCGTCTTAGTTGGCCTTGATAGAAGAAAGGAATTATTAATATTGATTTAGATTTAGACTGCTGCAAATAAGGGTCTAAAAATTGGATGTCGTTAGCGACATCCTGTATTAGCACGGCTTCTTCGGTGCGTTGGACGTAGTTAATAATCGTGAGCGGTAAATCTGAGCGTGTCTCTACGCTTTTTGCATCTACCAACCAAATGCGTTGTTGCTCTAAAGTTCCCTCAGCTTCGATAAGCCAGGAGTTGTCTTTCTTTATGATAAGTACACTGCGTTGTGCGCCAGCATTTTCAAGCACAATTTTCAGTAGTTTTTTTAATAATTTATCGAACTGTATTTCACTGGCAATCGTTTGAGTTAATTTGAGAATTGCCATAAAATCTATGGAAAGATCACTGCTTGATGTCGATGTTTGCGTGTTAGTCATGATCTTTTGCTGTAAGGATGTTTTAGGACGGTCATACTCATAAAACGATTGGGGATATTGTTGCTTTAGACGCTGGCAAAGTGCGAGTGCTCCCCAACGCTCATACCCATAATGCGCTTCGCGAAAATAGTGTTTTGCTATGTGCGGTTTATTTTCCTGTGAGTAAAAGCGAGCAGCACACTCATTAATAACGCCAGTAAGCTGAGGGTGATTATTATCTAATGCAAGTTGAGCCGCTTGGTCGTACAAATCACTCGACTTGCGATAATTTTCTTGGATAGCGAAGATTTCTGCACTGAGCACTAAATAATACGGTTCAAAATTGGTAGCACACCATCCTGCCCAACGTTTAAACGACTTTTGAATAGCCCGGAGCTTCTTTTTGTAAACGGATTGCTCAGTGATGGTGGCCGTTTTGTAGCTCGCAGCTAAACTCAGAGCATAATATAATTGTCCTTCGACATAGGTGATGGTTCCTATAGCTGAATCTGCAAATATCTCTGCATCTAGCCCCATTGCCACTGCTAAAGAAAATTTACCGCTCAAATAGGCGATTTTTATAGCACAAAAATAAAAACAAGCCTGTTCATGCTGCGTTTTGCATTGAGCAACAGATTTGAAGGACCGCGCTATTTCTTGATCAAAGTCTTTATTTATTGACGAATGCTGCAAGTTTATTACTGAATATTCCAACAAAATCCAGACCGGATAGAAATAGTCATTCGGGCTACGTTTCTTTAGCACTTCTCTGAGGGTGTTTGCAAGGTCAGATAGTGGGTAACTTAAAGCATATTGATTTAAAAAATGACTTATAAAGCTATAATCAGCGGTTGCTAAATCCCCTGTTTGTTGTGCTAATTGATAACTGTGTAAGGTGTAATTCAAGGATTGAGAGAGTGGATATTTCCAAAAATGGAGAAAATGTCCCATACAAAATTCCACTTTAGCTAATACAGAAGGATCGGGGTAATGTTCAGCAAGCCGATAAGCAAGTGCAACGTGCTTAAAACTTGCGTCATAGCGCTTAAATACATGGATTAATACAAATGCATAAGCTGCAAAACAATATGAACTTTCAGGTGTGTATCCATAGCGTAATGATAGTTTAACAGCATGAAATATGAGTAAAACAAATAATTCTTTGTTCGAAGTGATATAAGTAGAGGCGTATAACTGATTTAAGATTTTTTGCAACAAACTGTATTCGTTACTCGCTTGTTGAGTTAAATCCAAATTAGTAAATTTTTTACCATACAATCGCCATTCTATAGACATATACGCGGTTAAAATATGATAAGGTTTAGGGTATAGGGGAAGATCAAGCCCAAAAAGACGTAATACCGCCAATCCTTGCTGTAGCGCATCGTTATAACGGTTCGCAAGGCTAAGCCGTATGATATCGAGCTGATAGACCCGCATTCTATCAAGCTTGGTTTTAGCTTGCTTGAAGAGTATTGCCAAGTGCTGCTGAGCAAGCTGATGATCATCAGTTAATAATTCACTTTCAGACAGGCCACAATATAGAGCAAAGGTTAGGTCATAATGATCCTTCCAAGCATCTTGTGGTAATAGGGAAACAGCCATACTGAAATAATTTTTTGCAGCTTGGTAGGCCGCAACAGCTATTGCTTTTTTGCCTACTTGCAAATTAAATTCGGCGAGTTCCAACCTTTCTTCAGGCTTAGTAATTAATGACGAAGCTTCATTTAAATGACGTACGATTTGGCCAAGATGGGTTTCATCACCCGAGTTCTTATCCGCGTTGGTTAGCAATAAACGACCAATATTTAAATGCAATTCACGTCTAAGATTAGGTACTATAAGTTGATAAGTTGCTTGCAAAATACGGTCGTGTTTAAACTGAAAGATAATCAAGTTTTCTGAAAGTTGCGAATCAGTGAGGTTGCCCTCCATCAAATCGATGGACTTGTAATTACCACAGACTAACTGGATGAGGCTGGCATGTAAGGCTTCCTGCAACAATCTCAGGGTGAGTGATACGGATTGTTGGCTGATAACCGATAATGTGTGTAAATCAAATTGGCTACCAATACAGGCGGCTAATTTCAGATTATCTTGTGCTGGCGGTGATAGCTGCTGGATGTTGTTAATGAGTAGATCGACGACATTTTCTGTCATATGCTGCTGCGCGATTTGCATAATATCCCATTGCCATTGGCCTTTTTTATAATCGAAAGTTAGCAGATGATTATGATGCAGGTTCTTGAGAAATGCATGAGCAAAAAAAGGATTACCCTCGGTTTTTATCTGCAGGATTTCAGCCAAGGGTTTTGCCCGGGCAAGTCCGCAGCCCAGCGTATCGGCAAGTAGTTGTTGCAGATGAAAATGGGTCAATGGCGGTAATTTTATAGTATTGAGGACTACTCCATTGGCCATTAGTTTTTTCTGAAACTCGACTAATGGATGGCCAAAATCCACCTCATTATCTCGATAAGTGCCAATCAACATAAAATAACTATTTGCGGTATCCTTTAATAAACGTTGCAGCAGTTGTAACGACGCATTATCTGCCCATTGCAAATCGTCTAAAAAGATAACTAATGGGTGATCTGCCTGGCAAAAGACTTGTATAAACTGCTGGAATGCAAACGTCAGTTGGTTTTGGGCTTCACCAATGGTATTTTCTAAAAGTGATTGCGGGCCAAGCAGTCGTTTGATCGAAGGAATCAAAGCCAACAGTGCATGTCCCTGATTGCCAATAGATTGTTGTAAGGCCTGTTTTAAGTGCTTTAGTTTTTGCTCAGGCTCTGCCAATACCTGTCTAATCAGGTTTTGCAATGCATCAATGAGCGCACTATAAGGTTTGTTCTGCTGTAATTGGTCGTATTTACCTTGAATAAAATATCCTTTACGGCAGGTCAGGGGTTTATAGATTTCCTTAACGAGCGAGGTTTTACCGATCCCGGAATAACCAGACACTAGAACCACTTCATTTTTCCCTTGACTAACTCGCTCAAAAGCCGCAAGTAGCTCTGCAATTGGTTCTTCACGTCCATACAATTTTTGTGTTTGCTGGAGCTGGTCACTGATATCAATAGCGCCTAAGACAAATTCAGCAATCGTTTTGTTTGATTGCCATTGTTTAGCACATTCAGCTAAGTCCGCTGCCAAGCCTCTTGCGCTTGCATAACGTTCTTCTGGCATTTTAGACATTAGTTTGATAATAATCTGGCTAAGCATAGTGGGAATATTTAGAGGAAGCGATGATAGAGGTACCGGAGCTTTTGCAAGATGACAATGCACCAGCTCAAGAATATCAGTTGCATCAAAAGGTAAGTGGCCTGCTAACATTTCATAAAAAGTGACTCCCAAAGCATAAAAATCGGTGCGATAGTCAATACTTCGGTTCATTCGCCCCGTTTGTTCGGGCGATATGTAGGCCAGTGAACCCTCTAAAAGATGGAGGTTATTATAGCCTTGTGTTTCCTCAAGTAGCTGTGAAGAAATACTAAAATCTGCCAGTTTGATTAACAGGGTATGAGGTTCAATAATGATATTAGCAGGCTTAATGTCTTTATGAATAATATGCTGTTGATGTAACTCCGCTAAGGCGTAGACCAGCTGTAAGGCAATTGTGAAGAAAACATCCAGTTCCAATGGCTTTTCTTGTAAAAAACTCTTTAAGGTCTGACCATCGATATCTTCTAAAACTAAAACAGTAAGGTGACCTTGTTGAATGAGCGCATAGGGTTTAATAATACCTGGAATATTAAGTTGCTTGAGTAAAAAATATTCGTGTTGCAAGTCCGCGAGAATATTAAGAGAGGGGTGCTCTGAGTATGGACATTTGAGCATAACGGGAAGATTATCAAGAAGCCGTAACCCGCGGTAAAGTACCGTGTTAGGGGTTTGATAAAGCGTTCCCAATATTTTATAGCCTTTAATAATGCCCATATTAACCGGATATCCAACAGATTTTAATCATACAGTCCTTAATTCCTTTGGTGAGCTATGGACTCGGCAACTCAATCAAGTGAACTAATATGAATAAACTAGTTATATATGATTTAATAATATTGTTATCAGTAAAGTATAGTAATAAAAGGTGTAACTTTCATATTATAGTTGTTTCCACTGGTCCAGTCGCAGCAATAACTTTATATAGGCTCCAATGTAATGAACCCTACCACCTCGTTAGGCTTAGTAGCGCGTCAATAATCTAGTGGTAATAAAAGGTACACCTAGGTATTAGTAAACGGGGCGACAGATATTTACGCACATTACTTATTCATGGTGACCTCCTGGAATAACCACTCACGTTAATAATTTTTATATTATTTGATAGCGTAACGATTTAGGGTTGTAGGGGGCTGGGAAATTCCGCATTTTCCTGCGAAGTCCCCCTATAAGTCATTGAAGTGGACTACTGTGGCGCTGGCAGATACGATAATTGAGTTTCATCCTCATTGGACACATCTACTGCATCAGATCCAGGCTTTGTTGACCCAAAAAAGCCTATTTGTGAGGTTGCTCTTAATTTTTGATAAGAGGAAGATCTTAAAAGTAATGCCTCTATTCCTGGATGTCCACTAAAAATAGCCTGCTCATGCGGAAATAATAGAATACGTTCTGATTGATAACTTTCCTGTATTTTTTTCTCTAATTCATCATGTATCCTCTTGCTTTTATTAGACCACATGGATTGCTGAGGAACAAAAGTTGTTCTAAATAATTCCGAATCAAATACGGTCGGTAAGCATGCGTCATGGGCAACTAGAAAACGAACAGCATCGAGATTCCCTTCTCTTATTGCCAAATAAATAGGCCTGACGCCACGCGGTGTCACTTCTGTCCCCGCCCCTAAAAGATTCAGATTAGCCCCGACTTCTTTAAGAGCCTTCAGAATGGGAACGAAGCCTTTTAGTGCCGCCAAATGAATCGCTGGAAGATTACTGCGGCGCGACCAATAATTTGGGTCTATTCCTGAATCTTTCAAAAAGTTAAATAACTGGATACTACTTTGGGGATTCATCGCGGCTAACGCCATCAGCGTGTTTCCATTTTGATCGCATCGGCTTAAATCCGCCCCTAATTGTTTCCATCTTTTTACTGCGTTCCAATCTCCAATTTGTGCTGATTTCCAAAATGAAGGTAGAATATCTGGTGGATTGACACAACGAGCCAAAAGTTCTGGGTGAATCTTTTTTTGAAGAAATGAAAGTAATGATGAATACGATTTTGGGGGGTCCTGAATAATACCTGCTAATACAAGCTCTAACACGGGAATACTATGTTCAACATTATAGACTCGAGTCAATAGATTAAGAAAAGCCTCTGCTTTTGTATTCTTCTTAACCGATAAATCAATGAGCATACGTTTTAGAATTTTTATTACTTCACAACATTGTTCATTATTCTTAAACATCAACCAACTCAGAACATTGGGATGTTCCTTGGAAAGATTCATTTGCTCGGGGGGAACATCATACAAATAATATTCTGCTTTATCATGCTGTATTAATAATTTTATAGCGCTCCAATCCTTGCCTTGAATTCGTTGCAACAATTTCTTAACTGACTCTTTGTCCCTGTCTAGTGTAGATGAGGAAGTTGCTTTTTTTGGTTGCTTTACTGTTCTTCTTTCAGGAGATGGTCTTTCAACAGGTAATGGAAGAACAGGGGATGAAGGTAAATGATGAACTCTAATTGCTGCCGCCTGCTTAATATTTCCTTCTTCTCGGTGGTATTTTTCTTGGGCGAGCCATTTGAGTTCTTCTTGCTCAGGAGTGGTGGGTTTTAGTTCTGAGGTATGAAGTTCATTCATGGGATGTACCCCTAAAAGGAGTTCTACAATATCCGATTGCATCCAGCGTTTCTGTTCTTCGTAAATAAATAAACGCTGTTGAGCACGTTTAATAGCCACATAAAGTGTATTCAGAGCATTCCATTGTTCTATGGAGTATTCTTGTTTTATAGTGGGATCTAATTGAGTGATTGCAGGAGCATGAGTGAAGGGATTCCAAAGAATCACCGTATCATAATCTAAGCCTATCGCTTGTGCAGGAGTTAGGACATTGATACATTTAAGTTTTTTTTGCACCTCGGCAATGACCTCCTCATCTGATGTAAAGACAATCACTGCGGTGCCTGCTAATGCACCATAAGAATCCCCGACTTCTTGGAAGGATTGAGCGTTGATCCAACTAATTCTTCCTTTAGTAGTCAACGCGGATTGCACGTTTTTATAAGCTCTTTTTTTGCGATCGGCATCCATCTTATGCTTCGTTTCATTTATCCGGTTTCCTAAAGCAGTAATTTCAGGGGGACTACGCCAGTCTTGAGTAAGAATTTCTTCAGAATAGTTACCACAATGAATATGCAACAGAGTTTCAAAGCAATTTTGAATGTAAGGAGAAGAAAACAGGCATTGATCACTATCTAAAGCACTTACCACATGATGGTTTAATGCCAAAGGTATTAAAGATCTAAGAGCAACCGGGGGTAGATTTTGCGCTTCATCCAAATAGATGCTTGCATAGTGCTCTGCATTTGGTGGCAATAAACTTACCATAGGGTCTATACGATGGTTTTGTTTTAAATAGTTATCCCAGCTATTCCATAAACGCAGTAATTGACCTTGCTTAGTTTTATCTCCAGAATAATGGCATTGGCGTTTTCCAAGCGTCAGGTATTTAGGCGTGCCTAATGCGGTCATTAAACTAAATTCATAATGAACATTTTTACTAGGATAAGTGCACCCCTGCTTTTTTAACCAGTCAGCAAATTCGGCCCCCTTTACTAACGAGCAGTAGGGGTAGGCATTTTGTAATAAATTTTCCCAAGTTCTAAAAATCACTGCATCGGGAGCATAGGGCATCTCCTGTTTATATTGTTTTTCATGCTTATCAACTAAGCCGGGGGATGGACTAAGAAATAATACTTTAGATGAACTCGAGGAGCTGGAATGTTCTCTCTCCATTTCTACATTCAAATAACGTAGCATCTGAGTATAAATTAAACTTGTTTTTCCTGAACCAGGAGCTCCCATAAAAATAACTGGCGCAGGAACTTTTCGAGCCATTTGTTGACTTTCATCGAGCAGCAAAATTTTAGTCATGTAAGAAACTGCTGGCTGCCAGTTTAATTGCTCTTGTTGGGGGTTTAGTACGGGTGTAGTTTCCTGCTCAATTTCAAGCTCTAGAAAAGCCTCATGTCCACCTTGTGAATGGGCAAGTAAACGCCTTAATTTGTTATAGTCATGGTCTTCCATCACGGTTAAGATCATGAGCATTTTTTTTTCTTCATGCTCTTCATAGGTGTAAACTAAGCGATATTTGTCATTGATTTTGGCTCGATACACCGGCTTACCCAAGTAAGTCATATTGACTAATTGTTTGATTTGGGTTTTTTCGCCTGATGCTATAGCTAGAATTAAGTCTTGGTGAACCATCAGCTCTTCTTGGCTGGTGTGAATATCGTGATAAAGTATAGGAAGCATAAGTATCCTTGTTTGAATAAAAAGCAGTGTTGTATCTCGTTGAGACATACTCCGCCCAAAAAAAAGAACATGTCCGGCTCTAAAACATACTAATAAGAGGATGGTTTTATCGTGCTGAAAAAGGGGTGGTTTTATCTAAATACGTTTTTTAGCTCAGATCCATTCAGCGTATTATCTTTAAACAACACGTTAACCTTATTAAGAAGTTCATTGCATGGTCTTTTAAGCCATCTTCCTCCTGCTTATATACCGTATATGATTCTAAAAATGGGCGTAATTCTTGACTTTCATACCCAAGTGCCGAGCCATCTTTCCTCACAGCTGCAAGAACGACCTCTTTTGATGAATGTTTATTTATCAAATTAAATGCTCTGTAAAATAGTTTATGAACCTAAAACTTAACCTACTTAATGAGGAAAAGTTTGATACTGAATTAAATTAATCTTAATAAAACTCATGTTGTACAAACTTTATCAAGATTGCTTTGAATTGAGAATGCGTTCATTGTGAAATTAATTTATTCCAAAATGGAAATTTTGAGGGTACACATTTGAAGAATGACCGCGAAATCGTCAAATTTAACTTTGAGCTAAACGGAGCCTTTTGAAGTATTCTAGTTAATTTGTTCTTACACGAGCAGCTAAAACATGCTCAGGATCTTACTTATCGCACGAAGTAATGCTTTTACTATCGGCTTTATTTCCATCATGAGGAACGAGCGAGAGGATCGGCAGCGTTCAATCGATTTTGTAGTTCCTCAGGTAGCTCCGCCATAGCTTTTGTAATAAGCATACTTTCTTTTACATTCATTAATTTATTCTTTAAGAATGCTTCTGTAGTAGCTTTTGTTTCATCTAATAATAAGCCAAATCCGATGGAACCGTTATGAATGCTACCTTAAAATTTATCACATCATCTAATGTATAATCCGCATCATTTGAACTAAATAAATTACTGAAATCATAAGTTCGGCGGCGAGAGAAGCAATAGAATCTGGATACCGTGGTCACGGTAATTTGGGAGTATTTATAAGAGTATGTTGTTTGTGCGAGCTAAAGATACACTAACCTGGTGAGGCACGTTAAACTTAGTCTTATCCCCAGAAAATAAAGCGTAGCGATTGAGTGTTTGATTAGAATAAAGCTCGGTTGATGGTTGCTCGATGGGACACAAATTATTTTCAGGTTGGCTAGTAAAAAAGAACGATGATGGGGCTGATCTCTTCAAAAGCTGTTTTGCTTTATCCAAGGATTTGTAAAAAACCGGATCGGCAACAACATCGTATATCCCGCCGATAATACCACCGATGGTACCAAGAAAGACACTCCAGCCAACCAAAGTGAAAGGTCCACCAACCACCAAACCTAGAGCTAAACCTACAACTGCACCAATAATTGTTCCTCGGGTTGTACCAATTGCAATGCGCTGGGTCCAGGGGAGGGTGGCTGCATTCATCATTGTTTCATCAGGTTCTATTTTACGAGCTAAGCACATAATAAATAAACCCGTAAACCAGCCAATGAGACTCCCAACAGCAGAGCCAATAAGGGCTGCATGGATTAACGCTGCACCCGGACAGAATGCATAAGCAAGAGCGATACCTATATAGCTAAAATAATTAGCGGTACTGCGTGCGGCATAGGACCAACTGTTCTCTGTAGTAGTGGAAACTTCCCAATTGGTCTCAAAATAAGAAGATAATTTTTGGCCATAAAAACCTAAGCCGATTCCTGCGATAATTGATAGAGAGCTTGCGCCAAGAGCAATGGTAATTTCGGGGCTGAGTCCTGGAATAAGTATAGGTCCTAAAAGCCCTCCTAAAACAGTACCCAGGGCAACACCGAGGGTTAGACCGGAGCGTACATAATTGTTATTAAACAGAGAACGATCATCGGTCACCAAAATGCCTCGGGCAGTGTGTTCATTTTTATCGCGCGTTAAATAATTTATAAGTGGGACAAACGCCATAACCGCAAAAAAAGTAACTACAGAAGCAATGGCGCTGTAAAGGGTTATGTTGCTTGAGCTCGTTAGGGTATCGCTATCGTGTAGGTACGAGATTATCCCACCAAAAAGTTGTCCCATAGAAGCCCCCAAAACAAGAGCCGTTTTGGCATATTTCGACCATCCTTCAGTTCCCATTTGCGCATCAATGCTTTCGTCATCTTGCTGTAGGGAGTCATCATATTGGTGAATGATAAAAGCTAATAAACCGATCATAGAGCCCATCAGCATGCTGTGTAGAGAAATAGATAGCTTGCGATTAGATAAAGAACTGCTTAGTGAAGCAAAAATAATTCCTAAAGAAGAGCCTAAGCTTGCGAGGGTTTTCACGTTTCGATATAAAGGATTTTTTGAATTGGGTTTCGTATATAAATCAAAATAAACACAAATACGATGAATTAGCTGCTCTCCTAATACCCAACAAATAAATGTGGCAATGGTGTTGCTCAAGTTGAGCTTCATATTAGAATCGACATCAATATCCTCAAGCACGTAATAGATGACTATTGCTATGGCGCCGGTCATAGGCTTTGCTAATTCAACATAACGTGCTTTATAGTTGCTGTTGATATTGAATTGCCTCTCCGTTGCTTTCTGTTCTTTTAATACTAGGCCCATATTCATTAATCCCACTATTAATTGATAATTGACTATCTTTTTTTCTTACTGACAGCTAGATAAGCATTTGGCGCGCATAATAAATTGATATAAAATAATAAACAATGGCCAATTTTAGAATCACATTGATGCAAAATTTGCATGAATCTGCTGGGTATATAAAATGACTGATTTTATAATTAGTGATGCATTGGTATTTTTAAGCGTGGCGGAAGAGGGGAGTTTTGCGGCAGCGGCCAAAAAATTATTTATTTCCTCTTCGGTTATTAGCAAACGGATTAGCCGTTTGGAAAATCAACTTCGAGTCCAATTGATTCAAAGAACCACCCGCACAATGGCGCTTACTGAAAGTGGACAGCTCTTTTATGAGCATTGCAAACGGATTAAATCTGAAATTAATGAGGCTGCTGATAAAATCCAACAACAACATCAAATCCCTTCCGGGCTTCTGCGGATTAACGCGCCGATGAGTTTTGGTCAGGTACACCTTATTCCGGCGGTGAATGACTTTTTAGCTTTGTATCCGGAAATGAAAATCGAATTAATTCTTGGCAGTCAATATGCGAATTTTATTTATAAAGGATTAGATCTGGCTATTTTCATCAATGACTTACCGGATACATTTTTATTAAAATCGCGAAAAATTGCCGTTCGCAATAGCGGTGTTTACGGTTCTCCAGACTATTTTGCACGATTTGGTGTGCCTGAAATCCCACAAGATCTAACACAGCATAATTGCCTTATTTATCAATCTGAGCCAGGAAACTCATTAGGCATTGGGCAAAAACATGAGTGGCGTTTTTATGATGACAAAGAAAAACTAATTATTCCTGTATCCGGAAATTTACGCATTAATAGTAATCAAGGCTTGGTAAAAGCTGCACTAGCAGGGGTTGGTTTAGTTAAGTTATCGAGTTTTATGGTTACAGAAGAGATTAAAACCGGCAAATTAATAAGTGTGTTAAGTGATTATTGTGAGCATGATATTAATATTCATGCGGCATATCCGAACCAACGTTATCTGCCCTCTAAAGTGCGAGTGTTTATTGATTTTCTATTGGAGCGTTTTGATTCAGAAAATTATTGGAAGAGTGCATGAGCAGATCGGGTCCCCATTTAAGGAAAACCTGGTTGCTGTACCCAGGCTTTAAAAAAGCTCCGTTTTCTTCATATAAGAAGTGTTGGTGAAACAAGCACATTACTGTATTACATCACAAATAACCCATCTAAATTTTTCCAGCATCCAGATCCGTAGGGAATGCTTTGAAGCAGCTAAGGTCGTTGGAGCACTGGATAACTCATACAGTTATAGCAAAGGATAGTGTATAATAAAGCCACAATTAATTTTCAGTATTTAAAGTGAGTTTAGATGAGTTACGTAATTTCTGCGCTTTATAAATTTGTATTACTAAGCGACTATCTGCAGTTACAAGAGCCTTTATTAAGCTTTATGAAACTTCATAAAATCAGAGGAAGTTTATTATTGGCTGAAGAAGGCATCAATGGAACTGTTGCAGGAACTAGAGAGGCAATCGATGCTTTGTATCGCTGGTTTAATGAACATAGTTCATTGGCAAATATTGTCTATAAGGAATCAGTTGCTGATGAAATTCCCTTTAATCGAACAAAAGTAAAACTGAAAAAGGAAATTGTCACTTTGGGCGTGGAAGGAGTATCTCCGAATGAGGTTGTTGGAACTTATGTAAAACCCCACGAATGGAATACATTAATTAGTGCCGATGATGTTACTGTCATTGATACGCGAAATGATTATGAAGTACAAATAGGGACTTTTAAAAACGCAATCAATCCAAATACAACATCCTTTCGGGAGTTTCCTCAATTTGTAGCAGATAACCTATCACCTCAAACTCATAAAAAGGTAGCAATGTATTGTACTGGGGGCATTCGCTGTGAGAAATCCACAGCCTATTTAAAAATGCTAGGTTTTGAAGAAGTCTATCATTTGGAAGGCGGCATTTTAAAGTACTTAGAAGAAGTACCCGCAGCAGAATCATTATGGGAAGGGGAGTGTTTTGTATTTGATGATCGAGTTGCCGTAAATCACTCATTAGAAAAAGGTAGTTATTCACAATGTCACGCTTGTCGCTTTCCGATTAGCGAAGAAGACATGCGTAGCGCGTCTTATGTTCAGGGCGTTAGCTGCCCTCATTGCGTTAATCAGCACAGTGAGATACAAAAACAACGTCATCAAGAACGAGAAAAGCAAAATCAGTTGGCAAAAGCACGGGGTGAAGCACACATTGGAGGCGATGTTGCTGCAATTATTAAGACGCGTAAAGAAATGAAACAAAATCAACGCAAAAGTAGCGTATTAGAGTAGTTTAGATATGAGTTGCTTATAGTTCACTTAATGGTGTCAATTTAAAGAAATAACTGTAGGCTGGCTGTAAAGCCCAGAAAACACACTCTATGTTACTCCCGAGAGACTGTAAATTATTCTGTGTAACTGTCATGCGTTAAACAAACTCAGTCAACCGCTCTTCGAATTCAATCATAAATCGATTAAGGGCGGGTCTCCAATCTCTAATGGGCATTGTCCATTTTTTAGAGGCATCCATTATAGCAAGATAAACGACCTTTTTAGCAGACTCATCTGAAGGAAATAGTTTTCTTTTTTTGACTGCTTTTCGAATGACACTATTGAGTGACTCAATAGCGTTTGTTGTGTAAATAGCTTTACGAATATCTGATGGGTAGCTAAACAGGGTATTGAGGTTATGCCAGTGAGCACTCCATGAGCGACTTATTTGCGGGTATTTTTCATCCCAGCGTTCAGCAAATTGTTCCAGCGCAAGCAAAGCCTCCTCCTCTGTGACTGATTGGTAGATGAGTTTCAAGTCAGCAGAAACCGCCTTATAGTCTTTCCAAGGCACATATTTGACCGAATTCCGGACCATATGCACAATGCACAGCTGAATTTTCGTGCTTGGGAAAACGGCATTTATCGCCTCGGCAAAACCTTTGAGTCCATCGATACAGGCTATTAAAATGTCTTTAATACCTCGATTTTGAAGCTCGGTCATGACATTAAGCCAGAATTTTGCACCCTCATTCTCAGATATCCACATACCCAAGAGT
>JARLJR010000114.1 GCA_031291095.1 Legionella sp. | reverse complement strand
TACTAAGTCGTAGTTGATCAGTTGCCCTTTGGATTCCATTACCTTTGAGCTAAATATCCAATTTCTAGCACCTTGGCTGCGAAAGTATTTTCTCTTCTGCCATTCAGCACTTTTGTTTGGGTGTCTACGTCTGATCCACCGTATTAAGGCCTCATTCAGTTTTGTATCGATATAACTGAACGTTGCTTTAGATACTACGTGTCTTTGATAATAGCACCATCCCAATAGCTTAGGATTCAGTTTATACAGAAGATCACTAGTCTGTGACGTTCGATTGCATTTGATAATTTTCCTTAATTCTTGCAGCAGATTGTTGACCGATTTGCGACTGGGTTTAATCAGTAACTTATCGTTGTATTTGCGCACATTGAATCCAAGAAAATCAAATCCATCATCAATATGAGTGACCCTAGTCTTTTCTTCTGAAAACTGTAGACCTCTCTCATTTAAGAATTTCTCGATCGCTGGTTTAACCGTTCGCTCGAGTAGCTCCTTTGAATGAGCTGTGATGATGAAATCGTCAGCGTAGCGAACGACACAGATATTGTCTTTTGAAGAGATAGCACTTTTCACGGCTCTCTCAAGACCGTCAAGCGTCATGTTAGCCAGCACGGGGGAAATTATGCCTCCTTGTGGCGTCCCTGACTCCGTATCATAAAAAACCTTCTCATCAATAAGGCCAGACTTCAACCACTTACCAAGGATAGCCTTATCAGTTGGTATATGATCAAGTAACCAAGTATGGCTAATATTATCAAAGCATCCCTTAATATCAGCTTCTAATACCCATTTAGCGGATGTTTTCCTTGCTAGCGCAAGGAAACACTGACTGATGGCATCATGGCATGATCTTTTGGGTCTGAATCCGTAAGAGTTAATATCTGCTGTAATTTCCGATATAGGTTCTAAGGCAAGTAAATGTAATGCTTGCATAGCCCGATCTCTCATTACAGGGATTCCTAGTGGACGTTTCTTACCATTGCTTTTGGGAATATAAATACGGCGCAGTGGCTGTACGATATATCCTCGTCGAGTTAAATGACTAACGGCATTTAGCTTTTGCTGTGCAGTAGTCCATCTCACTTTATCTAGAGGGTCGGCCGGGATTCTGACGAAAAAGACCGTTTCCTGATTTAATCTGAACAAATTTATTTATAGTTATACATAATGACTTTTATTAAATTAAAGCCCAACTTCTAAAAGGAAAAAAAAATATTTTTTAACATCCTGTTTTTATCGAATTATTTTATAAACGCCCCTTTTCGTCAGAATCCCGGCCGACCCTCTGTTACCGGGATGTCTCGGAGCGCTTGCTATACCGAGGTATTGATGTCAGTTATGAGACAATACGCCAATGGTGCATTAAATTTGGCGCTCATTTTAAGAATGTTATTAAGAAGCGAACATCCAGACCCTCGGAAAAATGGCACCTGGATGAGCAGCAACTACGCATTCGTGGTGCGACGTATTATTTATGGCGCGCTGTAGATGATGAGGGTTATGAACTGGACGTGTTTCTGCAAAAGCGACGCAATAAAAAGGCGGCCATTCGCTTTCTGTCTCGTCTATTGAACCCCATCCAAGGCCTCAGGTGATTGTAACAGACAAGCTCAGGAGCTACACCAAGCCCATTCGTCACATAGGTAAAGGAGTGGAACATCGCTCGCATAAGGGGCTCAATAATCGGGTAGAAAACGCCCATCAGCCCAGACACAGAAAAGAGAAATGCCCCATTCGTTTTAAATCACCTGCAGGGGCGCAGAACGTCATCGCGCTTATGGGGGCCATTAGAAAATCTCTTTGCAGTCGCCGTTGGCCGATACACCAAACCTGCCCAACAACAAAGAAACCAATTTCAATCGGCCAAAGACATTTGGAAAGCCGCTGCCATGGAGCTGCTTTGTGCCTAAAATTTGGCAAAATCTACTTTTATGAAGATTCAAAAAGTTAGTTGACGGTGCCTTACAAATTAATGCATTGCAACAATCGGGTTGTGGAAAAATATTTCAAGACAACATAAGTCGTTTATTAATAAATCACTCAGCTCTTGAGCCTCTTCTTAAAGAAATTCGAAAGTAGACTGTACTGGTATTTGGAATCCTGATAGATTGGATCTCTCACTCAAGGATTTGGTCAATTTAAAAAAAATTAACAATCAAATTGATACGGCACCTCCACAAGAGAAATTAATTTAACCTATTTGATTCATTGGCGGAGTTTGAAAGAGAACATGTCAAAAAAAGGACTTTCGCAGGTCTCTGAACTAGAGTTGGCTCGATTCCTTCATTATGGATCCCTCACTTTATTGAATGAACTACAACAGTTGATTAAAACCAATCCCCCTGTCGCTTACACCCGTGCCCCTTATTATAATAGAGGGAACTGCTTCGAATATCTCAAATACGAAACTTACAATCCCTCTCTTGATTGAACAGGTACTACTGCGGGCATTTTATATTCTCCAGCTTGTATCGCTTTGCTCGCTCCATACAAACGAAGTATCAGATAAAAATCTTTTTCTGGAATGGGTAAAAAATTATCATTTGCTTTGTTAGATTGTTCGTCTGAACTTAAAAGGATTGTATAGTAGCCTTCTGAATCAGGCTTAAGTGTTCTATCACCTCGACTATGGCGATTCAATTCATTATGGGCCATAAGTCTATTATCTGCACTATAAACTGTAACAGACCAAAAGCCACTTACGTCAGGCGCCTTAAAGCGCATTTTATAATTCCTATGCGTGCCATTTAGTTTTTTACCTTTTGAATCAACATCTGTCTTTAAATACATCGCTTCTACAGGAGGCAAGCCCCATTGACCTAGATAAACGCCTACTGCAAATTCCTCTCTAGGAGAATTCCCTAAGCTTTCTCTAGTACCCAGAGCTTGCCTCGCATCAGTCATTTTTGGGGCTAGTTCTATTATTTTCTTCATACCTAATTTTTTACCAATTTTTGCTGCTTCTAGCTGATCTTGTGTTAGCTCCTTTTTACAGGGCGCCAAACCTATTGCTTTATATTGACTTAACCATTTTTTATCTGCATCTGCTAATATTCCTTCACATAATACGAAGTTAGCTATCTCTATCCAATTAGTTGTTTTAGGATTTGGGTATTGGCGTTGTTTGGCTTTGGGACCCTTTACCCCCAAGTATTGAGAGAGTGTTCTAACATTCCATTGATCCATATAATTTTGAGCAATAACCTCATCTTGAGGATTTATAGCCATAATACGGCCCATTAATTTAACCAAATCCGAGTCAACCCGGATAACTTGAGTCACACTTTTAGGAACTTCGCCATGCCAGTTTTTTGAGGCGAACATGAAGCGCCCGCCTTTAGTGCCTCGAGTTCTTGAGCCAATCATCGCATCGGTATAATGTCCCATGTCCATTGTATGCAAAATCCAATATCGCCCTTTATCCATATCCGGTATTGTTACTACTACTGGCTCGACAGCTACATCAAGCCAGCCCATCAAATGTATTGTGTCATTATTTATTGTAGGATGTTCCGTATAGGTATCATCAGCAAGTTTACGGATATTTTGAAATTGATTTAATGGATAATCAGGTTTGATGGCTGTCTCATAAAAGAAGTCATAATCTTGAACCATAGGATACGCATAAATGAATGCATCTTCAGCCATTTTATCTGAAATATTATTCGCAAAGGCACATGAAGACAGAAGGCCTAATACAGCAAGTAAATTCCTTTTCATTTATTCATCCTTGATTAAAAATGTTATTTCAAGTTTAGTATATGGGGTTTCTGTCAGCAAATTACAGATTTAGCAGGTGGCATATTCTGTGAATAATCAACCCCCTCATTAAAATCGCTTAAATATCCGAAAAATGCAGGGTATTCATGCTAAAACGTGCATTGGATACCAAAACATAAACAGCTGGTTTTATTCCTAATTTCCTCACAATCGCTGGTTTTAAATGCTCCTCTGCTGAGGAAAAAAATTTTTTGGCCAGATAGTATCTTGATTCACCATGATTAAGGTGTAAATGAATTGTATAACGAAGAATTTGCTCTACCATGAAGTTGAAAAATAGTTTTAGCTCTATCTATTCTTACGTTAATATTCATTGAATCCCCCATCCACTAAGTTGATTACCATTAATTGCCAACTCAGTGGATGGGATGGTTCATTACATGCCATAAATACTAATAACTCACCTATTAGCTTGGCACCTATGAAAAAGGCATATTTATTTGTAATTGTGCTTGAACAGAACTGTAAGTATTAGCACCAATTCCATCGTATAAAAACATAGGTGTGAGTGACATCCCCGATGCAAATCTAATTTTCTGCACCAACTTTTACCCTTCCAGTAAAATCAGATATAGGACTAATACGGGGTAAGTCAGGATACGTGTGCAAATGGGTCACATCATTTTTAAAAAGGGCTACAACCCTTTCTGGATGTGAGTTATAGCCTTATTTCATAGAAATAGATTTGGGCTATAGACTAAGCTCACTATGCGAGCCAAGCCGAACAAGTTGCAGGGTATCCATTTCTGGTTTTCTATAAATAAGAATTAAATCAGGCTTAATATGACAGTCGCGATGATCACTCCAATTACCAGAAAGAGCATGGTCGCGGTGCTTTTCTGCCAATTCAGCATAATTTGCAAGAGCTATCAATACGTCGACAAAGAGAGTCTCTCAAATTTCTCTGTGTTTTCCTTTCTTTTCACGTTTATAATCTTTTTTAAATTGAGTGGTTTTTTCAATCCCCCGCATTTAAATCATCCATTAGAGACTCAATTAGTTCTAATGGATGAGCCTTGGAGTTCGACAGTGCCCTTACACCTTGGGCATTACTCATTTATCCTAAGCGACGTTATTAGGAAAGGGCAACTCTGACCGTTCAATAGTCTGCCTGAAAATATTGATACTCTTTAGCGTACGTTTTCGTGTGCGACACGAGGTCGCTTACTTGAGTTGTTCCCATGGATGGAACTACCCGTGCTACCGGGTAAACCTAGGGCCATGAATAAAGAGCTGGCCTAACAATGTAACAAAGCTAACTGGGGGGTATTAATCGTAAGAGGCATACCTTCCTGATAATCACGAATCGGGTAAGTGCTAGGTAGTTGGTATGGTGAACATATGTGAATCTGCATACAGACCGTCAGTACTGAGGTGCGTAAGTG
>JARLJR010000113.1 GCA_031291095.1 Legionella sp. | reverse complement strand
CCCCCCCCCCCCCCCCCCCCCCCCCCCCCCCCCCCCCCCCCCCCCCCCCCCCCCCCCCCCCCCCCCCCCCCCCCCCCCCCCCCCCCCCCCAACCCAGGGCAACGAAGTGAGGAATTTAATTACCAGCAACCTCTTGAAAAAGACACCCACCGCCCACATTAAATTAATAGTGACATTTTGCTTAACACCAGATACATTTAACAGAATGTACTGCAATTAGCCATAAAGTTTTTTTAGGTATATACTCAGTAATTATGAGCACAAAAGCAACGATTCCAGACACCAATTTGCCAGCAGCCCGTAGGGCTGATAGTAGTTATTTTGCTGCCGAAACCAAAGACATGGAGCGCAGAAGGCGCCTCATGGAGCAAGACGGGGAGCGCAGAATAGCTCGTGTGAATGCGCGTGAACATAGCACCTCTGATAATATTGGGGATACCCCGGAAGAAGCTGCCGATAATGGCATGCTCCAACACCCATACCTAGATAATCAGCGTTTTGATGGTATTGACCCGAATGTTAATCCCGAACCTCCTTTAAATACCGCCGCGCGTCGTGAATATGATAATAAGCGACGTGAGCAAGAAAAAGAGAAGCAATTGCGTTTAGGTAACATGCCTAAATTTAGTAATGCACCTACCCCTAGAGGGCCTTACTAATGACCATTGCTAATGACATTATCAGTCATCGCATGCCTGATTTTGATGCTTATGAACGTGCAGGCGAATCTTTAGACGATGTTGATGAATATGGTTTTACCCCGCTTATTGAATGCGCGATTACCCGCCAACCTAAAATTGCTGCACAATTGCTTGCACGAAAAGTTGATGTGAACGCGGCAGATGTGACCGGGCATACACCTTTGCACTGGGCTGTGGATAATAATGACATCGATATGGTGCGCTTATTATTAGAACATGGCGCTGATGCGAATGCTTATACACGCAATGGACTTTCCATATTAGTTTATCCCGTACTGCGCGGCCAAGATCCATTAAAACATTTATTATATCAATACGGCGCGCGACTCGATTTTGCCTTAGACTTCATCAATGGCAAACTTTTGGGACATCGTTTTGAATTACAAGGTGACGTCGATATAGTCAATGCTCAAGGTGAATTTATTGAGTTGGATTACGAAGGCTTTATGCTGGAGTTTACAGTTGCCGTACTTAAGGACTCTTTAAGACGCTTTACCAGTAGCTATTCAACGCGACATTTACGTGACTATTTTCCCCTGCTGCATGTGATTATCGATGCCTTTAATGATGCAGCTGAATTATTACAATTTCAACACATCCCCATGTTACAAGATCAGCATTTTGCCCGCATGCAGCAAATATTACAGGCACCTATGCTGATTCTTCCTGCAGCAAGCCGTGGACATGCAATGGGCTTTATCCGCTTTGGACAATGGTGGGCAAAAATAGATCGGGGTGAAAATAGCACCAAAGAAGGCACGGTTAATATCTACCAAATTACCCACCCTGAAGAAATTAACCTAAGGTTCTTACAAAACTTTATGTATAAGAAACAAAGTCGACGTTATTTCCATCAGCAAATTAATCAACAGTTAGGTTTAATTCCCGTGGCGCGAATGCCAATTAGTCCCCAGATTGCGGGTAACTGCTCTTGGGCCAATATACAGGCTATAGTTCCCGTTGCTTATGCCATCCAAGGAATTATCACGCAAAATGCCTTTAATCCAGCACCTGCTATGAAACTCTATGATGAATGGGTGGAATGGGATAAAGATCGTGCGTTGGACGAATGCATACAACGTTTTTATTTGGCAAACCCTCAACGAAAGGCAAGTATTGCAGCAATGTTGGGCGGTGTCTTATTTCAAGCTTGTGAATTCAGTCAAATCAAGCACTTAGAACGAGCGGAGAAAATACTACGTATTTTAATTTTGGATGAATATTATTATATTTTAAAAAGTTATTTGACGGAGTATTGTATTAATCGTTTCACTAAAAAAGGTAACAATTTACTCAAGATTCTTGATGACTGCGGTATTAATCCCAACATCGGGGTCAATCCAATTGCCTCCGAGTAGTGGTTGCTACTCTGCGCTTAAAATAATCTATACTTAGAAAGTACATTATGACGCTGTATTAAACAATGGGTGGTTAATTTTGGCACCTGTTGTGTAATTAATAAGGAGATTGTTATGTTACATTGGGCGGTCATATTTTTGTTGATTGCGATTGTTGCTGGTTTATTTGGTTTTAGAGGTGTTGCTTCAACTGCTACAAATATAGCTAAGATCTTATTCTTTTTATTTATTGTGATCTTTATTATTATGCTGATTATGAGTTTATTTGGAACTGGTCCGATGGTTGTACCTTAAAACACGTAGCCCGTATTATGCTACTCTAATACGGGCTACAAAGCTTATAACGAAGCCATATCAATCACAAAACGATAACGCACATCACTTTTTACTACGCGCTCATAGGCGTCATTTACTTTCTGCATAGGGATTAATTCAATATCAGAAACGATATTATGTTCACCACAAAAATCGAGCATTTCCTGGGTTTCTTTTATACCCCCAATCATTGAACCAGCCAAAGTTAGACGCTTACCAATAAGAGCAAAGGCATGTATTGGAATTTCATCTGAAGGCACGCCAACTACGACCATTGCCCCATCACGTTTTAGTAGGTTTAGGTATTGAGTCCAGTCTAATTTAGCGGAAACCGTGCAAATGATAAGATCAAAATGGCTAGCTAGTTTAGTAAACGTTTGTGGGTCGGAGGTTGCATAAAAGTGATCAGCTCCTAAACGTTTCGCATCGCCCTCTTTGTTCATTGAATGGCTCAATACAGAAACCTCGGCGCCCATGGCATGAGCGAGCTTTACTCCCATATGACCTAAACCACCTAAGCCTAAGATGGCAACGCGTTTTCCAGGGCCAGTATTCCAATGTCTGAGTGGTGAATATAAGGTAATACCAGCACAGAGAAGGGGGGCTGCAGCATCCATCGGTAAATTTTCAGGGACTCGTAATACATAATTTTCATCCACAACGATTTTTGTGGAGTATCCACCTTGAGTGGCCTCACTACCATCACGGGTTCTACTGTTATAGGTTAGTGTTGCTCCCTCGTCGCAATATTGTTCTAAATCTTCTTTGCAATTAACACACTTACGACATGAATCAACAAAACAACCCACACCAACCCGATCCCCTTCTTTAAAATTGGTTACCCCAGAACCAATTTTGCTCACAATCCCAATGATTTCATGTCCTGGAACCATTGGAAAAGCAGAACCACCCCATTCATCACGAACTTGGTGAATGTCTGAATGGCAAATTCCACAATAATGAATATCGATTAAGACATCGTTTTTCCCTACTTCACGACGATTGAATTCATAAGGTGTTAATGGAGATTTGGGATCATGGGCAGCATATCCTTTTACAGGTATCATTTTTAATCCTTTAATAAGTGATAATGGATCTAAAAGATAGGGGGCTTTGACCTAACCGTCAAGCCTTATTATGTATAGAGAAGGGAGGAGATTGTAACCAGGAAAGCTGTACGGGGAATAATAGGGGAAAAACCTGGTTGCAAGCAACCAGGTTACAAAAGGCTATTTTTCTACTTGTTCTTTAGGTGTAGTTTCCCTTTTTTTATTTCCTTCACGCGGCCCAGACGATCGGGAACCTTGTTGGTTGGTATTTGATCTTCGGCGTTGTTGTTGCTGTTGTTGACCTGAGTTCGCATTGCCTGCATTGGGATTTGCATTGGCATTGGCATTGGCATTGGCCGCCACGTTTCCTGTACGTTGCTGCTGCTGATTACCACTAGGGCGACGTCTGCGTCCTTGTTGCGGCTTGCGGTCACCACCTGTCCCACTACGGGGGGCTGATTTCCCTTGGTTTGGATTACGGCTATGCGTTTTTTTCGTATGGCTAGGTGCAGGGGTTGCTGTGGTATCAGCATGTCCACCAAATAAACTTGACCATAAACGCTTAATAAAGCCGTTGTGTAGGCTTTTAGGCGTAGGATGACCTGCAAATGGTTTTACTGCAGGTTCGTCACGAATAGCAGCCTCTGGATCATTACTTGTAACCTCCAACTCAGGTTGCTGAATTAAGCTGTAACTTGGTTTTTTAGTTTTACCTACGTTATCTTCTTTCAAACGAGTAATTGTATACTGAGGTGAATGCATGTAAGGATTAGCGATAATCATTACGGAAACACTATGTCTTTTTTCAATTTCTCGGATGAAATTACGCTTTTCATTCATAATGAAGGTAGCCATTTCTGGAGGAAGCTGTACTTGTATTTCAGCGGTCTTCTCCTTTAATGCTTCTTCTTCAATAAGACGGGTAATAGAAAGCCCGTGGGATTGAATATTACGCACTGTACCGCGACCTTCACAGCGTGGGCAAACTTCTTGAGCTGTTTCACCTAAAGATAATCTTAGGCGTTGGCGCGACATTTCTAATAAGCCAAAGCGAGAAATACGACCAACCTGAATGCGTGCTCTATCTGCTTGTAATGCTTCTTTTAAGCGATTTTCAACATCGCGTTGGTTCTTGCTTGAGCTCATATCGATGAAGTCGATAACCACTAAACCACCCAAGTCACGCAGACGTAGTTGACGTGCAATTTCATCCGCAGCTTCGATATTAGTGTTAAATGCAGTTGCTTCAATATCAGAACCACCAGTGGCTTTAGCAGAGTTAACGTCAATTGAAACCAGAGCTTCGGTTCTGTCGATAACTAAGGCACCTCCAGAAGGTAGCATTACTTGGCGTTGGTATGCCGTTTCTATTTGGCTTTCAATTTGATAGAAATTAAATAATGGAACACTGCTATTGTATAGCTTCAAATTAGGTAAAAACTCAGGTTTTACGCGCTCAATATATTGTTTCGCTTTGATGTAAGAAATCTGATCATCAATAATAATTTCACTAATTGATTTACGCAGATTATCGCGAATAGAACGAATAATTACATCACCTTCCTGATGGATTAGGCATGGTGATAATTCCGTATTGTAGGCTTGTTTGATGGATTGCCATTGATTACATAACATATCCAAGTCATCTTGTAATTCCTCTTGGCTTTTGCCTACGCCTGCGGTACGGATAATGAGTCCCATATCATCAGGAAGCGTTAATGCGTTCAAGGTTTCACGTAATTCATCACGCTCATCGCCTTCAATTCGTCTGGAAATACCGCCTGAACGAGGATTATTCGGCATTAATACCAAATAACATCCCGCTAAGGTGATAAAGGTGGTTAAGGCCGCGCCTTTGTTACCGCGCTCTTCTTTGTCTACCTGGATTAATAATTCCTGGCCTTCGCGAATTAACGAGGTAATTGGTGGTTTATCATCACCAAAATCATCAAGATTTTTGCTTAAGTATTCAGGTGCAATTTCTTTAAGAGGTAAGAAACCTTGGCGTTTTGAACCATATTCTACAAAAACTGCATCAAGACTTGGCTCTCGGCGGGTAACGGTTGCTTTGTAAATATTACCTTTTTTCTTTACTTCTCCTGGGCATTCAATGTCCAGGTCAAACAAACGATTGTCTTTAATAAGTGCAACGCGAACTTCTTCAGTTTGCGTGGCATTAATTAACATTTTTTCCATGTGTAACCCCATATTTAGGGCGCTTTCATTTAAGTTACGATAGTGTAAGGCTCAATATATCTTAGAGGTTCATCTGTTGAACAGTAAGAGATGTGATCTTTAAGCGAATCCGCAGCCGTATGGACAGACTTTACGCATGTTCCCTGAATCATCGGAGGTGCATACTGGATAATATACTGAATACGAACCAAACACGTAAAAATGAGACGTGTAAAAGTCTTTATGTAATTCGCAGTCGGTATAAAGCATGTCTGGCATGCGTAGGTTTCTGTCAAGTATATGATCAATTTGTCTCTGGCATATTGGTTCGCTTCCTTATATCTTTAAGCTTAAATGGAAGCGCGATTTTTCTGTAACTAGTTGCCTTATGCCCTGTTATCCTTGTGCTGCACTGTGTTTGCAGACTCAAAATTGGGTCTGATGATAAGTTCACGTTTTTAGCCAAATGGCTTAAATAGTGAATTATAAGCAGATACCCTGGCAGTACGGTAAATAGTTACGCTTTTTTTATATTTATGCGTTATAATTCGGTTGCATGGAATTATTTCCACGCTACAGGCGATCATATCAAAAAAATCACGCCCAGAAAACAGGTTTATTGACAATGAATGAAGTAAGTTATAGAGAAATAAGTAATGAAGAAGAAGGACAACGTCTGGATAATTACTTAATCCGTATTTTAAAGGGCGTACCTAAAAGCCACATTTACCGCATTATTCGTGGTGGCGAGGTTCGTGTTAATAAGAAAAGAGCACAGGTTAGCTCTCGCTTGCATGCGGGAGATATGGTTCGTATTCCACCAATTCGTATTTCAGAATCAAAAGAAGTATTTGTTGGTGATGCCATGGCAAAACGTCTTAAAGAGTGCGTTATTTTTGAAGACGCTTGTTTTTTAGTAATTAATAAGCCTTCGGGCATTGCGGTACATGGTGGTAGTGGTTTAAGTCTAGGTGTTATTGAAGCATTAAGAAAAACCAGACCGGATCTGGCTTATTTAGAATTAATCCATCGTTTGGATAGAGAAACTTCAGGCTGCCTTTTGTTGGCTAAAAAGAGAAGCACTCTAAGAGCAATGCATGCTTTGCTGGAAGCTCGTGAAGTAAAAAAGACCTATTGGGCATTATTAACGCATCGCTGGGAAGGAAAAAAACAATTAACGGTTCACGCAGCACTAGAAAAAAACACCTTGAAATCAGGTGAGCGCGTGGTGTCGGTATCAGATGAGGGCAAAGCCTCAGAAACAGGATTTAAATTACTTGAGAATTACCAACAGGCATGTTGGGTTGAGGCAAGTCCTAAAACAGGGCGCACTCACCAAATTCGCGTTCATAGTGCACATTTAGGACATGTAATTGTTGGTGATGAAAAATATGGATCTATTGCAGGAGAAGTAGAAGGCATAGATAATCGACATCATCGTCTTTATTTGCATGCGCGTTCCATCCAATTTGAACTGAATGGAACTAAGCATTTCTTTCAAGCTGATGCAGATGAAGTCTTTTCTAACACACTAAAACAATTGCGTGCGAGGAGTGTAGTGAGCAATGAGCAACCTTTATGATTTGGTAGTGTTTGACTGGGAAGGCACTATTGCAGACACTTTAGGTGCAGTATTTCATACTGTTGCTGTAGAGGCAGATTTACTCGGTTTTGGAGCTATTGAGCCTGAAGAAGCAAAAAAACATGTCGACCTGGGCTTAGAACGCGCATTAATAAAAGCATACCCGAATTTGTCTGCTAAAGAACATGAGCAGTTAATACACGCGGTACATCGCTCAATGCATACTCGTTCGCTTGAAGTTTTTTTAATTCCTGGAGTCCGCGAATTTATTCATCAATTGCATAATGCACATATAAAGATGGCCGTTGCCACGAACAAGGGGCATCTGTCATTAACACGTGCCTTACAGACCACAGGCCTTGATGAATTCATTAAGGTTACGCGTTCCGCAGGACAGGTTCCCGCGAAACCGCACCCGCAGATGCTTGAAGAAATTATTGATGAACTGGGTGGGCGTGTAGCGACTACATTAATGATAGGTGATTCCGTTACCGATGTAGAAATGGCCAAAAGCATCCAGGTTAATGTCATCGGCGTCGATTTTTATCATCAACAAGAAAGCGCATTAAAAGCAGCAGGTGCTTTGGCCGTATTTGATGACTATAAGTTGCTTGCTGACTATTTACGTCTATAAAAAAATATAACCGACTATTGAGGTTAGTGTCCGTAAGTTAAGGGACGATTGCAGGAAACGTAGCCGTATTATACGGGGGCGAAGCCCGATTTCAGTTCTATCTCGGATTGCGCTGAGCTCTACTCAGGCAGGCGTCAGTAAGTCAAAGTTCTAAATTATTGAAACATAGAGAGAGCACTACATTTTTTCGTTAATATTATCCTTAGGGCATCTGCTGATGTTTACTAGGATTATGTCTGCAAAGGGAGTATCAAGCATTGAGTACATTGACCAGTTTACCTAATTTATTAACCTTACTTCGTATCGTATTGATTCCAGTACTAATTATTATTTTTTATTTGCCTGTTAAGTGGGCTGGTGCTGTATCTGCAGGTATTTTTGCGGCAGCTAGTTTTACGGATTGGCTCGATGGCTATTTGGCGCGTAAGTTACATATGATGTCGCCGGTAGGGGCATTTTTAGATCCGGTAGCCGATAAGCTTTTGGTTTCAACCAGCTTATTGCTTTTAGTGGGCGTCAAGGATCTTAATTATATTACTATTCCTGCAATAATCATTGTGGGTAGAGAAATTGTAATTTCTGCATTAAGGGAATGGATGGCTGAAATTGGTAAACGAGCCAGTGTTGCGGTGGGTTATGTTGGAAAAGTAAAAACATTTTTACAAATGGCGGCATTATTTTTGTTATTAGCTTTTAATCCGGTAACTTCTTGGTGGGGTATATTTGGTTTTATTTTGCTATACGTGGCTGCAATTTTAACCATTTGGTCTATGGTTATTTACCTATCTATAGCCTGGCCAGAATTATCGAAAAAAAGTTAAATTTTTTGTTGACAGGATCTGAAAACCCTGTAGAATGCAGCCCTGTAGAGACGCGGGAATAGCTCAGTTGGTAGAGCACAACCTTGCCAAGGTTGGGGTCGCGAGTTCGAGTCTCGTTTCCCGCTCCAAAATAAAGCGACGACACAGTCGCTTTTTTTTTAGAGCAACAGATACAAATGATGCATGCATTGCACGTATCAGTTGGCTGTGTGGCAGAGTGGTTATGCAGCGGCCTGCAAAGCCGTGGACGCCGGTTCGATTCCGGCCTCAGCCTCCAAATAAGAAGAAAAGCCCAGGTGGCGAAACAGGTAGACGCAAGGGACTTAAAATCCCTCGGTGGTAACACCATGCCGGTTCGATTCCGGCCCTGGGCACCAATTACACATTTTGTAATTGTTCGCAAGAGTTCAAATTAGTACGTAACTGATTGATTTATAATACAATAACATAGACTTCTTCTTCTCAAATCCTTCTCAAATCCTTCTCAACTATTCGTTACTTTTCGCATATAACCGCGAGAACTTTGGGTAAGATTTTGGGTAAGGTTTTTTCCTCTTCTTCCAGTTCTTCCAAAGTTACCGCTTAGTTGAGGTAATTTACAATGTTAACTGATCCCTATATTAAATCTTTGAAGGTTGGTGATAAAAAGCGCCATACTGATCTTTATGGTTTGGTGTTAGAACTAAGACCAACCAAGAAAAAACTCAATAAGATATTCATTTTCCGTTTTCAATGGAATAAAAAACCGCAAACAATCACTATTGGGAAGTATCCAAGCATTCTTTCTGGAGCGGCTCGCGCTACAGCTTTAACCTATCGAGAGCTGGTCGATAAGGGAATTGATCCCAGATCCCAAAATACTGAGTCTGAGCAAACAAAAATAATTTTTGGAATCGTTGCTGATCAATGGTTTCAAAAATATAAGGGAACATGGAAAGAGTTTGCACGAAATCGCCATTCAAAAAGCCTTGCGCGCGACATGCTTTCAGTCATTGATAAACCAATCGATGAAATAACAAAAGCTGACTTATTGCTGATTATTAAACCTCATGAAGATTCAGGCCATCATGATGTCGCTCATCGATTATATTCAAGATTACAAAGTATTTTTGAATTTGCTTTAGGAGCATCTCTTACAGAAAATTATCCCTTCATTGGATTAAAAAAAGCCTTAATTCCCCGACCAAAGGTTATAAATCAGCCAGCTATCAATTCAAGTGAAGCCCACGAGATGATGGAAGTGATCAGGAAAACCAATTCTACAAGAATTGTAAAACTATATATGGAGTTGCTGGCTCATTTATTCACCCGACCAAAAGAGCTTAGAGAAGCTAAGTGGAATGAGTTTGATTTGCAAAAGGCTGAGTGGAATATACCAGCAGAAAGAATGAAAATGGGTTTGCCTCACTGGGTTCCTTTGACTTCCCATGCTCTAAGTCTATTAAAAGAACTAAGATTAATCACTGGCTTTACACCATATCTTTTTAGCTCTCCCGCACTTAAGAAAATTCAGCCTATTAGTGAAACTAGTGTTCGTAAACTTTTACATCATGCTGGTTTTAAAAATCGACATACAGCCCACGGATTTCGTTCTCTTGCTTCCAGTGTATTGCATGAAAAAGGACATTTTAGAAGCGAAGCCATAGAGGCTCAGTTAGCTCACAGCGTACAAGGAGTAAAGGGAAGGTATTTAAGAGCTGAATTTAGGGAAGAGCGTAGACAATTAATGGAATGGTATAGCAATTGGATTGACAACAACCATAACACATCATGTATGAATCAACTTGGATAATTTAATATGCAAAATTATGACGAACCAATATCAGCTCAATCACGCATTGAAGAAATATACAAACGATTAAACGAGGAACTAGAGTTGACTCCAGAACCTAAAGATTTTGAAGAAATGATTAGGCCTTGGGAATGCTATGTTAAAGGTTACAAGCTTGCTTGCCATCCCCAATTTGATGTAGAAAAAGAAAGAGATAAGCTCGATACTTTTGTTAAGAAACTTGAGGGCATGATTAAGGTTCATGAAAATTTAAAGACATTTAATAATAAAATTCAAAAGTATTTAAAAAATTTTCATTTGGATGAAATGTATCTAGGTCTGGAGTATCCAGAAGACGATGAAAAAGTGAGAGAAAGGAAAATAAAAAATAAAAAGCATAAAGAAGATAGGCTTTTTGCACAATCAATTCAAAAAAAAATTACTGGACTTAATAAGCTTCGTCCTTTTCTTCTAAAGCCTAAAAGTGCTGCTGTCAATCCTAAAACTCTTGAAGAAGCTGCTATTCAAAGTCTTTTTGTTCTTGGAGAAAAAAAATTCGGGTTAACTTCTGGAGGAAAAGGGAGAGGGAATAAAAATCAATTAGTGGAATTTGCAATGATTGTTAGTGGATTTTATTCGAGAGATACCATTGATAATTACCATGAAAAATATAAAAAAATACGAGATTTAGCTTAATAAATACTCTATTTATTAAGCTAAAAGAGCGATGGGATTTTGATTGATTTAAAAACAAATTAATCAATTAAAATCCTCTTGCTAACCCTAAAAAATTACTCCCCTATACACCGAATTTATGCTTTCTTAAACGTTTATTATTGGCCTCATGAATCGTTGAGAGCGATTTAAAGTCTATCTTATTTTTAAATTTTTAAGGAGTAATTCATGTCAAATAAACCTATTTTAATTTATCCAAAACAAGCTCAAGAAATGTTAGGTATTGGATCAACCAAGTTCTATGAACTAATCAAATTGTCTGATTTTCCAAAATCCAGAAACCCACTAGGTAAACGCCCGATGTACCTCAGAAAAGAAATAGAGAATTGGGTAGAGGGGCTTTCAACAGCAACCCGTAAAAACCAAGATTAGCTATAAGCTAATGCTAGTCTAAAAAAGGGTTATCGAATAAAAAATTATTCGAGGGTGGCAGCCCTCGAAACTAGCTGAGTGTTTAAGATGAATGATTTTAATACTGATTTAGATAAAATTAAAGTGGCATATTCCAATGATGATGTTAGGGGTACCCCTACTTATCAGAATATAAATGTTAGCGAATGGTTAGCTAAGCTAAGAAAGTGTGTTGAAGGTGATAAAAAAGGATCACATTGGATTAGAACTACTTTAAGCACTGATAATACAGGTCAATGTTTGGGGCGCAGTAATGAGAATGCATCAAACTTTGCCAGCATAATTGTTATTGATTGTGATAAACGTATAAATGCCGATGGTGAGGAGATTGACGGTGCGCCAGATCCATTGCAAGTAAACAACATTTTAAAAGATCTTAATCTGGCTTATATGTTACATGGTTCTTATTCTCATTATACAAATGAAAAAGGCTATCGATATAGAATACAACTAATTACCAATTCACCATATAAAAAGGACCAGTTAGCACCAACAATAGAATCAATTATTTCACGAATCAATGTAAAGTTGGCTTTGCAAGGATGTGACTTATTAGCTAATGCAATTGAAAATTTAACTTGGTCACAAAGCTGGTATTGTCCACGTAAGCCCAAGGGTAGCAAGACAGAAACCCTTTATTTTGAAAATACGGAAGGACAGCTTGTTGATGTGATCGAGCCATTAGAGCTACCTCCTACTAGTTATGTTATTACACAAAAAATTTTATCCAATAAGCCAGAGCAAATATCTGTTATCCACGCATTTAACGAGCAAAGAAATATTGAAGAATTACTGAGCTATTATGGTTATAAACGTATATTGTCTCATAAATGGTTAAGGCCAAATTCTTCCTCTGGAACTCCAGGGATCACTGTAAAAGGAAATAAATTTTATAGCCATCATGCGGATGAGTTTAATGATGGATATTGGCATGATTGTTTTGACTTATGGCGAGTAATGGAAAAATTAGATTTAAAAGATGCCATTGCTAAAGCTGCTCAAACAATATATGCGCCAGATGGACGCACCGTAGATGAGTTTAACAAGAGCTTGGCTAATAATGAGGTGTTAACATCAAACATTAAATTTAATGTGTATCAGCCGTTTGATAATAAATTATTACCTGTCGATGATATACCATTTGATTCACTACCCGAGCAGATGGAAACCTTTATCAAAGAGCAAGCAGAAATTCGAGGATGTCCTCCTGATTTTATTTTAATCTCGGTATTATCACGTATGGGGGTGTTATTTGCAGGAAAATTAAAAATAGCAATGACCAGACATACTAAGTGGCATGTTACTCCTAATTTTTTCTGGATAATGGTCGGGCCTCCCTCATCCGGTAAATCCAATGCATTAGACGCAACAGCAAGTTTTATAAAAAGTATCAGTGAGGAGGCGGAAAAAGTTTATAACAAAAATCATGAGCTGCATAAACAAAAGCTGGATTTACTGCAAAGAAAATTAAATACGGCAATGAAAGGGTTAGATAGAGAAAATGTAAAAACGCAGCCTGAACAAAATAATGTGGATATTTTCGAAACAAGAATTAAAACATTTCAACACGAGATTAATATTCTTCTCGCTCAAGCACCCAAATGCAAAGTATATACTGTCAATCGAACTACATTTGAAAAACTCATATTAATTATGAAAGATAATATTGATGGGATTATGCTGGAGCTTGATGAGGTAGCTCCGTTGTTCATACGGTTATCAAAAGATGAACATTGTGAAGAGAGGGGGTTTTACTTAACTGCTTATAATGGAAATGGGTCTTATAGCTATAGGACGATTAGCAGGGGAACGGATTACATTGAAAGAGTAATAATAAGTATTATTGGGGGTACTCAACCGGGAAAATTAGAACGTGTTGTTAACGAGATGAAAAATAACTTAACAAACGATGGATTTTTGCAGCGTTTTCAAGGTGTGGTTTATCCAGATACTAAAATTCGATTGTCTCAAGATAAGCAAGGCGAAGAAGAGTTAGAGAGGAAATGGAACATTTTATTGGCAAGTTTAAATAATATGCCACCTGATGAAATAATTGTTCGTTTCGATGATGAAGCTCAAGAGGTATTTGATTATTGGCGTGAAGAAACTACTATTCAAGCCTATGAGATGGAGCCTCATTTGAGTGCACATGTTGGAAAATCTTATGAATTTGTTGCTGTGCTTTCAGTGTATTTATTTCTTTATGAAAAATGGGGGCGTATATCAGGTGAGCAATATATACCTGTTGATTATATTCTTCGTGCAATTAAACTAGGGGCTTATTTTTTAAGTCATGCAAAACGGATGTATGGTTTGGCATATAAAGATGATATTCCTGCAAGGTCTTTAGCTAACAAATTACCACTTTTAGGTTCTTTTTTTACTCGATCCCAAATCAGAGATAAAGATTGGTCTAATTTAACTCAGAAAGAGGATCGACTGGAGGCTATTAACAAATTAATCCAACGAGGATATATTTCTACAAAAACAAATGGTAAATATTATATTAACCCAGAGTATCTTGTAGAGGAGTAAATTTTTATTCCTCGTTAAATGTTATACCCACAAAACCCACATTTGCTGTTTTTTGATCGAATGTGGGTTTTGTGGGTGTGACAATAAGACACTTTTAAAAATAGTGATGTAAATTGAGAAAAAACTTGAGATATGGTGACAGAGTTAGATGCGGTATAATTGTCTTAATTTCCTGTTAAATACAGGAAAAATACAGAAAAGGACAATTAAAAATGGCGACATTTAAACCGGGGCAGTCTGGAAATATATCGGGTAGGCCAAAAGGTCGTCCAAATAAAAATACACAATTGGTAAAGCTTTTGGAGGCAAATTCAGAATCATTGGTTAACAAAGTTATTGAGCTAGCTCTTTCGGGCGACCCTATATCACTTCGATTATGTATTGAACGTTTAATTCCAAAGGTAAAAGACAAATCTGCTGCCATTATTATGCCTGATCTCAGTACTATTGAGGTTAAAAAAGCAATACCAGAAATGCTTAACTCACTTGCGGGTCAAGAGATTTCTATACCTGAACTAAAGGGACTAATAGATATTATACAAACGCATGATGACACAAAAAAGCAACCCGTCATGAGCTTGAAGTTAAATACAAAAGATCCTAACGAGGCTGCCCGTATATATGCTGAAATTATGAAAGGGGGCGGTAATTCCCCCGTTTAAAGACGAGTTAGTTAAGAACCACCTTGATCTCAATAGAGTTTTCTTTCTCATTATGAGAAATTTTAAATCCAGTAATAGCATGAATATGGACTATTTTCATTTTATTATCCATATCAATAACAATACTACCAATATCAACAAGTGCTTGGTTTATGGTAGCCATTAACTCAATAGTGCATAGACCTGTATCTGAGCATGAATCCCACGCTTTATACATGTTTATTGCTTTCCAAGAAAATTGGTTATTGAAATCGGGGTACCAATAATCATCATCAAGAAGAATGCCGTTTGCATATGCTGAAATTTTTGTAATATTCGATTGATAATCGGATTTAATTTTAACTAATGGTACTTCTTCTAATGGACAATCTTGGGGGTTTATAATCGAACCACCATTATTGCATTGAGCTTGGTATCCGTAAATCCACCATTTAGTCATATCATTTTGTCTTGCTTCCCAAAAGCGAGATTCATAATCATATGATCCAAATCCAGGAGGACTTATTCCAAGAATTGGACTTGTGGGGTAATCAACGTTCCCATAGGAGCATATATTAGGATAAGAATAAACTGTAGTAGGATTCTGATAGCTAGAGTCTATCCGAGTAAGAAAATAGATTCCTTTTTTTACGGTGCCTTCAGAATAAATCTTTCCCCAATACTCGAGATGTTCTCCAAAAGCTTTACATGAGCTAATACTTTTATCTTTGGAGCATTCAATTTTTTCTGGGCAATACAATGCCTTGGGTGGTTCTTCTGCCAATACATTATGGGATTGAAGTAACATTGCCAAAGGGGCAATGATAAAAAATAACAATTTTTTCTTGTTCATTTTTTTCTCGGTTAGTTAAGATTATTCTTTAAGAATCCTGTTCTTAACTATTCCCTGTTTGTTATTATTGTTATTTAGTCCTAGTAAAATAGAATGGATTTATTAATCAATTCGTCTCATTTGAGCCAAAATTTGATTAGCTAGATCACGCTTATCGATTAAATGATCATCCCACTTATTGGTCTCTTTTTTCTGCCGTCCTGCAACAAAGCCAAAAGAACGGCCATTATCCAATTTGTGAGCTGATTTAGCAAATGTAGGAGCAGGAATAAACCATAGGTAATCCCAAAGATCTCCCAGTTCCATGTCGAAATAACAAAAAATGAGGCCAACAGAATAGTGTTCAATCATATTTCCTGCCTTGACAGTGGCGGTGAATGCCTGATTAGGTTCTGAGCCATACCGACTTTTTACTTGTACATACATTGTCTTAAGGCTGCCTTTTTCCTTTATTATAAGATCGATGCCATCATCATCAGAGATAGGTTTGTAACAGGAGAGGTTAGTATCGCCATACAAAGTAATAAGCTCTGCTATACGAGCTTCCGCAATATCTCCTTTTTGTTTAGTGGAAACCTTATGTTTTTTTGTATCCTCGGGTAATATGAGATTTTTTTGAACCAAATCAGGATTTAATGCAAAAACAGAAGGGGCTACCTTTAAAAAGCATGATTTGTGTTTTTTTTCGTTAATATCAACGATTAATTGTGCATTCATAGTAGCTTCAGGGGTTTTTCCAGCCGTTTTTAGCCATCCTTTCTTTAGAGCTATAGCAGTAATCTCTTTGCTGTGCAGAGACCTACCTGTTTCTTGTAAAATTTGAAATGCAATCTTTTTAAAAGTACTCATTTTATTCTAACCTCATAAATAAAAATCTAATATCAACTCCTTTGATTAATATTTATCCATTCTTGCGCGAGCTTCGTATAGTACCTTATTCCTTAAAAAATAGCATCTCCCGGGCGTGGTTCTGTTAGGCGTTATACGATGTACTTATGCTATGGAGAAAAAACACCCGAATCTTATTAAAATAGGCAAAAGAATCCGAGAACTACGGAAGAAACGTGGTTTCTCTCAGGAGGATTTCGCTGCTGCCGCACAATTAGGCCGGAGCTACGCAGGACGGGTAGAGCGTGGCGAGCAAAATATTTCAATTCAGAGCTTAATCCAGATTGCTCTTACGTTAGAAGTTGAAGTAGGAGAAATTTTTCCTCCTTTAAAAGACCTACATACTCCATATAGGAAAAGACTAAATGATGGAATAAATACTAATGATGGATGAATTGAGGCGTGACATAAAGCCTATTATGTTTGATATGATTGTAGGTTTCATTCAGCTAGAAAGCACTCAACATATTTTAAGTACCCCTCGATTTAGTTTTTTATTCAGTAATTGTTTCAGGCAAGCCGATTCTACTTAAATAATGACAAAATCTTGCAGATAAATTTTCTCTAAATAATTGAGCAACTGTTGCGATATATCCCTTTGAAAATGAAGAAGAATAAGCAATGTCTCGAGCAATTGAGTAGACATGTTTAAAATCAATAATGAGTTCTGGAACATGAAACTTACCGTCACTATGGAGAAAATGATATCGATTATTACCATTTTGTTTTAATAGTTTAAAGCGATCTGAATTAAATTTTTGCATTTGTTGGTTATAAGATCCAAGATGACTACCTTCTCTAAGCATTTCAGCAGGATATGCTGGCAATAATAATATTGTCGGTAAATATTTATCTTGATCTATTCCGCTTGTTTTTCTTGAATTAGCATCCTGCTCTAAATCACATTCTTGGCTTATAACAACTGCATAGGGTAATAGCCTTTCTTCTACAAGGATATCTGAATCTTGTTCAGTAATACTTTGGACAATTGTGACATCTGAAAATATATCCCCTTGATGTAATTGTTCAAAATCATGTGTAAAATAAGAACGGCTTTCACTCATTTGACGGTATATCTTCTAACTATCACGCGTGACGTAGATTTACGATATGGTTCACTTGAAATATCAAAAGAATCATAGCCAGCCACTTGTCTTTGTTTATCAAGAGAGGTGCTGGGTGTAGAAAAATAATTCTTTCCAATTTCAGTTGCTATTTCATTTACTTTATCACTATTTTTTTTCATGAATTATCTCCATTTTTTCCCTTAGCTGGTTTTCTATACTATATTCAAACATTCGTCTGGAAACTGCATTTAGACTAACTAGTTTACTTAGTACGTCATTTTTTTCTAGCATACCGCTTATATAATAATCATAGTCCAAAATCAATTCTGGTTTGGCTATAGGATTGGGATAATCTCGATTAAAAATACCATAATTAAATAATACATCAATTTCATCTAATTTAATTTGCACTTGATGCATTGATCTTATTGGCGTAGAGCCATCGACAATGCCTGATTCTAATGCGTTACATAAATTAGGGTTTATATAACCTTGCCATTTTAAAGGGTTTTTATTTTCTGGGATAAAAATTTCATTGATATATCTTAAACCTATTCGACCGAATTGCTTTACATCATAAAGATCTATAAATTTATTAAAAATAAAACAAACATCCTCTTCAAATGTAGAAAAATTTTTATATCCTGTTTCATGACATTCAAAGATAAGAGCATCCTTTAATAAAGAAATACTTTTTTTAGTAGATCCTTTATGCTCATATTTCCAAATCCAGTTAGACTCTTCCTTGATTGTCTTGGTGCCATCTGCGGAAATTGATACTTGAAGATGTTTAACTTCACCTTGGGCTGGAGAATGGTATTTTTCAGCTATCACATTACCAAACTCAGGGGGGGCGTTATTACTCAATTGTTCTAATGAGTTAAAATCTAGGCGAAAAATTACATTCTTTAGAAAGTTTTTCTTATATTCAATATGATTAACAGAAGATTGAGATGATTTTGTTTGCATTGTTTTACCATTTATAATTAAGACAATCTCTTAACTTGCTCGTAAGAAACGCTATATTAAAGTAATATCTAGCTGTTTACAAAGTATGTGAATCACTTTACCAGATATGCCATGGTTTTTGATATATTTTTTCTAATGAATAGTCATTCAAATGAGCCATCATGCACCATTTTGGATTGTTTTTGGATGGTTGTCGAGCCCTTAATTTATTTATATTAATTAAAATCAATAAGTTGCAATCAGATTCGATACCTGGTTCTTACCAATAAAACCATTTGAAATAAATCCTCCCAATAAATCACAATAATTCAATAAGTAACGCCTTTTTTTCCATCAAAGTTGATAAATTACTTGCATGTCTTATTATTTTCAATTAAATTTTAGCTGCTCTTAAGTCTTTTTTGAGAGAAGCATCCTTAATTTTAACCTTTCAAAGGATGTTCTTACAAAGTTATATGAAAAATGGAGTTTAATATGGAAACTGTGATCAATAATCAATCTTCTGAAATCGATTTAAATAATGATGAAACTGTTGTGTTTGATGATATAGGTGAATTTGATCCATCTATGTTAAGAGCAGCGCAAGAAGATTAATTAAGTTATTCGATTTGTTTCTTATTCTATTTGTGAGGTATGCAATGTCAGCCAGTTCTCTACTCTCCACATCTATTCCAGATGAAGAAGGAGCAAAAAAGCTTATGTGTTATATCTCCGAGAAACAAAAGAATAATTTATTAAAGTTACTTAAAAGTTGTGAGAAAAAACTCCGTTATGATCTTAAGGATCTAGCGGAGTTTATACAAAAAATAGATTGTAATCGAAAACTTTCACCAGCATTTTTTCTTTATACACAAGAGTTACATGAGGCAATAAAGTCTTCATCCATTGATTCTATTATGGACGCTATTCAGCGAGTATCATGGTTAAAATTATATGGCGTATATGAGCAAGAATTAAGAATTAGCTCTGTTTTGTCTGAATTTTGGGAAGTTTCATATGTTGCAAAAATGAGACAATACGAGCAAAAAAATATTTGTGGTGAAACTACATTGGTAAGGCCAATTTCTAATGAGCAATTAGAGTTTCATAAATCTAATATACACAAAGCGATTGCCTTGATTGCTAAGGCTGATGCAGACATTGCATACGAAGTATCAATCTTTCTCTCCTCTATAAAGCTTTTTCAAGGCCGAGTACTTAGAGGCCAAGCGTCAGGAGATACTATAGGAGCCATCTGGCTAAGAATTCCTGATCAGCATGATGATCAGGTTGGATATTGGATTGAGCATATTGTGCATGAGATTTCGCACTTAAGATTACATACAATGTTTTTTCAAGAGAAGTTTGTTTTAAATCCTGATGATGAACTCAAATTTAGAGCCCCAATACGAGATGACTTAAGACCAATGTTTGGTATTTTTCATGGTACTTTTGTCTTAGCTAGAATGATCCGTGTTTTTAAAAAACTTTCATTTAAAGGTTATGCAGCAAGATTTCGAGATCGACTTCAATTATGCCAATTACAATTTGAAATTGGCCTCAACTCAGTTTATTCAAAAGATGCTAAATTAACTGAGAATGGAAAACTGATTCGTGAGAGTTTTAAAGAATGCGCTTTAATACTGGAAAGCTAGAAATTGAAAAAATTCCAATTAGGTTTTCTTGGTTTTATCACCCTCTTGATCCTAACTTAATTGTTTCAGACAGTGCTGCTTCAATAAGAGATAAGCATTCGATTTCGCATAATTTTTATGGGCATGCTGCGGGCTACGACTTGCAAGAAGTAATAGATAGGTCGTGCTATGAGGCTATGGAAAGAATGCTAGCGTTTGGCCCAAGTTTCTCTGAACGTACCATCCAAGACGGTTTTTTAGCAAAAACTATTTTTTCGAATGAAGTTCAAGAAAAAAAAATACCCGCAGAATTCTTATTAGTTCGCACTGAGAATTCATTATCCTCTGCAAGTGGTTTAAGCTTCCACTCTGATAAAAATCTTGCTATTGAGCATGCAATTTATGAACTGATAGAGCGAGATATCTTATGTAAGATTTGGTACTTAGATTATCAATTGTATAAGATAAAAAATGAACCAATAGATGATAGTTACTTTATCGAATATTATGCCGTTGCAAATAGTTCTATTCCTTTTGTTTTAGCAATCGTTAAATCCAAAATTAATCCAATCATGTATTGTGGTTCACGTTGTAGTGCCAGCTGGGAAATATCGCTGAAAAAAGCTCGGGAAGAAGCTTTATTGTTGATTACCAATTTGCTTTGTCGCCAAAAAGAAGGGAGAGAAGGAAATCGTTTAGATACAATTAATAGATTAGATACCTTGTATGGTGAAACTGCAGCTAAACAAGAAGAACATTTACTGAGTAAAATAAGTGCCTCGCAAAATAATACTTATTTAATAGATACAAGTTTCAAGCAAGTTATTTCAAAATATTTAAAAGATTTAAATCATTTGTACATTGCAGAACTTCGGAGATGGGGAAATTTTTATTTAGTAAAGGCGTTTACAGATGAGTTACTTACTAAACCATTAGTTCGGGAAATGGTGCAAAAAAATAAAATACCTGCTGTACCTCCAGACCCTTTTTGTTAAGAGGAAAAATGAAACGTATCTCTGATATAAAATGGCTAGCATTAAGCGCAGGAATTTCCTCCCTAGGCTGTGCAATGTCTATGATTTTTATCCCTTTACTTATATACAATAAAACTCATAACCCATTAATAATGGCCTTACAAATATTTGTTCAATTGTTGGGTAGTTTTGTTGCATGCCAAATTATTGGGCGTTTTAAAATCGGAAATACTGATAAATCGTCTTTAGTGATATGTAATTTCTTATTAGCAATAACGATTTTATTTTTGGCTGTTATTAATAATAAAATACTCATCCCAAGCCTGTTTGTAATTACGTTGCTCTCATCAATTATTAATACAAGCAGTCGAGGTTATTATGAAAGTTTAATTGGAACAATTAGCCAAGTATCGTCAAATTCTCGTCAAAATTTAATTGGTATCACAAAGTCCTATGAAAATTTCGGTACCATCTTAGGTTCAGCACTGGCCGTCCCGTTACTCACTTGGGGAGCTTCTTCAACAGTTTTTATTTTAGATGCCTTAACTTACTTATTTGCTGCGGTATTAGTAAATCGTTCTAAATGTGTAGGACAACCATTTACTCGTTTATCAACAACACCAATTACGCTCTTAATTTTATTTAGACAAAAATCTAGAAAACTAACAATTTCGCATGGTTTTCTTGCACTATCCTTATTTTTATTGAATGGCTCTGTGATTTATATATTAAAAGAATCTTTCAATGCGAGTGATAAGCTGATTTCTTTCTACTATATTTCTCAATTTACATTTAGTTTTTTGGGGGCGCTGTTTATCTCCCTAATTACGAAAAAACATGTTATCAATGCTCCCCAATCGCAATGGTTACGATTATCTTATGCTTTACCGTTTCTAATAATTGCGACTCACCATTCGATTTATCTTTTTATTGGAATGGTCTCATTTTTAGAGTTCATCAATACTTTTTCCCTTCCTGTATGGCAAAGCTTTTTTCAAGACTGCGCTGAGGAGCCTTCTGACTGGCGGTTGATAGCTACAGCTCGGAAAACGTATGTTTCTATTATTGGAGGTTTTGCTAGCTTACTAGCTGGATTATTGCTCACGATTACGGATTATCAAAAAATATATCTCTTGGCCAGTATATGCTGTCTTTGTTCTGCCTTATGTTTTATCAAATTTTTACCAAGGATGAAATTGTCAAAATTATGATATCTGAATCTAACACACTGAATGAAATTGAATTAGGAATTCTGTACAGTCAATTATTATTGAACAGCAAGTTGCTTTCTTTAATTGAGAATCAAAGTATTACGGAGCCTATAAAAATATTCAAAATGTCCAATGAAAATCTGGCTATTTTTCATCCTCAAAAAAGTAGTTTATTTTTTTCTGTAACTACAAATCCAGAGAGAGCTTTAGAAATTTTTATTCATCTAAAAGCAAATTACATTGTTAAAATTATTGAAGGTGCAGATGAGTTAATCAATAAAATTGGGGATTATCTGCACAGTTTAAGTGAAAAATACAGTAGTACAAAAATGCTTTTAATGTCCAAAGAAATAAGTGAACACATTACTTCAATTTCATCAGAATTTGAATTTCTTAAAGGAGAAGAGCTTAATGATTTTGGGGCGCATGTACTTGTCGGTAAATTTTCAACTGAACGACTAAATACAACACTTGATGAACCAGGGGCTAAAAAATTAATTTTATCTTCCACAAGAGAATTTATGGGGATAAAAGTTAATGATGAGGTAGTAAGTATTGCTGCTTGGATTCGGGAAGTTCAAGGTTATCGATGTCTTAGTTATGTTTATACCGATGAAAAATATAGAGGTCGTGGTTTTAGTCAATTATTATTATCAAAGTTATTAAATGATATTTGTGATAAGTACAAAGGTGCGTTTTTATTTGTAGATACATCAAATATTCCCGCATTGAACCTATACAGAAAATTTGGTTTTAAAGACGTGGGCTCATTATCACAAATGAAATTAAGTTAATGATGAGAATATGAATAATTTAAAGCAGATAAAAGATATTGATGTATTGGTTATTGGAGGTGGAAACGCCGGCCTTTGTGCTGCAATTTCTGCTATACATAAAACTCGAAATGTCGTAGTAATTGAAAAAGCAAGTTATAAAGAGCGTGGTGGAAATAGTTCTCTTACGATGAATTTTAGATTTGCACATTCTGAGATTAATAACCTATTAGCATTCTTAGAGTTAGCTGAAATTACAGAAGAGCAATTAGCTCGTTTAAAAAAACATTATTTAGCTTACCCAGAAGATAAATTTTATAATGATTTAATGGACGTTTCAGATGATCGCGCTCACCCTGAATTATCTTCGATTCTTGTTAAAAACTCATATGAAACTGCCCGCTGGTTACATAGCTTAGGCCATAAATGGGAAATAAAACCTCGAATAGTGGCTGGTAGTTTACCTATTAGAATAGCGGGTGGTGGTAGAGAACTACAAAATATTAATTTTTCTTTAGCAGAACGTAAGGGAGTTCATATAATTTATGAATGTGAACTTACAGATTTGATCGCTTGTGATAATTACATTAAATATGTACAAGTATTATACAAGAATGAACAGATTAGAATGCAAGCAAAAACAATTATCCTTGCCTGTGGAAGCTATGAAGCCAACTCTTTAATGAGAAAGAAATATCTTGGTCCTCATTGGGAACATGCAGCACTTAGGGGGGTACCATTTAACACAGGACAAGGAATAACATCTGCTGCTAACATTGGTGCTCTTCTTTATGGAGATTATGCCGAATGTCATGCAACGCCACAATATAGCCACTTAAAGCCCTATATGCTTCCAGGTGAAAATGAGGAAAGCCAAAATAACTCAAGATATGCTTTTAATTATGGTGTCACTGTTAATACTCAGGGCGAACGATTTTTTGATGAGGGTGGACATCTCTCCAATTTTATCTATGCAAAACTTGGCAGAAAAATTATTGGGCAACCAGGGCAAATTGCGTATCAGATTTTTGATCAAAAAACCGCAAGGTTTTTGTCCAAAAATTATTTTGATAATGGAAATTATGCAGAAGAAAATACATTGGTTGAGTTAGGTAAAGCTCTTGGTATTGATTATGTTGAATTTGAAAAAAATATTGAATGTTTTAATCGAGCAATAATCCCACAACAAATTAATTTGAGTAGGTTAGATGGAGTAAGTACTACCAATCTTTTTCCGCCTAAAAGTAACTGGGCTCTTGCTATTAATAAGCCACCTTTTTTTGGTTTTCCTGTAAAAGTAGGGATTACATTTACTTACGGTGGGTTAAAAATTAATAAAGATACTCAAGTGATTAGAAAAGATAATATACCTTTCCAGAATTTATTTGCTTGCGGAGAAATTGTAGGAGGCTTATTTTGGGGGAATTATGCAGGAGGCAGTGGCCTAATGGCGGGATCAGTATTTGGAAAAATCGCAGGGGAGGCTGCTGCTAAATGTGTTTTAGATTACCAAAATTAAGGAGCTTCTGTGACTTATAAGACTATTTTTTCTCAAAAAGCACACTTCTATAAACATGCTAGACCAAGTTATCCTGTCCCTGTTTTTGAGTATTTAGCAAATCTATTAAAACCTGGATCAAAAATTGTTGAGTTTGGATGTGGTACAGGTATCTTTACTAAAGACTTATTAAAGTATGATTATGAAATTTATGCAGTAGATCCTTGTGCTGAAATGCTTGCAGAATGCAAAGTAGAATTAAATAACAATAATAAAGTAACTTTCATAGAGTCTAGTGCCGAAGATGTTATTTTAAAAAAAGGAAGTATTGATGCTTTTGTTTTTCCCCAGTCATTACATTGGATGGACATTGAGAAAATAAAAGAAATTATTGCTGATGCGGCTAATTACAATTCTCAGATAATTACCGTGTGGAATTCTCGTGACGATTCCAATACAAACTGTTCAAAAAAATATAATCAAATTATCCATAACTACAAAAAAAGACATCCTCTTTCGATTCACGTAGAAACAGATTCCTACATACTACTTAATAGATTATATGGCGAAGGTAACTATAAAATATTCAAATGCCGCCATACCCATCAATTAACCCAACAAGGTGTAGAGTATTTATTTTTGTCTACCTCTGACATCGATCTAAATGCTTTTGAGTTAAGTGCAAAACAGGAACTTAACTCTTGGTTTAATGAATATCAAGTTAATGGTTATGTCCCTATACAGTATGAATGCTTTATGTCAGTGGCCCGAAATCAATAATAGATGAAGCTGAATCTAGATATGCCATTTTCTTATTCATTCATAGCTTTTCGTAACGATTCAAATAAGTTATCATACGCCAAGTTGGGTAAGATCTTGGGTAAGATTCGAGTCCTCATTATTTATATTATTAAAAATCAACAGGTTAAAGCTGGGTTCGATTCCGGCCCTGGGCACCAAATCTTCTTTCTTAACTTTCTTATCTAAGATTTAATCTTCAGAGAAAATATCTCAAAATATAATCCTACACTGTTCATTTATAAATTTTGTTTACTAACTGATATCCTCATGGTGTTAATCGCAGAAATGCAACTATCCCGAAGGGTCTTCGAAACCCATTACATGAATGCTTAGTAAAATTTCTCTTGCTTTTATACAGTTAAATGATTAACTTCCATCTTTTTGACAGGTAGTGAGAATGAACATGGCTAAGAAAAATAAAATTGAAAATCAAGAAGAAGAGATGGATTTCATGTCGCTTTTTGAGGAAGAGGATTATAACAACGATATGATGGTTGACGTAATGAGAGATACAATTAGTGCCTGTAATAATCAAATGCAAATTGCAGCTGAGCTTACAAAGCTTATTGTTGATGGCAGTATCACCGAAAACAGGGAAGAACAGGTGTTTTCTGTTTTTAAAAAAGCAGTTAGCGTGGTTAGCGAAAGTTTTCCATTAAAAAATATTATGTCGCAGTTTGAACAATAACGAGATATTCTTTGAGCTGTATCGGTGTGATGAGTTCCCGGTTGCAGGCAACCGGGCTACGAAGGAGCAGGATTAGCGCATAGCAGCTAAAGTTGTGGATCCAGTGAGCTCTTCCTCATTCTCTTTATGGTTTTTAGGATCATCGACAAAATTACGAATTTCTTGTTTAAGTTCGTCATCTTGTTCCATCGACACAATCACTTGTCTATTCAGAGGATTGGTGTCATGGTTTTCTAACCATCCTTCGATTGCATCTTTGTCAAAATAATGAATAACTTCTTTGTTTTCAACAAAGGTTACAACTCGCATTGGTTCTACCATAATACTTAAGGTAATAGGACATAAGTATTCTTCAGGAATTTCTTTTAATGTCTCTGCCGTCGCATAGTCATTAGCAAGTTTTTCTACAATTTTGCTTACTAGTGCGTGTGCTTTGTGCCTTTCAGATTGTTCTTGTTGTGCAAAAGCTATTGCTCCCTCAGTTTCTTCATAATAGTGGCCTGTTGCCAGCATTTGTTCTAAATCTAACTCGTCATGCATATTAGATCCTAGGCCCAGCTTGTTTAGAATCGCATTTCCTAATGTTGGATTAACACGATTTAAAATAAGAAATCCAAAGATCACAGGAGACGCGACTACAGCGGCTGCAGATGTAGAGCCTATCATTAAAGCATCAGTTAGTGATTCGCTTTCCGAGGCAGAATTAAAAAACTTAAAAAGCCACATATCATTCTCTCTTATAAAGTAAGGTCCTCAGTAGTATAACAAATAAACATTAAGCATTTATTAATAACAGAAAAAATTAAATCATTGGTGTACTTATTGGCTGAAAATTACTATGCTTTTTACCCAAGGTAGCCATAAAATTTTTGTAGTACGAGTATATTTATCTATGTTTAAATTAATCCAGTTGGATAAGGACGCTTTTAATCAGCATTTCCTCAGGTTTCGTATAAAGTATTACTTTTCTGAAACGAAGGAGTTTCTTGCTCGACACAAGTTATTGTCCGTTTTTATCATTTGCCTATTAATGCCTGGAGTGGAGCATATTCAAGCACTAGGTATTCCATTTTATGCCCTTATCGATCCATCTAAGACCTTAAAAGAGAAACTGATTTATTTAGTTTCATTGTTAGTATTTTTGCTGGCCATGACCGTAACCCAATTAACCTTTATAAAAGGTGGGGAGTTCAGAGAATATTTGCATACTTTATGTATCTCTTCTCGTGCTTATAAGAAAATAGATTTCATTATTCTTTTAGTGTCATTAAATATTGTTTGGTTAGCCATTTTCTTTGGGGCGATAAATATTCTTCACTATTCTAAAGAGCTATGGTTTGTTTCATCCCAATACTGCTTATATGCTGCTACGATATTGGCAATAATTACATTATTATGGAATTGTCTTTATCGAAACATAGCGAATGGTATTTTATTGTTTTCTGTATTGGTATTCGTTGTTTGGAGCTCAACGCAGGCAAGTTGGTTTGTAAATTATAGTGTTAGTTGCTTTGTTATATTACTAAGTGGGCTAATTATTTGGACTGTGCAACCGAGTGTAGTCAAAAGAAATTATTTATTTAAAACAACGTCTATTCATACATTAAATGCTCATAAGCGTCAGAGTATTTTCCTTCTGCAATTAGTCGTTTTAAGAGAAAGAAAAAGAGCGTTTATCACAAAATTAATTCTTTGTTTCGCCGTCTCAGGATTGATTTTACAAATATTGTCCCCTCAAGAAGCACTAGAGAGTCGCGAAGCGATCGTTCTTGTTTTGGTGAGTTTACAAATTTATATTTTATCTACATTATTTATTCTTTTTGAAAAGAGAAAACTAGATTACGCCTTATTTCATAGGGTTTTTCCTTATCAGCGGCAAATTAACTTTGTAAAGGAACTAGCTATTATTTCGTTATTATTATTTGTAATTCTAGTTCCTGTTTTTTTGTTCTGTATTTTTAGTTTTAAAAATTATTTGTTATTGCTCTTGGTTATGTGGGTGATGGGGTCTATTGGACTAATAATTAATCGAATTTTTTATGCCCAATCATTACGTTTTTGCTTATTTTCCTCGTTGCTGAGTACCCTGGGTAGTGGCGTGGTTCAATATCTTGTTTTAGGAGCTTGCTTTGGAGCGTAGCATCGAACTTCAGAAGATTAATAAATCCTTTGCTAATAAGGTTTTGTTTACTGACTTATCTTATACCTTTCAGCAACGGGTGTATCATCTTACTGGGGAGAATGGCGCTGGAAAATCCACCCTGTTACGTTTAATAGTTGGTCTGGATTCTCCTGATTCAGGTGCTGTTGTGCTGAATAATAACTATTTAGTAAAAGATAATAGTGTTAATGCAAAAAGATTATTTTATATTCCCGATGATTTACCGATTTATCCTTTTTTAACGGGATATGAGTTTGTGTCTTGGCTTGCAAAAGTAAGGACAAAAAATGCAGCGGAAGTTAATCAGCTTCTTGAGCGATTTGAGCTACAAGCACATGCGCATACTAAAATCGCTAATATGTCGTTTGGTACAAAAAAGAAATTTCTGCTAAGTTCTGCGCTGATAGGGCAGCCTGATTTTATTATTTTAGATGAACCTTTAAATGGTTTGGATAAGAAATCACAGCAGGTGTTATTAGAGCTGCTGGAAGAAAAGGTGGCTCATTGTGGCATTCTATTAACGACACATCATGATGCTCATCTTGAGCGATTAAATCCGATAAAGGTTGAGCTGTTAGGGATGCGGTTGGTTTAACGTGGTTGTGTAGGGTAGGTTTGCTCTCCCCCTCATCTTCACAAAACGTCATCCCGAACGTAGAGAGGGATCTCCGACGCAAGCACGGAGCCACAAGCAGGAGATCCCTCTCTACGTTCGGGATGACGTTTTTCCTTCTTATCGCGAGACACTAGGAGTCTGAACATCTTTTAATAAGAATACTGGAGAGGATTTCTTTAACGCCCCACGATACAATCCAAAATCCTTATCGGTTTTCTTCTGCTCAATAAACACATACGCCTCTGAATTAATCCAAAAAGGGCTCCAGGCAAGCATACCTTTGGGACTAATACGTGTGGCTTTTCCTGAATTAAAATCAAAGGTCCATAGCGCTGTTGGTGGTCCCTCCCAGCTCGATACAGGAGACTCTTCGTCCATATCGACATCCATAATTAGCATGTTTCCATTGGGTGAAATATTAAGTCGAGAAGCACTACTCATGCTTCCGTTTGGAATAAGTGTATTAATCGGCCATTTTTTAATTAGCTTACCTTCTAAATCCAACCAATAGATTGAATTCAGATCATGGCTAAAAAAAGAGGTTCCATTATTAGCCCAAGTTGGTCGGTACTCATTTTCGGTATTTTTAATCGTGCGATATCCATTGCCATCAGCATTGATTAGCCCTAAATGCCATTCATTGTTAATGAAGGTGTTGAACAGCAGCTTTTTACTGTCAGGAGACCAGACGGGATTAAAGTTGTTTTGGGATGGGATATTTTTTAACTGAGTTATCTTCCCGGATTCAAGTGCTAATAATACGAGATAACGATTTGTTGAGTGGTTATTATCCATTACATTATAGGCAATGTATTTTCCATCAGGGGATACTTCAGGCACATAACCTTCAGCAACCTTTTTCGCATCGCTACCATCAATGTTTGCTGTCCAAATAGAACCCGTGCGTTCAAAAGCAAGGATAGGTTTTGCTTGAGCAAAGTTGCAGCAGATCAATGTTAGGAGGAACAAGCAGGCTTTCATAAAATGCTTCCAATTTATTCTGTAGCAAACAAAATTAAGGCAATAATGGCAAAGCCCATGCCTAATGCTTGCTTTAAGGTTAAACTTTGTTTTAAGAACACCATACACAGGATGAGCGTGATCATTGGGTACATTGAGGTGACTAAAACTACCGGCATGGTTGGCCCATTGCGTAAGGCTAAAATGAAAAAAATACAGGCAATACCACTAGCTAAGCCATTAAGCAGCCCATAGAGTCCGCCTTTAGCATGTAAGTCAGGTCTAAACCCAAGTAGCGTTAAGGCAATAATCCCTGAAATAAGTACCCCAAGACTGGAATAAAAGGTAATTGAAAGTGGGCTAATAAAATTGGACGCTCTCGTTCCCCAATATCCCCAGGCTCCATAGAGGCACAGGGCAATTAACGATGGCAAATACCATGAATTAAGATTCATTCACTTTACCTTATTGGCTTGAGTGCTTTTAGTTTGCACAGAATACCTGTTAGTTTATAAAATTAATACTATTAAATAGAAAAATATACGCTGGAGCAGCACGTCATCCCGAACACCGTAGGGGAACCCACCTAAAGATATCCACAAATTCTGTGGATAAGTATGTGAGTTAGCTGATAATGAAATAATTATTTGGGATGGGGTATTAACTATATCGCTAGGCAGCGTTTTTCTCTACAATAAGTCTTTAACCAAAATTAAAGCAATTATGTTTAAACCACTAGCCCTATTTATGGGGTTGCGTTATACGCGCTCTCGAAAGAAAAATCATTTTGTCTCATTTATTTCTTTAAGCTCAATGCTGGGTATTGGCATTGGAGTAATGGTGCTGGTTACGGTTTTGTCTGTAATGAATGGCTTTGATGAGCAAATACACAATCGTTTTTTTGGTATGGCTCCTGAAATTACTGTCACAGGTCCTAATGAACGTTTAAGTAATTGGCCGGCCGTTGAGGAAAAAATCCGAACTATTCCTGAAATTAAAGCAGTTGCGCCCTATGTCGGTGGCCAAGGCTTGTTAGTTCATGATGGTCAAGTTTTACCGATTGTATTAACTGGCGTGCTTCCTTCTGTAGAAGAGAAGATTACCCATTTAAAGGATAAGTTGTTGGGTGGTAGCATTGAAAACTTAAACCATTTTGGCATCATCTTAGGTAAGAACATTGCAGATACCATGGGAGCAATGATTGGGGATAAAGTGACGGTGATGATTCCTCAAGCAACGGTGAACCCAACCGGTATGATTCCTCGCTTTAAACGATTTACGGTTGTTGGTGTCTTTTCTGCAGGCTCTGGGTTTAATTTTGATACTCGCCTGGCCTTCATCAATATGGAAGATGCGCAAAAGCTTTTTCAAATGGGTGATGATGTTACTGGCCTTAAAATGAAGATTAATAACGTTTATCAGGCTCCTGAGTTATCTATGCGTTTATCCCATTTATTAGGTGATGAATATCAAGCAGGTAATTGGACGGAACAGTATGGCGCATTTTTCGAAGCAGTGAAGATGGAAAAAACCATGATGTTTATGATCTTATTGTTGATTATTGCGGTGGCTGCATTTAATTTAGTATCTTCTTTGGTGATGGTAGTGAATGACAAGCAAGCTGAAATTGCTATTTTAAGAACAATCGGAGCAACCCCTTCAACAATACTCTGGACATTCATCGTGCAAGGGATGATGGTAGGTGTTGTGGGGACTGCCTTAGGCTTGATTGGTGGGCTACTCTTGGCTGATAATGCCACTACTATTGTGAATCATTTACAAACTTGGCTCCATGTTAAGGTCTTGTCATCCAGCATCTATTTTGTGGATTACCTGCCTTCTAAAATTCTGTTTAGCGACATTTGGAAAGTATGTGTTATGGCATTATTAATGAGCTTCTTGGCAACTATTTATCCTGCTTGGCGCGCTTCAAAAACGGTAATCGCGGAGGCTTTGCATTATGAGTGATATTATTTTAAGCAGTAAACAACTTTATAAATCTTATAATGACGGCTCCTCGAAAGTAGAGGTACTACGAGGAATTGATATTTCCATTGCTCGTGGTGAACGGGTGGCTATTATTGGCCCCTCGGGTTCAGGCAAAAGTACACTCTTGCATTTATTAGGTGGTTTGGATAAGCCAACTAGTGGTGAAGTGGTGGTCAACGATGTGAATTGGCAGAAGATTAGTGAAAAGCGACGTTGTCAGTTACGCAACCATGGTTTAGGGTTTATCTACCAGTTTCATCATTTACTCCCCGAATTTAGTGCGCTTGAAAATGTATGTATGCCGTTATTATTGGGGAATAGCTCGATCAGTGAGGCTCAAGGAAAAGCAAGTAAGATCCTTGATGCAGTAGGTCTTGAAGCTAGAAAAGAACATAAGCCGTCCCAACTTTCCGGTGGGGAACGTCAACGCGTGGCTATTGCGCGTGCGTTAGTTCATCAACCTTATTGTGTATTAGCAGATGAGCCTACAGGAAATCTGGATCAGGCAACAGCGACCAAAGTTTTTGATTTGATGTTGGATTTAAATAAAGAAATGAATACCGCCCTGGTTATCGTGACGCATGATCAACAATTAGCACAACGCATGGATAGAGTGCTAGTTTTGGGAGAGGGGACTTTATCAAGTTAATATATTTTAAATCGATAGGGAGTAATCAATATGGGTATTAACGATGGAAAAGCACAAAGTGAGAAGTTGCACAATGTTACATTTAGTGGAACAAAACGGAAACGTTCTGCCTCCGAGGGATTTGATCGTGCGCAGTATGATTTGAAAGATTTTGGCACTGTAGTACCTTCCTCAGCTAAATCCTCAAAACATGGTTTTTTATCGCATAAAAGCGTGCCACCTGCCCCAGTTAATTCGTCTGAGCCTGAACCTGGTGTTACGCGTCCTTCTTAGGGAAGCGCAAAAACTGTAGCCCGTATTACGACTTCGTCCAATATGGGCTACGCATTTAGCTCTTAGTAGTCAGCATGTCCCGGTGTACGAGGGAATGGAATTACATCACGAACATTCGCTAAACCAGTTACATAACTAACTAAGCGTTCGAAACCTAAACCAAAGCCGGCGTGAGGAACGCTGCCGTAACGACGCAGATCCCGGTACCATTGATAGCTTTCTTTATTAAGGTTGCATTCTTCAAGACGTCGGTCGAAAATATCCAGTCGGTCTTCACGCTGGCTTCCACCAATAATTTCTCCAATTCCAGGAGCTAACACGTCCATCGCGGCAACTGTTTTGCCATCATCGTTAAGACGCATGTAGAAGCTTTTTATTTCTTGTGGGTAGTTGGTCAAAATAACTGGCTTTTTGCAGTGAACTTCAGCCAAATAGCGCTCATGCTCTGATTGTAAATCCAGCCCCCAACTGACTGGGAATTCAAATTTCTGTTCCGACTTCTCTAGGACTTTAATCGCATCCGTATAAGTCATTACTTCGAAATCAGAGTTAACTATATGCTCAAGACGTTCTATGCACCCAGGAGCAACAAATTGATTGAAAAATTCCATATCATCAAGACGCTCATTCAATACCGCTTTACATAAATAGCGCAGCATATTTTGACTTAGGTCACAAATATCATGAAGTGTTGCAAAAGCTAGTTCAGGCTCAATCATCCAAAACTCAGCTAAGTGACGGCTAGTATTGGAGTTTTCAGCGCGGAAGGTTGGACCAAAGGTGTATACTTTAGACATTGCTAAGCAATATGCTTCCAAGTTCAATTGTCCAGATACGGTTAAGAAGGATTCTTTACCAAAGAAATCTTTGCTGAAATCAATTTGGCCTTGAGCATTTTTAGGCGTATTAACTAAGTCTAAAGTCGATACACGGAACATTTCCCCAGCCCCTTCGCAATCGCTTGAGGTAATAATGGGCGTATGAATCCAAAAATAACCTTGCTCATGGAAAAATCGATGGACTGCCTGGGATAAACAATGACGGATACGTGTCACGGCACTAATGGTATTGGTGCGAGGACGTAAGTGAGCTACCTCACGCAAAAACTCCAGGGTATGGCGTTTGGCTTGGATAGGGTAAGTATCTGGGTTTTCTACCCAGCCAACAACAGTAATATGCTCAGCTTGAATTTCAAAGGATTGGCCTTTACCTTGAGAGGCAACTAATTTTCCGCGAGCGATAATAGAGCAACCCGCATTAAGTTTGGTAACTTCATCTTGATAATTTGACAACGCATCAGTAGCTACAATTTGAATTGGCGCAAAACAGGAGCCATCATGCAGGCTAATGAAGGATAAACCTGTTTTGGAATCACGGCGGGTTTTAACCCAACCTCTTACAGTAACTTGCTCATCTACGTTGACTACACCATCGAAACATTCTTTGATGGTAAAAACTTCTGCCATTTTTTATTCCTGTGGTTGAATATAATATGCGATGATACACTAAATAAAATCGGTGAGGGAGCATTATGAAGCAAAGAGTTTTATTTGCGTTATTATTTTGTTGTTCGACCTTGGGGCAGGCTAAAGATACTGTATTGAAACTATACAGGCCTTATGGTGAAGCCACCGGTCAAGTAATGCCTAGCGTAAAACAAACTTTAGCAGGGCACTGTCTGTCTCAATCACGTATTATTGTGCGTGAAGATGCGTGGCGTTGTGAGGCGGGGGGGCGAACTTTTGATCCTTGTTTTGTTAAAGCCGGAACTAATCGCAAAGAGGCTTTATGCCCGCAATCACCTTGGGTGGGTGATAGCGTACAAATTAATGTATCGGTGCCTTTAAACAATGCGCAAAATGAGACGCTTGATATGTCGCGGACTTACCCTTGGGGGATTGAATTGTCCAACGGCGAACGTTGTTTAGCGGTTTATTCAACTGAAGTTTATGAGGAAATGCCGGTTCGTTATCGCTGTACGAATGAAAATCTATTGTTAGGCTATTTACAGCGTTGTAAAACCACTTGGAGTATGTTGGAAAAAACACCTCAGGGAGTAGTAACGTCGGAGCTAATTAAGGCTTGGTTTTAAACGAGAATTTTAATTTTAAACCTGATCCCCGTCATTGCGAACGAAGTGAAGCAACCCAGGGCTCCGTGCCTTGCACTCCTGGGTTGCTTCGTCACTATGCTCCACGCAATTGACGAAATTTCCATAGTTTGCGAACGCTTGTGGATTGCGCTGATTTAATCGACTGAGAAAATGAAAACCTGGTTGCAAGCCCCAGGCTACAATAAAAAATAAAACGTAATTATACGCTGTATGAACGCATTCTACGCTTCTTTCGGAGCTGCATCCTGAAACGCGTTTAATGTTAAGCAATGGGCATCAATTTCGCGGATTAATGGGTAATCATCCAACGCAAAATTAAAACGCTTCGCATTAAAGACCTGGGGAATAAGGCAAAGATCCGCCATGGACGGGCTATCTCCCAGACAAAATGGCTGCGTACGCTCGATGGTTTGTAGTTTTGCTTCAAGCGCATCGAATCCTTTTTTTAACCAATGATGATACCATTCAGTAACTTGTGATTCATTGGCATTAAATTCCGCTTTCAACTGATTTAACACCCGTAAATTATTTAATGGATGCATGTCACAAACGATCATTAATGCGAGCGAGCGCACGGTAGCTTTGGCAAAGGAATCTTGCGGTAGTAATGATGGGGTCGGATAGATTTCGTCCAAATACTCAATAATGGCCAAGGATTGATTAATGGTCTCTCCCTCAACCTCCAAACAAGGCACCAACCCTTGCGGATTGACCTTACGGTATTCGGGGTGATGCTGTTCTCCACCATTATTAACTAAATGGACACCGATTTTTTCATAATTGATGCCTTTAAGATTCATCGCAATGCGTACACGATAACTGGCTGTAGAACGAAAGTAATCGTAAAGTTTCATCATGATCTGGGCTTACCCCTGCTTCACAGTTTGTTCGATGGCACCAAAAAGACTATTGCCTTGTTTATCCAGCATTTCGATGCGAATCGTATCCCCAAAATGCATAAACGGAGTTTTGGCTTGGCCTTGCTCAATGATTTCCAGCATTCTTTTTTCTGCAATACATGAGGAACCTTTACTGCGGTCCAGATTAGATACGGTTCCTGAACCTACAATTGTTCCTGCACTTAATGCTCTGGTTTTTGCAGCATGTTGGACTAATTCAGTAAATGAAAAAGTCATGTCGATGCCGGCTTCAGGCTGGCCAAATAGCTGCCCATTTAAGTGGCTGATGAGAGGGAGATGTACTCGCTGACCATCCCACGAATGCGCGAGTTCGTCAGGAGTAATGGCTACAGGAGAAAAGCTGCTTGAAGGTTTTGATTGGAAAAAACCAAAGCCTTTGGCAAGTTCCCCTGGGATTAAATTACGCAAAGAAACATCGTTAACTAACATCAGTAATTTAATATGTTTGCCAGCATTTTCAGCACCAATTCCCATCGGTACATCATCGGTAATCACCGCCACTTCTGCCTCAAAATCGATTCCATAGGCTTCATCTGCTGTAAGGATTGGATCTCTAGGCCCAAGGAATGTATCTGAGCCTCCTTGATACATCAGTGGATTAATCCAGAAATCTTCAGGCATTTCTGCGCCGCGCGCTTTACGGACTAATTCAACATGATTCACGTAGGCACTGCCATCAGCCCACTGATACGCACGAGGTAGGGGAGAAGTACAATGTTGGGGATCGAATGCAAATGCATTGTCTAAACGCTGTTCGTTTAACTGCTGGTATATTTTTTGCAATTCAGGTTCAACCTGCTGCCAATGATCCAGGGCATATTGCATATTGGTGGCAATGTGCGGAACGCGTATGGCGTGGGTCAATGCTTGATTGACCACACATAATTCTCCATCTCGTGAAGAGGCTGATTTTAACGTTGCTAGTTTCATAAAGATTCCTACTGAACTTCTTTTAAAGTACCACGTTTGATTTGGTCACGTTCAATTGCTTCAAATAACGCCTGGAAGTTTCCTTCACCAAATCCTTGATTGCCTTTACGTTGAATAATTTCAAAAAACACCGGGCCAAAAATATTTTCAGTAAAGATTTGCAGTAATAAACCATGTTTGGGATCAGTTTCACCATCAATCAATATTTTTTCTTGGTACAGCTGTTTCACCGGCTCTTGATGCCAGGGGAGGCGATCTTGCAGCATTTCATAATAGGCGTCTGGAACATCAAGGAATTGAACTCCTTGTTCTCTTAGGCTATGTACCGTGTGATAAATATTGTCCGTGGTTAAGGCCATATGCTGTATGCCTTCGCCATGATACTCATGGAGGAATTCTTCAATTTGTGATACATCATCTTTGGATTCATTTAGAGGAATTTTGATTTTCCCACAGGGGCTACCTAAGGCACGGCTAAGCAAACCGGTCATTTTGCCTTTGATATTAAAATAACGGATTTCTTGGAAATTAAAGATCTGTTCATAGAAATTAGCCCATTTATCCATATTACCGCGGAAGACGTTATGAGTTAGGTGATCAATAAGTAAAAGACCATTGCTTACTGGGGCATCTGATTTATTCGTCCAGTGTTGGGCAAAAGGTTGATGCTGGTCATCAACAAAATAAATGACACTACCACCAATCGCTTGAATTGCTGGTAAGCCATGATGGGCATGCTCGCAATCTTCAAAAGCAGTTGCTCCATGCTTAATTGCATGCGCAAAAGCAGCTTTAGCATCATGTACTTTAAAGCCCATTGCACAGGCTCCAGGGCCATGAGTGGCTGCATGAACTGCTGCTTGGCTGTGTGTTGTTGCATTAACTATGAATTGAATTTGCCCTTGTTGAAATAAGGCAATGTCTTGGTCTTTATGGGTTGCGGTAATTTGAAAGCCCATATCGAGAAATTGTTGATGTAGGCGTTTTTTGTCTGGTCCTGAGAACTCTAAAAAAGCAAAGCCATCCAATCCACATGGATTCTCATTTGTTTGCATTCGTTATACTCCTTGTATAGGTTTCCTTATCCGGCTTGGGGTCTGTTGGCATTTTGCATCAAACTAGCGAAATGTCAGCAGGCCCTGTTAAACTTAGCCTATGCTAAGTGCACTAAAAACAATCCATCTGCGATGGGTAACATGCTGGTAAATACCCGCTGGTCATTTTTAATCAAATCATTAAGTTTTTTTATTTCTCGGGTCTGACCGTTTGTGTCCTGCTCATCGATCACTTTACCATCCCAAAGAACATTATCAATAGCAATGATGCCTTTAGGCTGAATCAGTTTTAATGCCAGCTCATAGTATTGAACGTAATTGGTTTTATCCGCATCAATAAAGATAAAATCAAATTTTTGTTCCCAACCCTCGTCAATGAGTGCCTGCAGCGAGTCTAAAGCTGGCCCAAGGCGCAATTCAATCTTTTGCGCTTGCTTGGCCTCTTCCCAAAAAAGATGCGCTTTTTTAGTCCACTGAGCACTAATGTCACAGGTAATTAAACGACCATCATCGGGCAGGGCTAGAGACATGGCCAAGGCGCTATAGCCCGTGAATGTTCCTAGTTCCAATACATTTTTAGCGCCTATGGTGCGTAAAAGAAACTGCATGAATTGTGCTTGTTCTGGCGCAACTTGCATGTTTGCCAGTTCCATTAATGAAGTGTCCTTGCGCAAGCGTTCCAAGGTAGGATGCTCGCGCAATGATTTATCCAAAATGTAGTCATAAAGCTCTGGGGTCAGGCTTAATTGCTTCATTATGCTAGCTTCTCTTGAGCCATGGCATCGGCAATTTCATTAGTGGGTACATTTTCTTTTGCTGAACGCGCAAAAATTTCAGTTAAATGCTCACGAATATTATCGACTTGCTCATTGATTTGGCTTTCAGGTGTATGTAGATATTTAGATGCTGCGAAAATTAAGCCACCGGCATTAATTACGTAATCTACTGCTAAGAGAATACCTTTTTCATGCAACACTTTACCATGATAGGTATGGGCAAGTTGGTTGTTTGCTGCACCAGCAACAATAGTCGTTTGCAACTGAGGAATAGTAATATCATTGAGTATTGCACCTAAAGCACAGGGAGCAAATACATCACAAGGAACCTTGTGGATTTCTTCAGTAGTTACAGGCTTAGCACCGAATTCTTTAATTGCTTTTTCTACCGCGGCAGGAGATATATCAGCAACAGTTAGAGTAGCGCCTAACTCATGTAAATGTTGAGCAAGCAGGTAACCCACATGGCCTAAACCTTGGATGGCAACATGAACCCCCTTAAGATTATCTTTGCCTAGTTTATATGCCACGGCAGCTTGGATACCACGTAAAATTCCACGTGCAGTTGAAGGAGAGGGATCGCCATCATATTTAGATAAACTTGCAACATGGCTTGTGTGTTCGCCAATAATATCCATATCGCTTAAGAGCGTACCACTATCTAGGGCAGTGATGTAACGACCATTTAACTCATTAACAAATTGGCCAAACTTATGCATGTAACCAGCACGGTCAAAGGACCCACGTGGTTTGATAATCACTGATTTACCACCACCTAAAGGTAAATTCACGGAGGCCGCTTTATAACTCATGCCACGAGCAAGGCGCATTGCATCTTTAAGGGCTGCGGCAGTGCTAGGATATTCAATAAAACGACAGCCACCTAAAGCAGGGCCTAATTTAGTGTTATGTATGGCAATGATCGCTTTCATACCGGTTTCCGGATCTACTTTAAAATGCAAATCACCAAACCCGTGTGCTAGGGCATATTCAAGGAAATCATCATCAGCTCGTGCTGAGCTGTCAGTGCTTATATTTTCAACAGACATCATTACCTATACTCCTGTTACGAATATTTTTTTGCAGAAGTTATAGTCCTATTTAAAAATTAAATCAATGATAATTTGGTTTCTGATGAGTTGCTGGTATAAACTAACTTGAGTTCGGCAGATTTATTAATTAATTTGGAGAAGATTATGCGACAGGCAGTTGCTAAGGTACTTGCTTTGATGGCAATTACTCCATTTGTGTTTGCAGCAGATGCAGTGTTTCCGCCTCAGATGGTTCTCGATAAGGTTCTTTTTCAAGTTTCAGCAAAGCAATGGGTAACGACTCAATCGGCATTATTGGGCGTTAATATTAATGTTACTTTGTCGAGTGCGGATTTGGTAAAAGCTCGCGCTGATATTATGGAGCGATTAAATAAGATTGCTGCAGGAGATTGGCATTTAACGGCCTTTGAACGTTCACAGGATAGTTCAGGTTTGGAAAAACTCTACGTTCAAGCCCAGGCACGGGTGAACCAAACGGCATTAACTGCTATTTATCAAAATGCAAAATCAGTAAGTGTTCCTGGCGCCAAATATGAGATTGCTAATGTGGAATTTAAACCAAGCTTGGAAGAGGTTCAGGCGGTTTTTGTTAAAGTACGCGAGCAATTATATCAGCAAGTGAATGATGAGCTAGGGCGATTGAATAAGGTATATCCAACGCAAAACTACAGTGTAAGTAATTTAGTTTTTGTTTCAGGAGAGAATCCCCCAGTACAACCATTAAGAGCTTATAAAGAAAATACCATGATGGCTGTAGGGGCGGCTGTGCCAGGGCCTATGCCTGATGTTTCAGTAAGTAATGAGCTTTCTTTGACAGCTGTAGTTGAAGCGGCTTCGAATCGGAAGCCTTAGAGACAGCCGTCCGATTATTAAATATGAGGAGTAAATTTCTTGGTTGTTGAACAAGTTATTGGCCACCGTGGCGCATCGGCCTATGCCCCTGAAAATACCTTGGCTGCATTTAACAAAGCATTGGAAATGGGCTGCCGCTTCATCGAGTTTGATGTCATGTGCAGTGAAGATGGCGAGCCGTTTATATTCCATGACGATAAGTTAAAAAGAACATCTAATGGGCGTGGTGAGATCGGGAAGGTTAATGCCGATTATTTGCGTTCTTTAGATGCAGGCTCTTGGTTTTCCAGAAAATACAAAGGTGAGGCGATCCCTCATTTTCAAGAGGTTTTGGAGTGGCTAGTCAGTTCCGATGTGCAAGCGAATATAGAAATTAAGCCTTACCCAGGAACCGATGAGCAAACTGCAGTGACGGTGCTTACTCATATCAATCGATACTGGCCGGAAGGGAAGGCTTTGCCCTTGGTTTCTAGCTTTTCCTGGGATGCTTTAGTGATGTGTCGTAATTTAGCGCCGGAAATGCCTTTAGGATTACTCTTTCATGAATGGGATGAGCAGTGGCTGCAAAAAGCGAAACAATTAGAGTGTTTTTCGATTCATTTTAATCGGAAGATATTAACTGCCGATCGAGTGAAAGCCGTTAAAGAGCAAGGATATGTAGTTTGTGCTTATACGGTGAACCGTAAACGCCAGGCGAATAAATTATTCAAGTGGGGCGTAGATGCTATTTTCAGTGATTATCCAGATCTCTTAGCATGAATAAATTGTTCGCTTGTTTACTGGTATTCTTTTGTGCCTTATCAGTGCACGCAAAACCTGTTGAGCTGGTGCTCTGGCATGGTATGGCTGGGCATTTGGGTGATGAGGTTAAGCTGCTTGCTGATGATTTTAATAAGAGTCAAACGCAGTATGTTATTAAGCCGGTTTATAAAGGGAATTATGTCGAAACATTAACGAGTTTTGCGGCAGCATTTAGGGCCCATCAACCACCTGCAATCGTACAAATCTTTGAAGTGGGTACGGCAATCATGCATTCAACTCAGGGAGCGATTAAACCGGTTGATGCCTTAATGCAAGAACAAGGACTCAGTTTACCTAAAGACGATTTTATTCCGTCAATTCGTGAGTTTTACAGTAAAAATGGGCAGTTACAGGCATTGCCCTTTAATCTGTCCGTACCGACCCTGTACTATAATGTGGATGCTTTGGCTAAAGCGGGGTATAGCAGTAGTAATTTTCCCCAGACCTGGGAGGATATGGAAGTATTAGCACAAAAGCTTAAAAAGGTAGGTTATGATTGTACTTATACTACGGCTTATCCGGGTTGGGTGCTTTTTGAGTCATTTTTAGCGATTCACGGTTTACCACTAACTCAAGGGACACCACAGACGGCAGTTTTTGATACCCCTCAATTAGTTAGCCATTTTAAACGCTTACAGCGCTGGCATTCACAACGTTATTTTCGTTATGCAGGGCGTGTGGATGATGCCACCATTTTATTTACCAGCAATGTTTGTCCTTTATTTAGCCAGTCTTCTGGGGCTTATAATAGCCTTGCTGCCTTAGTGCCTTTTCGTCTGGGAGTGGCTACCATGCCATTGGATACCCAAATCAGCAAGGTACGGCATCCTAATGTTGCCGGTGGGGCGGCTTTATGGGCTGTGGCTGGACAAGATAAGGTGAACTATAAGGGAATAGCCCAATTCTTTGCCTTTATTGCCCAACCCAAAAACCAACTGCGTTGGCATGAGCATACCGGTTATTTGCCCTTAGGTTTGCAAGGGCAGTATGCGGATATTGTGAAAGCCAGCCATCATCCTAATTTAGTATTAGCGCAAGCTGATTTAAACAGCAGCATGCAAGAAAAGCCGTTAAAGTATTTGGGCCCACAAAATCAAATTCGCAGTATTAATGATGAAGTTTTGGAGGCGATGTTTGCAGGTTTAATCAGCCCTGAGGCGGCAGTGCGTCAAGCATCAGTACGTGCGAATCATGTATTGTTGCGTTTTGCTCGAAATATACAGGTGGATGATGATCCGAATATCTAAAATAGTATGTGTCACAGCAGTTGCTTTTTACTGTTTTTTAGTCGTTATAGGAAATATTTCTGATTCTTCCGCCAATTATTCTAACGTCGTAAAAACCTTAAGTATGAACGAAATCATTCCTGGTTCTTCTATTGGTTATCGTGCGATTACTAATCCTATTTTCCAAGGGCTTGCTTTTATCATTATTGTTTGTTGCGAGTCTTTGAGTGGGATTCTTTGTGCTTATGGAGCTTGGGTATTATTTAGAGCGCGTAAGGCCTCGGCAACAGGTTTTAATCAAGCTAAAAAATGGGCGACAGTGGGGCTTACTTGTGGTTTTTTAACCTGGCAAGTGCTGTTTATGTCGATAGGGGGCGAGTGGTTTGGTTTATGGATGTCTCCGGTGTTAAGCGGGGCTATCAATAGCGCCTTTCATATTTTTATGATGATTCTGGGTGTGTTGGTTTATTTAACTATTAAGGATGAATAGTTTTTAAAAGTAAGGGGCACGGCCCAGGACGTCATCCCGAACGTAGTGAGGGATCTCCTGTATTTGGCTCGGTGCTTACATTAGAGATCCCTCACTACGTTCGGGATGACGTATTAGCTTAATGGCATTGAGGGCGGAGGGGGGCTCTCTACTCCTTCTGAGGGAATCACATTATCTTGATTTTTCTTATAAAAAAATCTTTGTGAACGAACAAGTGATTTAGGTTGTTGAATAGGGGATTGATTATCCAACACGGGCGGTAATGTAACTACTGGTACATGATGCGGTAGTTGAAAAAAACTATCTTCATAGTCCGAAGAGCTTGCAATATCGTGCGGCGCATTAGGCAAAAGTTTTAGATCCAGTATATCTTTTTGCACTGCCGGCGATAACCGATCCCATAAATGAGTGAGTTGGACATTTGCTTGTTCCATATTAAATTGCTGCACTTCTTCATCAAGATAGCTATAGCGAAAACCACTAAAAGGGATTTTTAACGAGTCTAAAGTGAGCTTCATCCGTTCCAAGTGTTTATTTTTATCATCAATCATCGCGACATGGCTCGGTGTGCATCCCAACTGGGTGAAAACCTCCTTTAATTTTTCGCCCTTATCTTTACCATCACAAAAGATGATCCCGTTTTGGCAAGAAGAATTATTATCAGGAATAATACTATTTTGGGAGAAATCAACTCCCATATCGCCGAGCTGCCTTATCGTTTGCTGGCTGATGGAGTATCCTCGGGCAGTTAATCCAATTACAGGTATGCCAATATCTTGAAGTGCTTTAATAATGAGAACGATATTTAATTCTACAGCAGATGTACGCACAAAATCTTGTACCGCATTATAAACGGAGAGCAGTGCGATTTGAGAAATTGTTGGTGCAATATTATGCTGCAAGCAATGGGTAAATAATCCTTCAAACCAAGCATCACCTCCTAAGGCAAGGCGGGGTTTCATGACGGTATTATCTAAGTCTAAAACCAACCAGCTATCAAAATGAATCGCTTTTAAGGCATCACGAACGTGCTTTATTTCTTTAATCGTGTGGGGCATTGTTTTTCTCCAGATGAAAAAAGCGCCAGGCTGATAATCCTGGCGCATGAGATAAAGGTGATTATCTTGAAAAGGAATTGTGACTTGTTTTTGCGGGTGGTTGATCCACATCCATAGATGCTGATTGGAAGAATACATGTCGGCGCGGAGCGGTTGGAGCACGTCGTGGTGGTTTCACTTCCTCAATGGACATCTCTTCTTCATCAGATTCGATTTCATCCTCTTGAGTTATACTCTCAGTGTCCTCATTGCTTGCCTCATACGTTGCACTTTGACTTGACTGGTCTGAAGACTCACTGAGTTCATCCGAATTGGCTTCAAACTCCTCGCTGTCCATATCTTCTTCATCGAGATCAGGAGCATCTTTATATCGCTCGCTCATCGCTTGAATTTTTTGCATGTAACTTCGCATACCCTGGGTCATGCCATCACTAAACAGATTATCCTCATCAGACTCTTCTGATTCATCAGATGATGATTCGGCAATTATGCGTCGACTTGGAGTGCGCAGATCGGTTGGTTTTTTTCCTGATTTTCCAAGCAACCCATGCGGGAAAAATTTTTGCGGTACTGGAGAACGTAGCGAATTATCACTTTGTAATTCTTCTTCAGCTGATGCGCTTAAGTCCTGAGCAGTAACCAAATCCACAGAGCGATCCTGAGAAATGTGATGACGTTTTAGTAATCGAGCATGTTCTTGAACGGACATATTCGGGATAACAATTTTAGATTTTGAACCGAGAGTAATGATGTGTTGTTCTCCCTGGTGCTGCTCCATGGCAAGCAGGACATCATGGATATTGTTAATTGGTTTGCCATTAATTTCCTTAACAATTGCCTGAATATGCTTCTCATAGCCTTGGGTTTCATTACATTTTAGGATGGTGTTGATAACGATTATTTGTTCATTTGGATTTTTTTTCGGTGCATCAGGCAAAGAACAATTTTCTTCAACTAAATGTATGTCTTCAAAAGCAAATCCGTCTCCGTTCATGTAATTGCGCGTTAAGGGAACAAAGCAAATTCCAGAATTAATATAATAAGTTGGCATTTTGTCGTGTTCTTCAACCGATACTTTTTCGGTATCACCCAAAATGGTATCTAAAACCACTTCAATATCTATTTCTTCGGTGCGGTTATTTAGTGGATTTTTGCGTAATACCCTCAGCGTTACGGTATCACCGATAAATTTTGACTGAGTTACATGACAAAAATCAATACAATTTCCAATTCCAGGAATATCTACTGTACCTTCATTCGAAACAGGTAAGCCATCAATGGCTAGTAAAATATCATCTCTTTTTAATTTACCATAGGCATCAGATAAATTATCAATATTGGTGATACGAACCCCTGTTCTTTTAGCCATCCTGTAGTATGCGCGCTCATTTGCATTTTCAAGCTCTTCAGTAATCATCGGTATGGTGGGAAATCCACGATACTCTTTATTACTTAATATTTCATCGAGGAAATGTTCTATGATCGGCACGGGAATAATATAACTTAGCCCCTGATGACCACCATAGCCTTGGAACGCAACGCCGACCACCTTTCCATCAGAAAAAACTGGCCCACCACTATTACCAGGATTCACTGCTGCATCAATTTGCGCTTGCAATAAACGTTGGTCGCTCATGGAGTAACCGTCAACTTGAATGCGCGAAACAATCCCTTTGGAGATAGACAGTTCCGTGCCTCCCATTGGATAACCTATAACGGTGACTTTCTGTTGTAATTTAACCATTTCTCCAAATTCAACAGGTACTATTGAGGCCTGAAATTCTGGATCATCAACTGACAATAGGGCTAAGTCACACTGATAGCCTGGAAGACGGCCTACAATTTTTGCTTCATATTTTTTATGGCTATTACCTAAACGTAATTGCATGTAAGTAGCGTTTTCAGCAACATGAGCATTCGTCAAAATGTATTTTTTCCCAGAGCGTTCAACAATGAAACCTGAACCGGAGCATGAGGCTGATTTTGGGCCTAACCAGGGATTGTCATAATCGGGAACAAAAAATTCAGTAAAAATCTGGGTTACAGATTTGTCATGCTTGTGTTTTGTAGGATATTTTGGCTTTTTTGTAATTAGAGTCGCAGCAGCCTCTTCCTCTGTAACCTCTTCTTCATGCTTTCTTTTTTTGTGATTGCCCTTGCTCGCACTTAAAAGTGGGATTTTATGTTGAGGGTCTGAGCTTTCAGGACGCATTTTAGGGCGTTTTGCCTGAGGAGCGCTAATCAATTCATCTTCTGTATCAGAACTATGCGCTCTTTTACGAGTGGTAGCAGCTGGTTTTGGCGCTGTTTTTGGTGTTGAGCTGCTGGGCTCGTCTATGCGTGTCCGGGTTAAAATTGACGATGAAGAGCTTGCTTGCTCTACTGTTTGAGGACGGCTTCTCGTCGCCATTCTTGGAGCATTTTTTACCACTTGCTCACTGGTTGGAGCGCGATGATGTAGGATACTATGGGTTATTCCAGTGCCTTGAGCTAAATCAGATGCTTTAGGAAACATTGGGTAAGCCTGGAACGGATCTATCGACTGAGCCAACTCTACAAAACGCTCTTTTATTTGAATTTTAACTTTGAAATCAATATGTTTAATCAACTCTGAATCAAGTAACATATCAAACTTAGGCTTGATGCTTAATAGCGATTCAGGGGCATGAAGTGCAAACCATTTAATAATTCGTTCCAAAATCATCATTTGTGTATTAGCCCATTTAGGTCCTGCACCTAAATTATCTTTAGTTTGTGGATCGGTGTTCATGGGCATTAATGACCAGCCTTTGGCATGCAACCATTCTGGGCGATAGCTATTTTTGTAAAAGGCATCTTTTAGATCTGCAGTAAAAGCACGCTTTAAGCGTTCTTTCATTTCGGGATGGAGCTCATCAACCATGTTGTTAAAGAAGTTTTCATAAGCATCACGAGCTGACTCGCCCATAACTGTATTTTGATCAGGATTTCTTGTTTTGAACTGATCGCGTTGTGGCACAGAGGCATGTTCAACCATCAAGGTATCGCCACCTTTAGTTACTGGTTTGATTTCTTTGACCTCTTTATCTAAATCCTTCCTCACTGTTTTGGAAAGATCTGGGCGAAATAAAGGCGTTTGTCTCGTTGAGCCCCAAAAGGGTGGTTTCCCTACTTGCGGTTCGGGTGAAAAACAAGCGATTTGAATAGAATTTTCATTACCTTGGTCGCCAACTATTCCAGGATGGATGCGTTTTGCATACATCTGGGTGCCTTGTGGCGTATGTGCACGATATCGATGCATTCCATGAAAAGGTTCGATGGCTTCAATATCTTCTAATGGGCGGACAGTAGGGGCTCTATCTTTGGTTGGAGAGGGTAGTTCATACTGGAGTGCAATCGTTTGGCCAGCTTGTTCTACAATGACTGCATGTCCTATTTTTTTACTATTCGGTGGATAACGGCCATGCTCATTTTCACTCAGGGACGCAAAATCCGTTGCTGTGAAATCAGGGGATTGGCTGTCGGATGGGGGAGGGGTAGCATTATTGTGGGGCTCTTTTCTTTGTTTTTTCTTGGTTGTTTCTTCTTGTGAATTTATAGGGGGCTGTTGTACCGCACCAAATTTATCTTTTGGCATAATTAAACTCCTTGTATTAAAAATGCGTACATCATATTACGACTAACCGTCTTACTGACGGCGAATTATTGTTAACAGAAACAATTTGGAGTGTAAAGAGTTTTATAGGGTGATTATTTTAAATGTAATGGAATCAATTGGTTACAGGAAATGCCCATTGATTTATCAATGGGCTTGCGAAGGAAGCACCTTGAGCGTTATCGTGATACGAGTACCGGAGCGTTGGTGCGATCTATTGATAAGTTGCAGCACTTATTTGTTCATTAATTCTATCTACCGGTGATTGACTTCTATCTATTGGCGCTGGTTGGATAAATAGTAAAGTGGGTGCATTAAGAGCAGCTGTTATAAATCTCGCTCTATTGCTATTCTCATTGAGAGTAGAAAAATCACGCAAATCGGTTTGAGGCTGAGTAAGTGCCTGCCATATCTCTTGCATAAGTTGATCATAATCTTTAGTGGATGCCCAATTTTCTGCCTCTAGGTCACTTGCGATAATGTATTTAAGGGCTTCAAAATGAGTCTCATTTCCTCCTTGTGTTTGCAATATTTGTATCATTTCCTTTACTTCTAGGCTGTCTTGATAAGTGCTAATTGTTTCAATTTTTGCTGCGCAATAGGACTCTAAGGCCATAGCTACTTGGGTGGCACTATCAGTTGCTGTAAGGTATCTCTGACTACAAGGGACCGGGCGGAACTGGGTAAAAAAATTAAAAAATGTTCGTATTCTACTTTCTTCATCTTTCAAATCATAAAGCTGCTGAATGATGTTATTCGCATTTTGAGGGAGTAATGGTTCGTTGGGGATGCTGTAATCTGAAAAAGATCGTAGCCGCGCATCAAAAATGGTTTGGCATAAGGGGTTTGCAAGTACCTTGGTTAATATGCTGAACATTAACAAATGCTCTTCGTTGTAAGCAAAACTACTCAGATCAAATAATCTAATTGCACGACTTAGCCCATTTATGGCAACGAATTTAGAGAGAAAGTCAGGAATAAGCTCAGCATTTATTCCTGCTTTTAGCATTTGAGTAATAAGTTCAATATATTCAATGGGGTTGGTGGCATTGTCTAGGATACAATTGAGCGAGCGCTCATTTAATAATTCTAATTCATCAAGGTTTATCAAGAGATCAGATAGGGCGTCTTGAGCTGAAGGCGTTAATTCAGTAAAAAGGTTTGGATGTTCCTGAAAGTTTTGTGGAAATTTTTTTTGCCAGTTTTTTAACATGATCAATATCCATATGGTGAAAAAATAGTCACAAGATTAACCTCTCTCTGTAAATAGTCAAGAGCGGGTAAAATAAAAAATTACCGTCATTGCTCGATGTGGTATGTCATCCCGAACACGGTGAAGAAACTCATCAGGATGACATTAAACTAGGTCATAAAGGCTCTAAGAAACGAGCAAGATTTGGTTTTTGATTTAGCCTATATTGATAGACCACATAAAAGGCCATCACATTTTTCAAGTAGTTGCGTGTTTCTTGCCACGGCAATGTTTCAATCCAAACATCAATTTCTTTAGGTGGATGATTTTTTAACCAATAGACTACTTGCTTCGGGCCTGCATTGTAGGCTGCGGCCATAAGAATAGGATGATTATCAAATCGTTTTGCCAATTGTTTTAAATAAGCTACCCCAATGTTGATGTTTTTCTCTGATAAAAACAATTGATCCTTATTCTGATAGGAAATTTTATCCGCTTTAGAAACTACTCCTGCAGTATATGGCATAACCTGCATTAACCCACGCGCACCCACAGTGGAGGTGGCATCTTCTCTAAATCCACTTTCCTGCCTGATAATGGCATAAATAAATTCTGGGGACACGGCGTATTTTTTAGAGTATTGCCTAATCGCGGTTTTATATGCGAGTGGGAATCGCAAAATAAGCTGATTATTTAAACGATCCGTATTGCTTAAGTAAACTGATTTGCCATGCCATTGCAAGTTAGTATCAATCCAATAAACCAGCGCGCTGGCTTCGTCTTTTGGTAACTCGCTAATAAAATCATTTAATAGGCGAGAGGCAGGGAGGGTATTTTTACTCACATACAGAGTTTTTACCTGATCCAGAAGTGCTTGATAGGGTTTTAATACATCCAGGTTTTGTATTGGGGCTTCATTAACAAAGCTTGGTGTTTGTTTAAGGCGTAAGCTGGCAAGGAAACCATAATATTGTCGGCTCTTTGCTAAAGGCTCATAAACAGCCCGTGCTTCAGCAATTTTACCCTGTTCTTCCAAAGAACGTCCTAACCAATATTGCCAGCAGGGCGCCTCTTTATTTTTAGAATTATTAATTAAGGTGCTTACTTCTTTCCAGTCATCGCGTTTTAAGGCGTAACGTATTTCCCAGTCGAGTAAGGTATCGTTGTAATATTGAGGGCTGACTTTTGCAAACCATTCAGAGGTGTCTTCACTATTGCGCATCGCTTTATATAAAGCAACATGGGCTAGAAATGCCTGTTGTTGCGCTTGGTTTAACAGTTTGGATGTTTTACTTTGCTGCCATAATTGCAGCGCTTTATCCATATTGATGGAAACCATGCGTTTTAGGCCATAAAGATAAAACTCGCCGTTTAAACCACCAGGAGTGAGTTTGCTAATGGCACTTGGGCTTTGTACTACTGCATTTAAGGCTTGAATATCTGTCGGATGAGGGGTTTTATATTGTTTTAATAGATAACGTGCCAACTGGATATTGCGTCGGTCTAAAGCGAGTGCAATCCGTTGGCTGATTAAATTTTGATCGAAATTTTCATCATGCATTAAGAGGTCAAACAAGTTATTACAGGCAGTAGGCCTGGATTCCCCGCTAAGCCATACGGGAATTGAATCTTTTAAGGCTTCTTGATGAGCCCCTAAGTTGTACTTTGCAATGTGTTCATAACAGACAAGATTTAAATCATTCGATGGCTGATAATATTGAGTGTAGGTCGTCCAATCTTTAGTTCTGGCTAGCTCATAAAGCCAACGTTCGCGTAATTTATTGGAAAGAGGTGTAGTTCCTTTAACAAACTCAAGAAAAATGGGCGTTGGGGTGATTGGTAGTTTCTGGCTTAACGCAATATAGGTATTAAAGCGCTCCATATATTCTGGTCCAGTAAGGGCCTGGCTGGTTTGCGCGCTGATAAGTCCACATAATAGGATGATTATTTTTTTCATAAATTATCTTTCGTTGGCATTAAATAGTTGTTAATTCTTCACGCATCATCGCGATCGTTTTTTTGTAGTCATCGCTGTTAAATACAGCAGAACCTGCAACAAACTGATTGGCTCCAGCGCGCGCTAAGTTAGCAATGTTTTGGGTGCTAACACCGCCATCAACACAGAGATCGAGCTGTGGATAAGATTGGCGGATTTGCGTTATTTTATTAATAATTTCTGGAATCAATTTTTGACCACCAAATCCAGGATTTACCGTCATGACCAAGACAAAGTCTAGTTTGTGAGCACACCACGTAAGCACATCAAGCGATGTGGCAGGATTAAGGACTAGACCTGCTTCACATCCCAAATCGTGTATAAGTTGTAAGCTGCGATCCAAATGAATGGTTGCATCATGATGGATACTGATTCGTTTGGCTCCTGCTTTAGCAAAGGCTTCGATTAAGGCATCTACAGGCTCCACCATTAAATGAACATCGATAGGTAAACTGGGGAAACGCTTGATTAATGCACTACAGAATGCGGGGCCGAAGGTTAGATTGGGAACATAATGATTGTCCATGACATCAAAATGAATAAAGTCGGCTCCTGCTTGCATAACCGCATCTACTTCTTCGCCAAGACGAGTTAAATCAGCAGAAAGCATAGAGGGTAGTATTTGATAAGTCATGTTGTGTTTTTAATAATTTTGCAATGACATATATCATATGCTGTTCTAGGAAAACATTCTATATGGATGTTGAGTATAACTAGGTAAATTCAGGATAATCCGGTCCTATGTACTGGTTTTTGCTAACCGCTTAATCGCTCAAAAATTAATCTCAATATTGAGTATTTGCTCAAGACATGGGATAATGCTTAAGCATTTCTGCTCGTGTAATTTGAATATTACTGAGACCTAATCATGCTTTTTAGGAAGAATAATATGAGTCAAAATTGGCCTACCAGAGACAGAGATTTAGATGTTGCACGTGTAATCATGGAAGAATATGCTAGTGAGCGTGATAGTGATTCATTAGGGCTTTTTGAAATTGTTGTTGATACTGCAGAAAAGCGCATGAATTTTTGCCTATCCGGATGGGTTGTTAACTTAGCGAAGCACTTTTATCTATTGTATGGGGAGAGTCAGGGGGATTTCGTGACTCGGCAGGTGATTACACGCTGCATTACCCAGGGCAATACCTTGCATTAAAATTAATGGCTACTAACGGCACTTCCTTAAGGCCAGATAATACTTCGAATTACCTCGGCTTGACCGCGGTAATTCGGTTTTCTACACATATCAACCTACGGTATTAATATCATCATCACTCTTTTTCTTTTTACGTTTCGTCCACAGCCAAAGAGCTAGACCAATAACAACTACCAAAATAATAATTACTGATACGATAAAAATTAATACGCGTTTTGCGTGTCGTTTTCTTTTTATTTCTTCTTCTAATAGCTTTTTAGCGTCGGCGGTAGCAACTGGTGGTTTATAGTCTGGGGAACACGCTTTTCCATTCAACAATAATTTAAAAAGTACTGGGCGACCGCCTACCATCTGGGCGCTAATTTCTACAATGACGTTTTCTTCTGAAAAGCCACGTCGTTCACATAAATAATATAAATCCGCGACCCAGCCTTCTTTGGTATTTTTGAATGATGTTTTTGTAGGTTTATCTTTGTAGATAATTTTGATATTGACACTTTCTGGCATGATCACGTCGGGGTGCTCGAGCTGAATCATCAATGAATCATGCTTGGCATTAATCATTTGTGCGAAGGGGGATGGTTTAATAAACGCTTGATATTCATTTTTTTTGTTGATGTAAGTCCCTTCGGTCTTGAAAATTGCTTTATAAGTCCCTTCAGGGATATTTAGGATAAAGGCATTTGTAAACACGCCATTTTGGTTATAGGGAATTACATAAGAGAAATTATGTTGCTCATTAATAAATTGAAAATTCATTTTGAGGTCTTTTGCAGCCATATCGGATTTAATTGGCTGTTCATCTTGTTCAAGGTAGCCGTTTAAGGTGAGTAACTCACCAATAAAATAGGTTCCACTGGTAAAATTTGTACCCAAATTAGCATCAGTCAGTATGAGGACTTGCTGTAATTGCTCTGCTGGACCCGATAAAATCCATTCTCCCGCCGTAGGAGCTTTCATTTGTACTACTTCATAATTTGCAGTAGCTAAGATTCCATTATCTTCTTTAGCGAGCGAATAGTTGCTTCCATCGGGTGCTGTTAAATACAGGTCTTTAATATTCGCCGTTTTTTTGAAAATTAAAGTCAACTGATGCACTGTATGGGGAATTATAATCGAGCGTTTGGACACTGTATCTTGAGTGCTGGGGCTCGTTTCTTTCAGGGCAGCGGAATCAGCAGTGCCAGGAATGCTGAGTAATAAATAAAAACAAAAAACGATGTAAATTAAGTACCAATATTTTTTCATGAGAAGTCCTTTTCTCAACCGAACTTTTTTAACCAAAATTACAGTTAAGATACTGAAAAATGCTAATAATTGTACCCTAATTGTTAAGACAAATACATTTTACCTGCGAAATATGATTTCAAAAAATAGCTAGCATAAAAAAAGGGCTTGATGTATAAATCCTGATTTTAAGTGCTCATGATCTGGTCACAGTGAAAAATGGCTAATAGCTGGTAGTTGATTATGAATTTTAAATCGAGAACAGAGGCATATTCGTATGCTATTTTATTGCTAACGCAGTTAAGCAAACGGTATACAGCTCGTGCTTCTGATAAAACAAATACTACCCTTAGTTTGTTTAATTCCTGTATTCGCAATCTAAAAATTGCCCTGGAAAATCATGAGCAAGATCTAAAAATGATCGCAGAACTTATTGAGGAACTTATAGCTCAAAGCGATATTCTTCTGGATGAGGAAGCGTTACTTAGGGAACTGGGTTCTAATATTTTAAACAGTACGTACCAACAAACAATTAAAGACAAATTTGATAACCCACTGGCACGGCGCTGGGAGTCTGAATTAGCTATAATTTTGCTTCGCAGACCAACCGCGGCAATGATGGAGGCGATACAAGGAGTTTCTGCACAAATTCTGCGTTTTATAGAGCAATTATGTTTGCTTAAAGATAAGTTTGATTGGTCTTTTTATATTCACTTATTTAGTCGAAGTTATCATGTTATCTCTTTTGGTGCAGAAGAAAATCCCACGCTTAAAGGCATAAAAAAAATATTGACAGAAAATAAGCCTGAGCAATTCGCTGAAATAATGCATATTCATTATAAATTTGCTCAAGGCATCCTACGAAAATTTCCTATAATGGGAATAGAAAGAAAACCTGTAGGCAAAATGGAAGAAATTGTAGCCAATATTTGGCCAGGCCCAGCGGAAACCTTTTTTTCTGAGGGTTTAAGAGATCCTGTCTCGGGGGCGTTCTATAGAAGTTACATTCCCGACACCCTGATGTATGGATCTCCTCTATATAAAGCACTTGATAACCGCGGGAAGATGCCTAATGCGTTTGATGAGGAAGGGACGCAGCAATTAGGTTTATTGTGTTGGGGACAAGAAGAATATGAAGTTGACCTGCCTACACATCATTCGATTTGGGCTGCTGATTGCAAAGCACAAGGAGCTAACCTTAAGTCCCAATATGTTCTTGATCTCATCGAGAATGATGCGGTTTATGTTTCAGGGCCATCAGGCATGACGAGTGTGCTTTTAGGCCAAATGGAAATTTTGGCTAATTTCCCAACTGAGAATTTAAAAAAGAACTATTTAACTGCGGTGATGGTTTATATTGTTGCTGCAGGATTTCATAGTATTCATGAGGTAATCGCTCCCGCACACTATGCATTAGATTTGGTGCCCGGTTATGAGGTTCATGTTCCACAACAGGGTAAGTTAGCTCCTCCACCAAACTATCATCAATTTTTTGTCCAACAAGAATTGATTGATCCAGACTTTGCGGTATGCCGTGATGCAGCATGGGGGAATTATCTTCGCTATTTTAGCCAGCATTATGTGCCTCGCTATTTGACTAAGCCATTGGTGCAGGAAGATTCTTTACCCGAACCCACTCAACCTCAATTAGGCAACATGCTAATTGATCCGGTATTGCTCAATAAGGTTAAGCTGGAAATGGGCCGATACATCAATGCCCGAGGCAGTAGTAATGGTAGCTTAAGCTTTATTAGTTGGGCGTTTCGCAATAACAGTTTAACTAAAGAGAAATTGTTTTTGGCAATTGAATTTAATCGTCAAACAGAGTTGGTGAAAACACCACATGATCTTGATGTATTGGTTGCTAATACCGTGAATGCAAATTTAGTTATAGAAAAGAAAATGGGTAAGACCTATGGTGTTTTAACCCAAAGTGGTTTGAATCGTAGTTTAGATGATATTAAAACGATAATTAAAGAACATGCTTTTCCTAATGAAGTGAAGCATCGATTATTTTAAAGTAGGAGCTATTTATGTCTCAAAAACCCTGGAGCTTTTTTAGTAAGAAGCCTATGGCTGGAAAGCAGGAGCTATTCAATGTGTTGGAAGATGGGGATAGCGAGATAACAACGGCTGAATTTGATACTTTTCCCATGAACCAAGATGATGTGACACGACTAGAAAAAATTATAAGAAAAAATACCACATTAAAAGCTATTTCATTAATAGATTGTAATTTGAGCGCTGAGAATCTAGAGGTGTTAGCTAGGGCGGTATTAAGTAATGAGACATTGCAAACATTTCGGGTGGAGTTATTTGATGATTGCAGTGAAACAGTACGCGTTCTAATGACTTCGGTTCAATCTCATCTTATGAATAATATGAATATGATGCGGAGGCTGGATAGTCCAGTAGAGGGGCGAGTAACGAATGCTATTTTTGTATGAGAAACTATTCCTAAATGGAGTATAAATCTTGATGTAGGCAGGGTTTTACAGCTAATGGCGTTTACTTAAGGAAAATTATAGAGTAAGGCGTAGGCTGGGCTGAAAAGCCCATAGCCGTCAAGCTAAGGACTCAGAACACAAAAAGCATTAAAAGCAATCTCCTGGTGCAGTCCCTCCAGGAGATTTAACTTTAGTCTCTTTGAGAGCAAAGAGGGCAATGTCTTCGATGAATTCATGAATGAACT
>JARLJR010000112.1 GCA_031291095.1 Legionella sp. | reverse complement strand
TCTAGTTTGTGGCATTGGGCCATCAGCTGCTGATACTACTAAGATCGCTCCGTCCATTTGCGCAGCACCAGTGATCATGTTCTTAACATAGTCAGCATGTCCTGGGCAGTCTACGTGCGCATAGTGTCTTGCAGATGATTCGTATTCTACGTGAGCAGTAGAAATTGTAATTCCACGCTCTCTTTCTTCTGGCGCAGCATCAATTTGGTCGTATGCTTTAGCTGTACCGCCAAATTTTTTCGCCATAATTGTAGTAATAGCTGCAGTTAAAGTTGTTTTACCATGGTCTACGTGACCGATTGTTCCCACATTAACGTGTGGCTTCTTACGCTCAAATTTTTCCTTCGCCATTTCAATAACCTCGGTTAACTTTTATTGTTTCTTGATAATTGCTTCAGCAATGTTATTTGGAGCTTCAGCATACTTAGAAAATTCCATAGTATATGTTGCTCTTCCTTGGGTAGCAGAACGTAAATCGGTCGAATAACCAAACATCTCTGCAAGTGGTACTTCTGCTCTAACAATTTTACCCGCTGGTGAGTCTTCCATACCCTGAACTAAACCACGGCGTCTGTTAAGGTCACCCATAACATCTCCCATGTAATCCTCAGGAGTAACTACTTCAACACTCATTATTGGTTCGAGTAAAACAGGCTTAGCTTTCAATGCACCTTGTTTGAAACCCATAGAGCCCGCAATTTTGAACGCCATTTCACTAGAATCTACCTCGTGGAATGATCCATCAAACAATGTCACTTTAACATCCACTAATGGATAGCCAGCAATAACACCGTTTTGCATTTGCTCTTGAATTCCTTTATCAACTGCTGGAATGTATTCTTTTGGAATAACACCACCAACAATTTCATTGATAAATTCATAACCCTTGCCAGGCTCTTGAGGCTCAATTTTAATCCATACGTGTCCGAACTGACCGCGTCCACCAGACTGGCGTACGAATTTACCTTCTTGCTCAACAGCTTGTTTTATCGTTTCACGATAAGCTACTTGGGGTTTACCAACATTTGCTTCCACATTAAACTCACGCTTCATGCGGTCAACAATAATTTCAAGATGTAACTCACCCATACCTTCAATGATCGTTTGACCTGACTCCTCATCAGTATGAACTCTGAAGGAAGGATCTTCTTGAGCTAATTTACCAAGCGCGATACCCATTTTTTCTTGGTCTGCTTTAGTTCTTGGCTCAACAGCTACTGCAATTACAGGATCAGGAAAATCCATGCGCTCCAGAATAACTATATGATCTGGATCACATAAAGTATCACCTGTGGTCACTGTTTTCAAACCAACTGCAGCGGCAATATCACCCGCTCTTACTTCTTTAATCTCTTCACGAGCATTAGCGTGCATTTGTACTATTCGACCAATACGCTCTCTTTTTTCTTTAACAGAGTTAAACAGCGTATCACCGCTTTTAAGCGTACCAGAATATGCACGGATAAATGTTAATGTGCCAACAAATGGGTCTGTAGCAATTTTAAATGCTAAAGCCGAGAATGGTGCATCATATTTAGTTGCACGCGTAGTTGGCTCACCATATTCATCAATACCTTGAACATCTGGAACATCTTCTGGTGAAGGTAAATATTCAATTACGCCATCCAACACCGCCTGAACACCTTTATTTTTAAAGGCTGAGCCACAGAAGACAGGAACAATTTTGTTGCTTACAGTTAAATGGCGTAAAGCACCTTTAAGATCAGCTTCAGAAATTTCTGCGCCTTCAAGATACTTTTCCATCAACTCTTCGCTTGCATCTGCTGCAGTTTCAACGATTAATGCACGATATTCTTCGCATTGAGCCTGCATATTTGCGGGGATATCAACGTATTTAAAGGTCATCCCTTTACTTTCGTCATCCCACTCAATTGCTTTCATCTTAATTAAGTCAATAACCCCTTTGAATTCCTCTTCTGCACCAATTGGCAATTGAAGAACTACGGGATTAGAACCTAATCTTTGGCGAATTTGGTCAACAACGCGCAAAAAGTTTGCGCCCATTCTATCCATTTTATTAACGAATACGATACGAGGAACACCATACTTATTCGCTTGACGCCATACAGTTTCAGATTGAGGCTCAACTCCAGATACAGAGTCAAATACTACAACAGCACCATCAAGAACACGCAAGGAACGCTCAACTTCAATCATGAAGTCTACGTGTCCTGGAGTATCAATGATGTTAATGCGATGGGGTTGGAATTGTTTATCCATTCCAGGCCAAAAGCATGTAACAGCGGCTGAAGTAATGGTAATGCCGCGCTCCTGCTCCTGAACCATCCAGTCAGTTGTTGCAGCACCGTCATGTACTTCACCAATCTTATGAGACATACCGGTATAATACAGTACACGTTCCGTTGTTGTGGTTTTACCCGCATCAACGTGTGCTGCAATACCTATATTTCTATATAATTGTAATGGAGTAGACACGGATTACCTCTCTCTTAGTTCCATCTAAAATGCGCAAACGCCTGGTTAGCTTTTGCCATCTTATGAGTATCTTCACGCTTCTTAACTGCAGAGCCTTTGCTTTCAAAAGCATCTAACAATTCACCGGCCAAACGTAACATCATACCCTTTTCACCGCGTGAACGAGCTGCTTGAACAATCCAGCGCATTCCTAAAGCAATACTACGATCATGTCTTACTTCAACAGGAACTTGGTAAGTAGCACCACCAACACGGCGTGAACGAACTTCAACACTTGGGCGAACGTTGTTTAAGGCATCTTCAAAGTAGCGAAGAACAGGACTAGAACCAGTAGCACTTGTAGAGCCTGACTCACCTTCTTCATCTGACTTTTTCATTTTCTTGACGCGCTCTTCCATAACAGAAAGTGCACCGTAAATAATTTTCTCAGCAGTTGATTTTTTACCACTGACCATTAATACGTTAATGAATTTTGCTAACAGTTCACTGTGATGTTTAGGATCTGGCAAAATTTCTCTTTTGGGGACTTCTCTTCTTCTAGGCATTTCGATTTCCTACAATCAGTTATTTTTTATCTTTAGGTTTTTTGGTACCGTACTTAGAACGACCTTGTTTACGATCGTTAACACCTGACGTATCTAAACTACCCCTTACTGTGTGATAACGCACACCCGGTAAGTCTTTAACACGACCACCCCTGATTAGCACTACAGAGTGCTCCTGGAGGTTGTGGCCTTCACCACCAATGTATGATGAAACTTCAAATCCATTAGTTAAACGTACACGAGCAACCTTACGCATTGCTGAGTTAGGTTTTTTAGGTGTAGTAGTATAAACGCGTGTACACACACCGCGTCGCTGTGGACATGACTCTAGTGCAGGTACGTTACTTTTCTTCTTTACGTCCACACGAGGCTTTCTTACTAACTGATTAATAGTAGCCATTTGTACTTCACTCCGATATTCTCTTGTGATTATTTCGAATGCATAAGGAGGCCGGATTCTATATAGATACGACAGATTTGTCAAGTTTTAATCTGCCGTATCTTAGATCCGAACTAGTGGTCTTGATTATCCGCGTTTAATGCTTCGCTTAACGCATGTTCAACATCACTCGCAGTAACAGTGTGCATTACATGCTCACCAGCTGCAGCCTTAGCTCTTTTTGCCTTTCGGCTTTGATGATAAGCATAACCTGTTCCTGCAGGAATCAAGCGACCAACCATCACGTTTTCTTTTAATCCACGTAAATCATCAATTTTACCACTTACAGCAGCTTCCGTCAGAACTCGAGTTGTTTCTTGGAATGATGCAGCTGAAATAAATGATTCAGTAGCCAAAGATGCCTTAGTAATACCCAATAAAATTGGTGTACCACGGGCTGGCTGTTTTCCTTCAGCAACAAGCTTATCGTTTTCTTGCAGCATCGCGCTTTCTTCGATTTGCTCACCGGCCAAGAATTTAGAATCACCAGCAAAAGTAATAACTCGCTTACGTAGCATTTGTCTAACAATTACTTCGATGTGCTTATCATTAATTTTCACACCTTGCAAACGATATACGTCTTGTACTTCGTTAACAATATAATTTGCCAATGCGCCTACACCTAGTAAACGTAATATATCATGAGGATTGAGTGCACCTTCAGCGATCATTTCACCGCGTTCTACGTGCTCCCCTTCAAACACAGATATATGACGCCATTTTGGTATCAACTCTTCATGACATTGATCTTCGGAAACATTGATTATTAGTCGTCGTTTACCCTTAGTTTCCTTACCAAAGTTAACCAAGCCAGATACTTCCGCCATAACAGCAGAATCTTTTGGTTTACGCGCTTCAAACAAGTCAGCTACACGTGGAAGACCCCCGGTAATATCGCGTGTTTTAGAGCGTTCTTGAGGAATACGTGCAATCACGTCCCCAATACCTACTAGACCGCCATCTTCAAAGTTAACGATAGCATCTACAGGTAAATAGTATTGTGCAGGAACGTTAGTACCAGCCAGGTAAATATCTTCACCAGCAGCAGTTACTAATTTAACCATAGGACGTAAATCACGGCCTGCTGCACTACGTTGCTTCGCATCAATAATAACAATATTACTTAAACCGGTTAATTCATCGGTTTGTCTGTTCATCGTCATACCGTCGATTAAGTCAACGAACTTCAAGTAACCACTCACTTCAGAAATAACTGGGTGAGTATGTGGATCCCAAGTAGCAATTACCTGACCTGCATCAACAGGAGAGCTATCTTGAACCGAAATCACCGCACCATAAGGTAGCTTATAACGCTCACGCTCACGTCCGAACTCATCAACAATGGTCACTTCACCTGAACGCGATACCGCAACCAGGTTTTTATTCTCATGAGTTACTGTCTTGATGTTATGTAAGCGAATAACCCCTTTAGTCTTAATTTGAATATTGTTAGCAGCAGTTGCTCTTGACGCAGCTCCCCCGATGTGGAAAGTACGCATGGTCAGCTGAGTTCCTGGTTCACCGATTGACTGTGCCGCAATAATACCTACTGCTTCCCCAGTGTTAACCAAGTGTCCTCGAGCCAGATCACGACCGTAACATTTAGCACAGAGTCCAAATCGAGTTTGACAGGTGATTGGCGAACGAACCATTACTTGGTCCACACTTTGCTTCTCTAACTGCTCAACCCAATCTTCATCCAATAGGGTACCTGCTGTAACCACAGGCTCTGTTTGGTTAGGAATATAAACGTCTGCAGCAACAACACGACCTAATACACGCTCATGTAGTGGCTCAACAATATCACCACCCTCAATTAGAGGTTGCATTAGAATACCCGTATCTACACCACAATCATCTTCTGTAATAACAACGTCTTGGGCAACATCAACTAAACGGCGAGTCAAATAACCTGAGTTCGCTGTTTTCAATGCGGTATCCGCCAAACCTTTACGCGCACCGTGAGTTGAAATGAAGTACTGGAATACGTTCAGACCTTCACGGAAGTTTGCTGTAATTGGTGTCTCAATAATCGAGCCATCTGGAGCCGCCATCAGACCGCGCATACCCGCTAGCTGTCTAATCTGCGCCGCAGAACCCCTCGCTCCAGAATCCGCCATCATAAAGATTGGGTTAAACGATTCTTGGCGTGTTTGGTTGCCTTTAGCATCAGTGACAGCTTCGGTAGCAATTTTAGTCATCATCGATTTAGCAACTAATTCGTTAGTACGCGACCAAATATCGATTACTTTATTATAACGCTCACCGTTAGTTACTAAACCAGAACGGAATTGCGATTCAATCTCGCGAACTTCGTTATCTGCATGTTCAATAATGCTTGCCTTATCGTCTGGAATCTCCATATCTTCGATACCAATAGATACTCCAGAACGAGTAGCATATTTAAAGCCTGTATACATCAACTTATCAGCGAACATAACTGTTTCTTTTAAGCCGAAGATACGGTAGCAGCCGTCAATGACCTTAGAAATAACTTTCTTAGTCATGGTACGGTTAATTGTGGCAAAAGGCATGCCCTTAGGTAATACTTCTGCAAGAATTGCGCGCCCAACGGTCGTTTCTACTAGGTGATACCCTTCTTCATCATTTTCTTTAGCCATACGGATTTTGATTTTCGCATGAATATCAAGATGGTTTGATTCATAGAAGTTCTGCGCTTCTTGGGCACTAACAAATATTTTGCCTTCACCTAAAGCATTAACTTTTTCACGAGTTAAGTAATACAAACCTAATACTACGTCCTGGCTAGGAACAATAATTGGTTCACCGCTTGCTGGTGATAAAATATTATTCGTAGACATCATTAACGAACGGGCTTCTAACTGCGCTTCTAAAGTTAGTGGGACGTGAACCGCCATTTGGTCCCCGTCAAAGTCCGCGTTATATGCAGTACAAACTAATGGATGTAATTGAATTGCCTTACCTTCAATTAGTACAGGCTCAAATGCCTGAATACCTAATCTATGCAGAGTTGGTGCACGGTTTAATAGGATTGGATGCTCGCGGATAACGTCATCAAGAATATCCCATACTACAGACTCTTCACGCTCTACCATTTTTTTGGCCGCTTTAATCGTTGTAGCTAAGCCTCTAAATTCTAACTTACTGAAGATAAACGGTTTAAACAGCTCAAGCGCCATTTTTTTCGGCAAACCACATTGATGTAATTTTAATGTAGGACCTACCACAATTACTGAACGACCGGAGTAATCAACACGCTTACCTAGAAGGTTTTGACGGAAACGACCTTGCTTCCCTTTAATCATATCTGCTAATGATTTAAGTGGGCGCTTGTTAGTACCAGTAATGGCTCTACCGCGACGGCCGTTATCTAATAAGGCATCAACAGACTCTTGTAACATACGCTTTTCGTTACGTACAATAATATCTGGAGCATTCAAATCAAGTAAACGCTTCAAGCGGTTATTACGGTTAATTACACGACGATAAAGATCGTTAAGATCCGAAGTAGCAAAACGACCACCATCCAGAGGTACTAAAGGTCTTAAATCAGGTGGAAGAACTGGCAATACATCCATAATCATCCACTCAGGCTTATTTCCTGATTCATAGAAAGCTTCTAATAATTTTAAACGCTTAGTAATCTTCTTAATCTTAGTTTCGGAGCTAGTTGTAGGCAGCTCTTCTCGTAGATTTTTGATTTCATCTTCAAGACCAACTTGACGCAATAAATCACGAATTGCTTCTGCGCCCATACGTGCATCAAATTCGTCACCATATTGTTCCATAGCATCAAGATAAGCTTCATCGTTCAGCAATTGGCCACGCTCAAGTTCAGTCATGCCAGGCTCAACAACGACAAATGCTTCGAAGTAAAGAACACGTTCGATGTCTCTTAAAGTCATATCCAGTAATAAACCAATTCTGGATGGTAATGATTTTAAGAACCAAATATGGGCAACTGGACTAGCCAGCTCGATATGCCCCATACGCTCACGTCGTACTTTAGCTAAAGCTAGTTCAACACCGCACTTTTCACAAATAACACCACGGTGTTTTAAGCGCTTATACTTGCCACATAAACATTCATAATCTTTTACTGGGCCAAACGTTTTAGCACAGAATAAACCATCACGCTCAGGCTTAAAGGTACGGTAATTAATTGTTTCTGGTTTTTTTACCTCACCATAAGACCAAGAGCGAATTAATTCAGGAGAGGCCAACGCAATTTTAATTGCGTCGAACTCTTCACTTTGCCCTTGTTGCTTGAGAATCCCAAGCAAGTCGCTCATCACTGGAGCTTTTCTCATCGGTTCATTCATCGGATCGTCGTTTAGAGTACTCAAGTCTATGTCTCCAAAAATTGGTTAATCAGTATGTATCGCTGATACAGTTAATCGTGATCTAATTCAATATCAATTCCCAATGCACGAATTTCTTTTAATAATACGTTAAATGATTCTGGCATTCCTGGGTCCATACGATGATCACCATCGACAATATTCTTATAGATCTTCGTTCTACCACCAACGTCATCTGATTTTACAGTCAACATTTCTTGTAATGTATATGCTGCACCATATGCTTCAAGTGCCCATACTTCCATCTCTCCGAAACGCTGTCCTCCAAACTGTGCTTTACCGCCTAGTGGTTGTTGCGTTACCAAGCTATAAGAACCAGTTGAACGAGCATGCATCTTATCATCAACTAAGTGGTTAAGTTTTAACATATACATATAACCAACTGTAACCGGATTGTCGAATTTATTTCCAGTTCTACCATCAGTCAATGTTGTCTTACCATCAGGAGATAAACCTGCTAGTAATAACATACTCTTGATTTCTTCTTCAGAAGCACCATCGAATACTGGTGTTGCCATTGGCACCCCAGCTCGTAGATTATCCGCTAAACGGAATAACTCTTCTTCATTCAAACAGTCAAGATTAACTCGTTGCACACCATCATGGTTATATATTTTGGTTAGGAACGACTTAATTTCAGCAGCTGATTGCTTTGTATCTAACAGCTGTGCAATCTTATGACCTAAGCCTTTAGCTGCTAAACCAAGGTGTGTTTCTAGTACCTGACCAATATTCATACGCGAAGGTACGCCTAGTGGGTTCAGTACGATATCAACAGCAGTTCCATCTTCCATATGAGGCATGTCTTCAACGGGTACAACAATGGAGATAACCCCTTTGTTACCATGTCGACCTGCCATCTTATCACCAGGTTGAATTCTACGCTTAACAGCTAGATATACTTTAACGATCTTTAATACGCCAGGTGCTAAGTCATCACCTTGAATGATTTTCTTACGGCTGTCGTTAAAACGTTTTTCCATCTCTTTAGACAACATTTCAAGTTGTTTTGAAAGTTGTTCTAACTGTTGGCTTATCGCATCGTTGTCTAAACGAATATCAAACCATTTTTGTCGCTCAACTTTATCCAAGTATTCTTGAGTAACAGTTGAACCTGGTTTTAAGTTAGCTGGACCACCTGTTGCTACTTTATCAAGAATTAAATTAGATACACGATGATAAATATCTTCTTCGCGAATTCTGCGCTCGTCAACTAAGTCCTTACGAACGCGAGCTAAATGCTCTTCTTCAATGCTCTTCGCACGAGCATCTTTATCTAGCCCGTCACGAGTAAATACTTGTACATCAATTACAGTTCCGTTCATACCAGAAGGAACCCGTAAAGATGAATCTTTAACATCAGAAGCTTTTTCACCGAAAATCGCACGTAATAGTTTTTCTTCAGGTGTAAGTTGTGTTTCACCCTTGGGAGTTACCTTACCAACGAGAATATCGCCGGCTTTAACTTCAGCACCAATGTATACAACGCCCGCTTCGTCTAGATTCGATAATGCAGACTCACCAACGTTTGGAATGTCCGCGGTAATTTCTTCTGTGCCTAACTTAGTATCGCGAGCGATACAAGTCAGCTCTTCAATATGAATTGTAGTAAAGCGGTCTTCTTGAACAATGCGCTCAGAGATAAGAATCGAATCCTCGAAGTTATATCCGTTCCAAGGCATAAACGCTACAAGTAAGTTTTGGCCTAAAGCTAACTCACCCATATCAGTACAAGGACCATCAGCCAGGATATCGCCACGTTGAATAAGATCGCCTGTGTTTACGATTGGTCTTTGGTTAATACATGTATCTTGGTTTGAGCGGAAGTATTTAGTTAAGTTATAAATATCTACCCCGGTCTCACCTGCAGTAGTTTCATCATCATTAACACGAACTACGATACGTGATGCATCAACTAAATCAATTACCCCGCCACGTTTTGCAACAACAGAAACTCCAGAGTCTGAAGCAACAATACGCTCCATTCCAGTTCCAACTAAAGGCTTCTCAGAGCGCAATGTTGGTACTGCCTGACGTTGCATGTTAGATCCCATTAACGCGCGGTTCGCATCATCATGCTCTAAGAATGGAATTAACGAAGCAGCTACAGAAACAATCTGTTTTGGAGAAATGTCCATGTAGTTGATTTTATCAGGTGTCGTTAATGAAAACTCATTCTGATGTCGGCAAGGAACCAAGTCTGCAAGAATATTGCCATTCTCATCTAGCGCAACACTTGATTGTGCGATGTATTGATCAACTTCTTCAATAGCAGATAAATATTCAATATCATCGGTTACACGGCCATCAATTACTTTACGGCAAGGTGTTTCAATGAAACCATAATCGTTAGTTCGTGCATAAACAGATAGGGAGTTAATCAATCCAATGTTTGGACCTTCAGGTGTTTCAATTGGGCACACGCGACCATAGTGGGTGGTATGTACGTCACGAACCTCAAAACCTGCTCGTTCGCGCGTTAAACCACCTGGGCCTAATGCTGATACACGGCGCTTATGCGTAACCCCTGATAATGGGTTAACCTGATCCATGAACTGGGACAACTGGCTTGAACCAAAGAATTCTTTGATTGCTGCGGATACTGGCTTCGCGTTAATTAAATCTTGTGGCATTAAGTTTTCAGATTCAACTAAACTCAAACGCTCTTTAACTGCGCGCTCTACACGAACTAAACCAACTCGGAATTGGTTTTCAGTCATTTCACCAACACTTCGAACACGACGGTTACCGAGATGGTCAATATCGTCGACCATGCCAATACCATTTCGAATGTCAATAAGAGTCTTAATTACAGCCATGATGTCTTCTTTGGTCAATGTACCTGGACCATCATCATTTTTTCTACCCACTCGACGGTTAAACTTCATACGACCAACAGCAGATAGATCATAGCGCTCATCAACAAAGAATAAGTTTTTGAATAAAGCTTCAGCTGCTTCTTTAGTTGGTGGCTCACCAGGACGCATCATACGGTAGATTTCTACCAATGCTTCTAATTGACTTGAAGTTGGGTCAATTTTAACCGTATCAGAAATATAAGAACCATGATCTAAATCATTGGTATAAATCATATCAAATTGATGAATACCATGAGATGCCATTTTATCCAACAACTCATCTGTAACTTCATCATTCGCTTGAGCAACGACTTCACCTGTTAGTGTGTCGATTATGTTTTTAGCTAATGTTTTGCCTACCAAGTAATCTCTAGGTACAACGAGATCTTGCATCTGGCCTTTTTCCATTTGCTTAATATGACGTGCTGTAATTCTTCTGCCCTGTTCAACAATTAACTCGCCAGTATCAGGCACAAGAATATCAAATGAAGCAATCTCACCTCTCAAACGTTGTGGTATCAATGCAATATGATACTCACCATTTTTGAGATTGCAGCTTGTTATTTCAAAGAATTCGCTAAGAATGTCTTCAGTTTCGTATCCTAATGCTCTTAATAAGATACTCACAGGTAGTTTACGTCTTCTATCAATTCGGACATAGACGCAATCTTTAGGATCAAACTCAAAATCAAGCCAGGATCCACGGTAAGGAATAATGCGAGCAGAATAAAGCAATTTGCCTGATGAATGAGTTTTGCCTTTATCATGCTCAAATATAACACCAGGTGAACGATGCAATTGTGAAACCACGACACGCTCAGTACCATTCACTACGAAAGTACCTACGTCAGTCATTAGGGGTATTTCACCCATGAATACATCTTGTTCTCTAATATCTTTAATAGGCTTAGGCTCTTCGCTTGCGTCTTTATCAAGAACAACAAGTCTTATCTTAACCCTTAATGGTGCAGAATAGGTTAAACCACGTAATTTGCACTCGCGAACATCGAATGCTGGCTCGCCCAGCTTATAACCTACATATTCAAGTCGTGCATTACCAGAAAAACTTTCGATAGGAAATACAGAAGAAAATGCAGCATGCAGTCCTGTATTAAAGTGTTGACTTAATTTGCTATCGGCTTGAAGAAAATCTCTATAGGATTTAAGTTGAATTTCAAGCAGATTTGGTATCGCCATTTTATCGGCTTGGGTACCAAAGCTCTTGCGAAATCGTTTTTTCTCAGCATGCGAATATTGAGGTTTAGCTTCTGCAACGGCCATGGTGGTTCCTCTGTAAATTATTGATGACTTTCAAACACGTAAACCCAGCCATGAAAACATGGCTGGGTTCAATCTCATAGATATAACTATATTATTTAACTTCTACTGTAGCACCAGCTTCTTCAAGAGTCTTCTTGAGGTTAGCAGCTTCATCTTTAGATACAGCTTCTTTAATTGTTGAAGGAGCACCTTCTACTAAGTCTTTAGCTTCTTTCAAGCCTAAACCAGTAATTTCACGAACCGCTTTAATTACGTTAACTTTGTTTGCGCCAAAGCTAGTCATAATTACGTTGAATTCAGTTTGCTCTTCAGCAGCAGCGGCAGCAGCAGCTGGAGCAGCAACTGCAACAGCAGCAGCGGCAGCAGAAACATTGAATTTCTCTTCCATTGCTTCGATTAGTTCAACAACTTCCATAACAGACATGTTTGCTATGGTATTTAAAATTTCGTCTTTAGACACAGCCATTACTAGCTCCTGATTTAAAAAAATTAATTAATGATTAAAGGATTAACCTGCTTTTTTGTCTTTTACTGCTGCTATAGTTCTCACCAACTTAGCGTGAGGCTCAGCAAGAGTTCTAACAAATTTCTCAACTGGCGCTTTCATTACATACATCAACTTAGCAATTGCTTCGTCTTTAGTAGGTAAGCTTGCAACCGCATCAATTTGACTTGCTGCGTATACTTTTCCGCCTACTGATAATGCTTTGACTTCAAGTTTATCGAATGTCTTAGCAAACTCTTTAAGCAGACGAGCAGCATCGCTGGGCGCTTCCAGAGATAAAGCAACGAACAACGGGCCAACAAGCATGTCGCTCAAGCATTCAAACTCAGTGTCTTTAAATGCTCTGCGAGTTAAAGTATTTCTTACAACTCGAAGATAGACACCAGCTTTACGCGCTTCAGTGCGTAATTGCGTCATTTGATTAACAGTTAAACCACGATAATCAGCAACAACTGCCGAAATAGCCTTAGAAGCGACTTCAGCCACCTCTTCAACTACTGCTTTCTTTGCAGCTAAATTTAATGTCACGTTACTGACCTCCTAATGTTAACAAATCCAAGGATTTGCCAGTTATGGTGGCCGCCTCTTTTAAATGGAGCCGGTTCACCGTCTGCGCAGGAAATTAAGCCGAGGCGCCTGCGGTCTTCGACGGCATGGAACCAAATCTATGCCGTGAATTCTTAAAAATGGGTGGGTATTTTACACAGGTAAAGATGAAATATCAATACTTAGTCCAGGACCCATTGTTGTAGATAAAGAGATTTTCTTCAGGTATTGACCTTTAGATGAAGATGGTTTTGCTTTTTTCAAGTCGCTAATTAATGCAACAATGTTTTCCAACACATCTTCAGCTGCGAAATCAGCTTTACCAACTGAACAATGGATAATACCATTTTTGTCAGTTCTATAACGTACCTGACCTGACTTAGCATCTTTAACTGCTGCTTCTACGTTTGTAGTTACAGTACCAACTTTAGGGTTAGGCATCAAACCTCTTGGACCAAGGACTTGACCTAATTGACCAACGATTCTCATTGCATCTGGAGTTGCAATAACAACGTCGAAGTCCATTTTACCCGCTTTAATTTGGTCAGCTAAATCTTCAAAACCAACGATATCAGCACCAGCGTCTTTTGCTTTAGTTGCGTTATCGCCTTGAGCGAATACAGCAACACGAACTACTTTACCTGTGCCTTTTGGCAGATTAGTAGATGAGCGAACAACTTGGTCTGATTTACGAGGATCAACCCCTAAGTTAACACTGATATCTAAGCTTTCACGAAATTTTGCTGAAGCAAATTGATTTAATATAGCAACAGCTTCACTAACAGTATAAAAATGATTTGGCTTAACTACTGTTGCAATATTTTTTTGTTTCTTAGTTACTTTTGCCATGGTGACCCCTTATTCTAAACCTTCAACTTCAATACCCATGCTACGCGCCGTACCTGCAATACTTCTAACTGCGGCTGCTAAATCTGCTGCAGTTAAATCAGGTGCCTTAAGCTTCGCGATTTCTTCAAGTTTACTGACGTGAAGTTTAGCCACTTTCTTAGTGTTAGGTGTACCACTTCCACTTGCAATACCTGCAGCTTTCTTCAATAGAACTGAAGCTGGAGGAGTCTTAGTGATAAAGGTGAAGCTGCGATCACTATAAACAGTAATAACAACAGGAATAGGTAGGCCTTGTTCCAATTGTTGTGTTGCAGCGTTAAATGCTTTACAGAATTCCATAATGTTCACACCACGTTGACCTAGTGCAGGTCCTACTGGTGGACTTGGGTTCGCCTTACCGGCTGGAATTTGCAACTTAATATATGCTTCTACTTTTTTTGCCATCTTTACTCCTTACGGGTCAAACACTAGTTTCAGTGCCAAATAAACTTTACCGGACTAAATTTCTAGCTCCCCAGTTTTACAAAAAAAGCCTGACCAGCACCATACCGTAGATTTAAGATCTACAGTACGGAATGCTGGTCTAGGCACTTAACAAACTATGTCTTTTCAACTTGACTAAATTCAAGCTCAACAGGCGTAGAACGTCCAAAAATAAGAACTGCTACTCTTAGTCTGTTTTTCTCATAGTTAACTTCTTCAACAACACCATTGAAGTCAACAAATGGTCCTTCTTTGACCCGAATAACTTCACCAGGCTCAAAGAGAATTTTAGGTTTAGGTTTAGTAACCCCGTCTTCAACACGTTGCATAATTGCACGTGCTTCTTTATCAGTAATTGGTGTAGGCGTTTGGCTGGTTCCGCCAATAAAGCCTAATACACGAGGAATTGCACGAATCATATGCCATGTTTGATCATCCATAACCATGTTAACTAAAACATAGCCAGGGAAGAACTTACGTGTACTTTTGCGCTTTTGTCCAGAGCGCATTTCGACAACCTCTTCAGAAGGAACAACAACTTCACCAATTTTATCCTGTAAGTTGTGGTGTACTGCACGAGACAAAATTTCGCGCATAACAAAATTCTCATAACCTGAGTAGGCATGTACAACATACCATTGCTTTGACTTCTGCTCTTCCACCGAATTCACCCTAAATGTGTTATTTTAGCAATTGCCCACATCATTAGTGAATCTATTCCCCAGAGAATAAATCCAGTTAATGTAACCATAACAATAACAATTGTCGTTGTCTGTATCGTCTCGTGACGTGCAGGCCAAACAACTTTTAACAATTCAATTTTTGATTCTTGAGCAAATTGATAAACCTGTTTGCCTGTGGTTGTTAGGTAAGCAAAAAACATAGACAGTAAGAACCATCCCAGCCATATTATAGACTGAACTGGCCCCGAAAAAGTGTAATAGTAGGTGCAAAAGAACGCGCCAGCAGTTAGTAAAGCCACAGCTAGCCAAGATAAAATATCTTTTGTCTTATTTGGGTTTTCGTTTGAACTTTTCATATTCACTTGTAGTTGGCAGGCCAGGAGGGAATCGAACCCCCAACCTGCGGTTTTGGAGACCGCCACTCTGCCAATTGAGCTACTGGCCTAATTTTACTTGGCATGCGTTAACGTTAACGCATGCCAACATTTCACCTTACTCGATAATTTTCGCAACAACACCAGCACCCACTGTACGGCCGCCTTCACGAATTGCGAAACGTAAACCTTCATCCATCGCAATAGGAGCATGTAGGTTAATTACTAATTGTACGTTATCACCAGGCATTACCATTTCTACACCAGAAGGCAAGTCACAAGTACCTGTTACGTCTGTTGTTCTGAAATAGAACTGTGGTCTGTAACCATTGAAGAATGGAGTATGACGTCCGCCTTCTTCTTTTGATAACACGTACACTTCTGCCTCAAATTTAGTGTGCGGCTTAATTGTGCCTGGCTTAGCTAATACTTGACCACGCTCAACTTCATCACGC
>JARLJR010000111.1 GCA_031291095.1 Legionella sp. | reverse complement strand
GGCGGGTCTTGTCTTTTTTCTATCTCGGATGTCAGATTATTAGGAAAGAAATAAAGTTCAATTGTGAGTGGGGCTTAATTTTAAAGGAGCACAATATATGCTCCTCTTAATTAAAAAAAAAACGAGTCGATCCCTCAGGCCATGGGCCCAACCTACAATTTACTCCCAAAGATTAATCCCTGACTTCTTACTTAAAAACTCAATAAAATTCTGATGCGATTCTATCTCATCAGCTAAAGCCTGTACCACAATGGGATTTGCTAAACGAAGTGAGGCTATTTCTTGCACCTGGACTTCGTTCTTATTGGCAGTCTCTTCAACCTCACCAAACAAACTACTTTGCCCGCCGGTTAATGCAAGGTATACAAAGGCCAGAATCTCCGCATCAAGTAATGCGCCGTGGAATTCACGATTAAAATGATCGATACCAAAACGCTTACATAAGGCATCCAAGCTATTACGTTGCCCCGGAAATTTATCTCGTGCGAAAATCAAGGTATCGAATACATCACAATATTCTTCTAGTTTCTTCTTCCATTGCACATGTCTTAATTCAGAATTCAGGAATCCCACGTCGAACGCTGCGTTGTGAATTATTAATTCCGAACCACCGATAAATTGTAAAAAGTCAGAAACAACATCCGAAAATAAGGGTTTATCCTTTAAAAAATCATCACTGATTCCATGCACCCGAAATGCCCCTTCATCAACCAAACGTTCAGGATTAAGGTAAACATGGAAATGTTTTCCAGTTAATTTTCGATCAAATAATTCCACACAGCCAATTTCAATGACACGATGGCCCTGCTCATGTCCAATTCCGGTGGTTTCTGTATCTAATACTACTTGTCGCATCAATTACTCACTTAGTTCTTCAATACCTTGGTTGGCTAATGCATCAACCAATTCATTTTCCGCATGCCCTGAGTGTCCTTTAACCCAATGCCACTTTATTTGATGGCGTGATGCCAATTCGTCTAAAAGAGTCCAAAGATCTGCATTCTTTACTGGCTCTTTTTTCGAGTTGCGCCAGCCGTTTTTTTTCCAGCCATGCAACCAACTCATCATACCTTGTCTTAAATATTGAGAGTCAGTATACAAATCAACTTCACAAGGACGAGTAAGCGCTTCCAAGCCTTTAATCGCAGCCATGAGCTCCATACGATTATTGGTCGTATGCGCTTCTCCGCCATGTAAGGTTTTTTCCGTCCCTTTATAGCGAAGCAAAACACCCCAACCGCCAGGTCCAGGATTCCCTTTACACGCCCCATCTGTATAAATTTCTATACTCACTCAAACCTCGTTGTTTCGCTTAACGTTGTTTACATTTCAGCCCGAGAAAACTCCTCGCGCAAAATCATTTCTTTTATCGCAACAATATCCGGCGCAAAATAACGATCCTGGTCATAAGAAGCAACCTCTGCTCGCACCGTATTATACACATCCTCCAACAAGGGTGAAGTTTTTAACGGTTTATGAAACTCAAGCCCCTGACACGCAGCTAACATTTCGATTGCTAAAATAGTCGCTGTATTATCATTCATTTCATGTAAACGTCGCGCAGCGCTCGTTGCCATGGATACATGATCTTCCTGATTGGCTGACGTGGGTAAGCTATCTACTGAATGGGGATGCGCTAAGGCCTTGTTATCACTAGCGCATGAAGCGGCTGTAACATGGGCGATCATAAAACCTGAGTTTAAACCACTTTCTTTAATTAAGAAGGCAGGTAAGCCACTGAAATTCTTATCAATTAATAAGGCAATTCGACGCTCAGCATTTGCCCCAATTTCAGCAATAGCTAAAGCCAGATTATCCGCAGCCATGGCAACAATTTCCCCGTGGAAATTACCGCCTGAAAGTATATCGCCCTGCTCACTAAACACCAAAGGATTATCTGAAATGGCATTTGCTTCAACTTGTAATGTATCTCGAACAAAACTAATTTGATGTAAGGCTGCACCCATAATTTGCGGTTGGCAACGTAATGAATAAGGATCTTGGACTCGAGAACAATCTCGATGCGATTCGCGAATTTGGCTTCCTGCTAATAATTCTCGATATAATGCAGCAACCTCACGTTGAGTCTGATGTCCACGTACCTGATGAATGCGATCATCAAAAGGGACATCACTGCCTTGTGCCGCATCAACCGATAAGGCTCCCGTAATAACAGCCACCTCAAATAAACTCTCAGTGACAAAGAGTGCTTTTATTGCAATAGCAGTAGAAACCTGCAGACCATTAAGTAAAGCCAAACCCTCTTTAGCTTCCAACTCAAGTGGCTTAAGCCCCGCAATTTTAAGCCCCTCTAAGGCACTAATCATTTTGCCTTGATGCCGTACTTCACCTACTCCCAGCAAAGGTAAGGACATATGTGCTAAAGGTGCCAAATCACCTGATGCGCCGACCGAACCTTTAGCAGGAATGCAGGGATACACTTGATGATTAAACAAAGCAAGTAAAGCCTCGATTAACTCCAGGCGTACGCCTGAATAACCTTGGGCTAAGTTATTAATTTTAAGTAGCATAATCATAGCAACGATATCATCTTCCAGTAATGCTCCAGTACCACAGGCATGGGAAAGCACAATATTACGCTGTAATTGTTTTAAATTTTCTGTGGGAATTGTTTGGTTTGCTAAAGAACCAAAACCGGTATTAATACCATAAACGGTCTTTTTATCCTGAATTACTTTTTTCACCGTTTGATGAGAGGTATTAATTGCCGCGTAGGCATGGTTTGCCAGAGAACAGGGTAATTGATTACTCAATACTTGTTTGATTGAGTGTAACGTTAATTGTCCCGGTTCGAGAATAAAATGCTCAGACATAAAACTAACTCCTTTTTACAACTTGATAACATGCTGGGTTTTGACCTGTACCCGCCCTCACTGCCATATTGTAGGTAGTGCCATTGGGCAATGGGCCCAACCTACAAATACTACGTTCGGGATGACGTTTTTCCGTCCTATTCCACCATGGGTAACCACAGCCCATTTTCTTTTGCACATTCTTTCGCAAGCTCATAGCCTGCATCAGCATGACGCATCACTCCAGTAGCTGGGTCATTATGCAGCACGCGCGCTAAACGTTGAGCCGCCTTTTCCGTTCCATCAGCAACAATAACAACCCCGGCATGCTGTGAGAACCCCATACCTACGCCACCACCATGATGAATACTTACCCAAGTGGCCCCACCTGCACAATTTAATAAAGCATTAAGTAAAGGCCAATCAGATACCGCATCACTTCCATCCATCATGCCTTCAGTTTCACGATTAGGACTCGCAACCGAACCCGAATCTAAATGATCGCGGCCTATAACAATCGGCGCCTTAACCGCCCCACTCTTCACCATATCATTAAAGGCTAAAGCCAATCGTGCTCTATCTTTTAATCCCACCCAACAAATACGCGCGGGCAATCCTTGGAAGGCAATTTTTTCTTTAGCCATATCCAACCAGCGGTGTAAGTGTTTATTATCAGGAATTAGCTTTTTAACCATTTCATCCGTTGCATAAATATCTTCAGGATCTCCAGATAAAGCAACCCAGCGAAATGGTCCTATGCCCTCACAAAACAGCGGACGAATGTATGCAGGTACAAAGCCTTCAAAATCAAATGCATGTTGCTCACCAGCTTCAAGGGCCATTTGGCGAATATTATTGCCGTAATCAAAAACCGGGATTCCTCGTTTATGAAACTCAAGCATTGCCTGAACTTGAATTGCCATTGATTTTTTAGCTGCCTGAACTACCTCCTCAGAAGCCGTTTGCCGCATTTTTTCTGCGTATTCTAAAGTCCAGCCTGCAGGCAGGTATCCATTAAGTGGATCATGGGCGCTGGTTTGATCGGTTACTAATGAAGGAGTTGCACCGCGTGCAACTAACTCAGAGAAAACCTCAGCAGCATTGCCTAACACAGCCACAGACAAGGGCTTCTTCTGAGCGCAAGATTCATTAATCCATGCTAAAGCCTCATCTAAATTAGTGGTGTATCGGTCCAAATAACGTGTTTTCAAACGCTTTTCAATGCGTGATAAATCACACTCTACCGCTAATACGCTGGCGCCAGCCATGGTACCGGCCAAAGGTTGCGCCCCACCCATACCGCCTAAACCTGCCGTAAGAATCCAGCGACCAGAAAGATCACCCTTATAGTGTTTGCTGGCAGCAGACACAAAGGTTTCATAAGTGCCTTGAACAATACCTTGTGAGCCAATATAAATCCAACTTCCGGCAGTCATTTGGCCATACATCATTAAGCCTTTTTTATCGAGCTCATTGAAATGGTCCCAAGTTGCCCAACGAGGAACAAGGTTTGAATTCGCAATTAACACGCGGGGCGCATCTTCATGAGTAGTAAAGACTCCGACAGGCTTACCCGATTGGACCAACAGAGTCTGATTAGCGTCCAATGATTTTAGTACTTCTTCAATTTTTTCAAAGCAATCCCAATTACGTGCCGCTTTTCCCAAACCACCATAAACAATTAATGAGTCAGGATTTTCAGCAACCTCGGGGTCCAGATTATTATGAAGCATACGCAGTGCTGCTTCAGTTAACCAATTTTTGGCCTGCTTTTCTGTACCGTGATTTGCCCGTATTACCCGCTTAGACGTGTTCGCATCCATAAAGCTTGCTCCATTAGCTAAAAAATTAAATGAATCATACACTAGAGAGCTTTCAGCGCATAGAGCTTGATATAGGTAGGCTTTGTAGCCAATATAGGCACTAAAAATATGCTATGATATACTCAGTGCAATCTTGATTAATTGTGAATATAAAAAGTGCAAATTCATTCTGAAAAACACCCTAAATCACTGGGGACTTACTTTGCAACCGAGATGTGGGAACGCTATGGTTTTTATGTCGTACAATCACTTTTAGCTCTCTATTTAGCCTTACATTTTAAATGGCCCGACAAACAAATTTATGCGCTGGTTGGTTCGTTTACCGCCTTAACCTACCTTTCACCAGTGGTTGGTGGATGGATTGCTGATAAATTAATTGGTCAAAAAAGATCCGTACTCTTAGGCGCAGTCGTACTCTTTATAAGCTACTGCCTTCTTTCTTCTGTAGATAGTGTCAACATACTCACTGCCTCACTGGCAGGCATCGCCGTAGGTACGGGTTTATTAAAACCAAATATCTCTTCATTGCTAGGTAATGAATATTTACAAGGATCTGCACGACGTGAAAGTGGTTTTACCATTTTTTATATGGGGATTACTTCCGGTATCATCTTGGGTACTACGCTGCCAAGCATACTTAATGAACATTTTGGCTGGGCTGCATCATTTACAAGTGCGGCAATAGGCATGGTCATTGCCTTTTTAGTGTTTTCTTTTGGTATCAAGAAATATCAAATCAAAGACTATAATCCTTTTGTATTTCAATTTAAAAAAATTGTTATCGCCTTTTTATTATTAGTGTTTCTTTGGGGCTTATCGTTTTACATTTTAAATTCTCCCAAGTTAGCGAATGTTGTCTTTGGATTAGTGGTCTTATTCTCCGCAGGTTATATTAGTTATGCAGTGAGTGGCGAAAATGCCAATCAATCACGACAAACCCTTGTTATTGGTTTATTGTGCATTATTTCGGTCGTGTTTTGGGCCTTCTATTTCCAAATGTTTATGTCTTTGACGCTATTTATCTCTCGAGTGGTAGAGCCGACCTTTTGTGGTATTCAATTCCCTGCGCCCTATTATGTGACCATTCAAAGTATTGGGATGCTCGTAATCGGTTATTTTTTAGCGAAAAGAAATCAACAGCTTAACTTAATAGAACGTGGATTAAGCATTGGCAGAAAGTTCTTATTCGCTATTTTTATTACTACGGCAGCCTATGCGGTAATTACTTTAGTAACTAATTTTACCGAACGTACAGCATTATTGTTTCCCTTATTGATTATCCCAGCTTATTTAATGTTTTCACTGGCTGAATTATTGCTCTCGCCTGTAGGCTTATCTGCAATTACCTTACTCGCTGATAAAAATAAAGTAAGCACAATGATGGGTATTTTCTTTGTTTCTTTAGGAATTGGCGGTTTTCTTTCTGGAAAACTGGCCTCTTTAACTTCAATTCCTACGGGTGAGACTAATATAGCGGTACTTAAATCGCTGTATGCGGCTGCCTTTACCCAACAATTGGGAATCCTTTTTATTGCGGCACTTGGCTGTCTGGTTTTATTCGCGGTTATTAAATTTTTATTAACTCGTGTGAATCTTTCTGATTAAGGCATTACCTACTACTAAAATATTCCGTCATTGCTCCACTTCGTTCGCAATGACGTCCTAAGGACAGTTATTCTTCAACATAACCCTTTTTATATCAAAAAAATGCTGCTATCATCCGGGGTTTTTTGATAGAAGATACCTTTGATTATGTCCGATCAACATCCAATGCTAGCGAAACTCTTACATGCGCTTGAAGATATTCAGGCTTCCGATATAAAAGTAATTGATGTACGTAAACAAACAACCATCACAGATTACATGCTTGTTGCTTCAGGCCGTGCTTCACGTCACGTGAAAGCAATTGGTCAAAAAGTTATGGAAGATATGAAATTAGCTGGTTTACCTGCATTACATTGCACAGGACTTGAGACCGGTGACTGGGTTCTCATTGATTTTGGCGACTTTATTGTCCACGTCATGCAACCTGAAAGCAGACAATTCTATAATCTCGAAGGACTTTGGGAAGAACTACCCAACAATTAATTACCATGCTAAAAATTACCGTTATTACTTTAGGCAACAAAATGCCTGATTGGGTTACTCAAGGGAGTAACGATTATGCCAAACGATTTAATGACGGTATTCAGTTAAAAATAATTGAAATTCCGCTTATTCGCCGTAGTAAGTCCTCTGATCTGACACGCATCATGGAAAAAGAATCCGTGTTGATTAAAGAGGCACTGCCTACTGGGGCTCGGATTATTGCGTTGGAAATTGAAGGCAAAACGTTTAGCAGCGAAGAATTAGCACAAAAAATTACTCAATTACAGCAAACATCCAGTCATTTGTGTTTTCTAATTGGCGGCCCTGAGGGACTATCCCAAGAAGTGCTCAAGTTATGCAATGAACGCTGGTCGTTATCAAAACTCACCTTGCCCCACCCTTTAGTTCGGATCATTTTGTTAGAGACCTTATATAGAGCTTGGTCGATTATGAATAATCATCCTTATCATAAATAGCTCCAAGCAACAGAGACTCAGCATACTAAGGTACCACCCTCCAGGAGATCCCTCTCTTCGTTCGGGATGACGTACTAGTTGCCACCTTCAAGAGCTCTTCGCACGAATGGCATCCTAACCATGCCATACGGAGGAGGTACGACGAAGGCTCTCCTAACCACGTAATCCTGAGGAGCCCCAGCGAAGGATCTCCTAACCCCGTCATCCTGAGGAGGTACGACGAAGGATCTCCTGCGTGTGGCTCAATATTAATCATCCACGTCCAAGTCGTCTGAAAATAAAATCCATTTTGGTCAAGATAGTAGAAATGTAAAGGCCCCAATGGCAAAAACCTGTATTTTAATATACTATGCATCCTTTTGAACCCCCTTAGCTGACTGTATGCGATGCGTCTGAATCAATCATTTAATAATTATCAATCAGATTCACAGAATCAACGTTTTAGACTTAATTTGCTGGTCGCATTTATTATTATTTTATCTTTAATTCTGGTATTAAGACTTGCCTACCTGCAAATCTCCGAATTTAGAAAATACCAAACCCTATCCTTAAAAAATCAAATGAGCATTACGCCCATAGCCCCTCCTCGCGGAGTAATCCTTGATAGAAATGGCGTCTTGTTGGCAGAGAATGTCCCTGTTTATGTTCTTGAAATAATTCCTGAACACGTTAAAGACATCAAACGAACAGTAAAGCAATTGCGCGAATTACTTCCCTCTATTAGTGAGGATGATGAAATCAGCTTCAATCGAGCACGCAAACAAAATCGCTCATTTATGCCAATTCCTATCAAATTAAAATTAACTCAGGAAGAGGTTGCCCTATTTGCAATTAATCAATATCACTTTTCTGGTGTCAGCATTAAAGCACGCTTAATGCGCCATTATCCACATGGGGAAATAACCGCTCATGTTTTAGGTTATGTAGGGCGTATTAATATCCCAGAGTTAAAAACTGTTGATCCAACCAATTATCGGGCGACCAACTTTATTGGAAAAGCTGGGGTTGAGAAATACTACGAGGATATTTTACATGGAACGGTAGGATACCAGATGGTAGAAACAGATGTGAGTGGGCGAACCTTGCGAGTAATTGACAAGATGAATCCTCACTCCGGTGCCAAGCTTTATCTAAGCATCGACATCCGCCTGCAAAAAGCAGCTTATGAAGCGTTTCAAGGCAAACGCGGAGCAGCCGTAGTCATTAACTCTAAAAATGGCGAAGTCTTAGCCATGGTGAGTTCACCAAGCTTTGACCCCAATATTTTTGTCGGTGGAGTTAGCTCTAAAGACTACAAAATATTATCAAATACACTACAAAGACCCTTATTTAATCGAGCCGTACGAGGTGTTTATCCCCCAGCATCAACCATTAAACCCTTTGTGGGATTAGCCGGCCTGGATAAAGGATTCATTACCACCTCCAGCACAATTTATGATCCAGGCAAATATAAACTTCCGAACTCCAGTCATGTTTATAGAGATTGGAAAAAGGGTGGCCATGGAATGATTAATTTTAAGCGCTCCATCACGGTTTCCTGCGATACGTTTTATTATCAGCTGGGTAATAAAATGGGAATCTCTAATATTGAAGACATGCTAGTTAAATTTGGCTTGGGCCATTTAAGCCATATCGATCTTTATGAAGAGGCCGCCGGTATTGTGCCAAGCCTGCGCTGGAAAAAGCAAACTAAAGGGGTAACTTGGTATCCTGGTGATACATTAATTACTTCTATTGGCCAAGGTTTTATGCTTGCCACCCCGTTGCAAATAGCAAATGCAACTGCCTCGCTAAGCCAACACGGGCAACGATTCCGTCCTCACTTACTTACAAAAACAGTAAACAGTGATACCGGTGAAGTAAAACCTTATAAGCTTGTGGAAGAATATCCAATTTATCTTAAAGATGAAGCCAATTGGGATATTGTTAAAGAGGCCATGCATAGCGTACTAACCAGTAATGAAGGAACCGGCTATCGATTTGGACGAAATCCCCCCTACCCTGTAGCGGGTAAAACAGGCACAGCACAAGTCTTTAGTGGCCGACAATATGAAAAAGCCAAATATGAAGATATTCCTGAAGCCTTACGCGATAATTCACTATTTATCGCCTTCACTCCAGTAGATAAACCGGAGATTGCCGTAGCCGTTGTGGTTGAAAATGATTTTACGGCATCTGTAGTTGCACGCAAGATACTGGATACCTATTACGAACTTTATCCGATGAAAACAGCCCATGAACAGAAGACACAATAAACCCGTTTATCGGTTTACTACAAAATCGCTTCATTTAGACCTCCCCTTGTTAGGTCTTTTACTGCTATTGATTAGCTTAGGCCTTTTAATTCTATACAGTGCTTCGAATGCGAATATAAGCATGATTTTACGCCAATCCATGCGTTTGGTGTTTGCTACCTTAATTATGATTGTGTTAGGTTTTATCCCACCTCATAAATACAAAATCTGGACTCCATGGATTTACAGCATTGGCTTAGGCTTACTGATTGCAGTAATGCTGATGGGTAAAATTGGTAAAGGTGCCCAACGATGGTTGGAGTTAGGATTATTCCGGTTTCAGCCTTCTGAAATTATGAAATTGGCTGTACCGATGATGGCCGCTTGGTATTTTGATCGCCAAACCCGCCCTAGCAGTTTAAAAGCAATTTCAGTTGCGGGGATTATTATAGGTATTCCCGCTTTGCTTATTGCGAAACAACCCGACTTAGGTACTGCAATTATGGTGGCTGCGGCGGGTTTCTGCGTCATATTCCTCGCCGGTATTCGCTTCAAAGTAATTTTAATGCTGATCCTCTTAATTAGCGCAACAATCCCTGCAGTTTGGCATGTGATGCATGATTACCAAAAACAACGCGTATATACACTACTTGATCCAGAGCAAGACCCTCTGGGTTCTGGGTATCATATTATTCAATCCAAAATTGCTATTGGTTCTGGAGGTCTTGTTGGAAAAGGCTGGTTACAAGGAAGCCAATCTCATCTTAACTTCCTACCGGAGCATGCGACAGACTTCATTTTTGCTGTAAGTGGCGAAGAGTTTGGTTTTGCAGGCGGATTTGCCATTATTGCCTTAATTGTATTAATTTCATTAAGAAGCCTCAATATCGCCTCCAATGCACAAACGACTTATACACGGCTCCTTGCCGCAAGCCTTGCCATGTCATTTTTTATGTCAGGCTTTGTAAATATAGGCATGGTGATGGGAATTATTCCAGTTGTGGGGATCCCTTTGCCTTTAGTGAGTTATGGTGGAACGGCCATGGTAACCTTTTTGGCTGGGTTTGGGGTGTTAATGTCGATTAGCTCGCATAAGATTTTGTTTAATTGTTTGCGATAAGCTCAATTGCCTCATGTAGCAACTGTCTTGAATTTATTTCAAGACAGTATTGAACAGGACCGGATCAAAATGATAGAATATAGTCCATTTTAATCTAAATAAAATAACTCATGCCTCAAGTCCAAGTCCTACTTCACGCGAAACGAATCCATAGAGAAACCCTTGCTAACCCTAAATACCAGGAAGCACTGCAAAAAATCATTTCTGGTACCCACTCTAAGATTGAATGGTTAGAAAATTTATTCTACGAAGGTCAGCGCGTGGGCAGTGCGC
>JARLJR010000110.1 GCA_031291095.1 Legionella sp. | reverse complement strand
CAAACTCTTATAAGCATCGGCGGGTCTTGTCTTTTTTCTATCTCGGATGTCAGATTATTAGGAAAGAAATAAAGTTCAATTGTGAGTGGGGCTTAATTTTAAAGGAGCACAATATATGCTCCTCTTAATTAAAAAAAAAAACGAGTCGATCCCTCAGGCCCATGGGCCCAACCTACACTACTACTACGCTCCCTTAGCCAATTGCATAAACTGCTGCAACTCACACACAGTTCCACCACAAGCGGGGATGTTAATCGGCTTGCCGTTATAAGTAACCTTAACTATATGGGAACCTGCATCACTTTCATAAAGCGAAAAATTAAGATTAGATGCATAGGGTGGTGCCTGCTCTAACGGTGCGCCTAAAAAGCTTAATGAGCTAGCAATAGTCGTATCATGAGCCGATAATAAAACATATTTCAGCTTGGATTTATTTTGACTGCCCTTACTAAGATAATTAGCAATATTAGTCATTATCTTACTACTATAAACACGAGCAACCTGTTGAGGACGTTCTTGCGCCATAAAAGCCCAGTTACAGGCATTAATAATGTCATTAACATCTTGTGAACTTAATCCCTCAGGCATCGGGGCGTGGTGTATTTGATGAATGTATAAGGTATCACCGAGCAATCCCAAATCCTGCAACTTATTAATTTGCATCCCCGTTAAAGAACTCCAACGCGAGTATCTATCTTTCAATTCATTATTTTTTTGTTGCCACTCTTTGGTTGGATAAACATACTGCTGCATTAGCTTCTCACGAACCTGAGAGCTTACAGGTTGTACAATTACATCATCAAATTTATACGGTGCGCTAAAAACGGGTATGGGTTGAAACGAATGAGGTAACGCAGGCATAGCGGACTCTGAAGTATTAGGCCCTGTTCCTGGAGGATATAACCCCATCAGTAAGGATTGAGCACTCATGAGTGTACGATCATAATCGGTTGAACGAACATACATAGTCCCAGCTTCATAGTGTTCTGGTAAGAGATGTGTCTGCTCCACGTATTTCTTACGAAACTCCACACCCATATTATGTTCTTGTTGCATCCCTTCTGCGGTTAACTGCCCTAAGCCTGAAGTCCACTCGTAATTTAAGCCAGGAATAGAAACTATTGGTGTCCTATCCCCATGGCGAATAACGTCCACGGCAAAAATAAGTGTATCTGCTGCAAATAACAATGAGGGGGTGCTGAGTAATAGTGCGAGTGCCAGGCAACGTTTATAACCCATTTTAGCTCCTTAATTTCAATCGTGGATAAAGCAAAACGGATCATACCATAAAAAAACCATGACCAAGCAAACAATTTGAACTATATAATCACAAAATGAACCATTAAAAACCGATGCTCATATTTTTTTTCATTTACTCCCCTGCCTGCCGGCATTGATTATGAGCAGTTTCCGGACAAGCAGTACTACAATTAATAGTTTTTGTTTTTTGACACTGCTCCATGCAACGAGAAACTGTTTTTTTGACACATAATTCTTGCACCTCTAGTTGGGATGCATTTGCTGTAAACGCTAAGAAAAAAAATGAAATTAATATAGTTAGCTTATACCCATTCATAATTAAGCCCTTTATTTTGCCAAACTTATTATAAATTTAGCATATTTGCCTTGTTCAAACTGCGCAAATGGAATAAAATTCACACAATTCGTTCGCTAATAAAAAAGTGCAACTTAAGACTCTCTTAATCTTCATAAGTTACACTGCAGGCACATAAAGATACAGATGTTTTAATTATGCAGAGAAACAGCTTCAGCTCTACAAAATCAGTCTTACTGCAAAGTACTAAGCATAATTATCTTTTATCTTATAACAAATATCCTGATTATCTATTGTCGTTAACTTCCAGCAGAAGGGCATTCTCATGAAAACCCAATTACACTCAATATTAAGTAGATACCCCTTTATTCATATTGATAAAGTCGGGGAACTGACCATGCTTGTTCCATTAACCGGAGCCAGGACAGTTTCTGCTGATTTCACAGCCGGCTCAGAAAAAGCGACCTCACTTTATCTTTTCGGTGATAATACTTGTAGATCAGATATAGAAAGAAAAGAATTCTTTAATCCAACCGACGATGAGACAGGTTTCGCCGACTTATTTTCTAGTCTTATTAGCGACTTGACCCGCCTGATGCGTCAACAACGAGACAGTAAAGATAAAGACGTAATTAAGGCGATCATAAAGTCATTAGAAGAGCAGAAAAAGGATGTAGATAAACTTCAAGGGCAAAATCCCAGCACCGATGGAATGCGTACCGATTTGTGCATAGGTAATCAAGGCTTTGTTGCTAAAGGTGAGTTTATTGTTCGATCTTCAGATAATGTGAGACATCTAAACTTACCTAATGTGTTAAATTTAATCATTAATGGAGCAGACCGGCAGAAGATGCTTCCAGAAAGTTTTGCTCGTGATCAGGAGATTTTCGCTAGCTTAAATTCTGTGCCCAATGCTAAAGACAAAAATGCCTTGGCAAATAATCTTCGCAAACTCATAAAAGACAAAGGCCTCAATACTTGCCGACAAGCATTAGCTCAGCACCCAACCCAATTATTTTTAACACTTTATGACGAGTTAAAAAATACGTGGTACCCAGAAGTACTCACTCAACCTAGCAATTTTTTTGATTTCTTAACAGAGAATTTGTATGCGCTTAGTGGTCCGTATGAAGACTACAGTACTTATACAGAAAGTGAATTAGTCGATACGATTAAAAGTATTTTTGACCAAAGCTTTCTCTTTAATCAAGTCGATGAGAATGAAGAAAAAAGTTTCTCAGTGATTTATCAACAAACACTGGCCTCATTTGAAACAATAAATAAAGATAATATAGAAAAAACAAATTCGTTCAAATTGTTTGCCCTTCAAACCTTTCTTTTTTTATGTGCCCTGCAGTTGCGCTTTAAAAACCCAGAACTAGCAAAGGAATTTCTTTCTGCACTACAAAATCCGGCAACAGCTAAAGCATTAATTAAGCAATTATGTACCAAAGAATCTGAGTTTAAGCAGGTGCTACAAACAAAATATGGTGTTTCTACTGAAGAATATGATGCACTTATTGCCTCAGCCTTTCAAATTATTACTGACCATGTTGATGCACCGCATTTTGATGAACTACGAGTGTCCTGCCTCTCAGAAGAGCTGGAAAACACTCATTACCTGGTCTTAGGTGGCCGTCTTTGCTGGAGTACAGCTGAAATTACCGAAGCTGGAACCATCAATACTGAAGAACAAAAAGAACTTAAATTTAATGCCAATTTCGAACAATTTTTCAAAAATAAAGAAGCTTATCTTGAGCGCCGCGAACACCTCAAATTACTTGGGGAGATGTTAAATGGAGAGGCTGGATATGACGAAGTCGCTCTACAGTCACTGGAATTTAACGCAAAGCATTTCTCTTACTCTCAAAAGATAAACCTTTTAGAAACAGCTATTAATAAGAAAAAATATCAGTGCGCTGAATTTTTAGTTAACCACGGCGTGCATAATGAAAAACTGTTTAAGTTAGCCTTTGATCAAAATCCTCCGAATATGCAGTTAATTAGCAGTTTTGCTCGTGCTAATAATAATTACATGATGCATTTTGCAACTGAAGAACATCTAAGCAAAGCCATCCGTGAAAATCGACTAGAACTCGTTAAAATTATTTTAATGGTGGCACCTAAATTATTGGAAGCCCGACTTGCTAATGGATATACTCCTCTTCTCTTAGCGTGCTCTGAGGGCCGAGCAAATTTAGTAGATTATTTAATGTCGATAGGAGCGAATGTTTTTGCGACTTCTGGAGCAACCCAAACCACAGCCAGAGAGCACGCAGCACGCTCCCGTAACAGTCAAGAGCTCAATCAATTATTTACTAATTATCACTTACGCGTAAGAGAGCTACTTCGCGCAGGTAATTATTTGCCATTGCTATCTCCTCCTGAATATTTCTTAACGGCGATAAAACGACAAGAAAATCAATTAGTAGATGTATTATTAGAATTTTTCCCTGATTCGAAAGATGAAATTACTATTCAATCTTTAATTGATGCCGTAAAGGATGGCCCACTTCCTCCACTTAGAGCAATATTAGCACTAAAACCTGAGCTTCTAAATGAGCGCGATCAATCTGGGAAAACTGCTTTGTTTTATGCCTGCCAATTAAATAATGCGTTGATGGTGCGGCATTTAATAGAAGCAGGTGCAGACATTTTTAAACCGAATCAAAATAAATTACCGCGTGATGTCGCATCAGAAACAAAGATCCGTGATTTATTTATTCCCTATTACAAAAGACTGGCTCCAAACTCGGAACAACACCAGGCTATATTCACTAGTGATAACTATAGAAAAGCAATTCTGGAGAATGACTTCGGCTTGGCTGATTGCATTCATCAAGAATATCCCGAATTTGCCAATGAGATAATCGTTGAGGATTTATATAAAGCTAAATCTATTCATGCGATTAAATACATTTTAAATCTTAGAGCTGACCTAATAGAACATAAAGATTCAAGAAATAAAACACCATTTTTTTATGCCTGTGAAAATAATAATGCCACATTAGCGGCATATTTAATGGAGATTGGTGCTAATATTCACGCCGGAGAAATTACTGCATTTCAACCTAGTGCAACGAGTTATTCAGGTTATACAGTGCGTAGAGCAACGGACCTAAACACCTCTCGAACAATCAAAGAGCTATTAGCTACTTATAATAATACTTTGCCCAGAATTAAAACCCAAAACATTAGTGCAGGCCATATTATCGACGCGATTGATGCGCGAAATTTAGTCTTTGTTACCTATTGCTTAAATCGGCTCCCTAAACTAAAACAAGGGCTTAGTGAGGTTGACTTACAACATATAGAACAACAACAAATGCAGGAAAAACTATACAATCGCTATGAACAATTAATCCATGTATTAAATAGAAAACGCGATCAATTCCCGTATTCGAATCGTGACAATAGTCCCTTCCAAGTCCTGAATGATCTCAGCGAAAAATTAAATAGTGCAGGGACTCAATTCTTTAAGACTCATATTTCTGCGAACACAGTGAAACAATTTGAATCAGCCTGTACTGCAGCACTTGAAGGGGCCAATCAAGTATTGAGCACTCACCGAGGATGGCATGGCTTCCCTCTGTGGATGAGGGCGATTGTCGGGATTATTGCAGCAGCAACCTTAATTCCAGCAATAACTGTTCAAGCGTCTACGACAAAAGGGTTTATTGGAACATTCTTTAAATCTTATGAAACAGATTCGGCAATGCAGACGAAACAATTTTCATCTGAGTTTGATTCTATAAAAACTGAGTTACTAAGCGTTATTTAACCAGAATCCGGGGATCTAACTTCAGATCTCCGGATTACGGCTACGCCTTCATCCAGGCTACAGTCCTAAAAATACCCTTACTCCAAAACAACCAATAAAAACACAGTTAATATTTTTTTAATATAATTATATTAAAATTAAATCCATTTAAAACACTTAAAGGAAAACGATGCCAAAGATTATTATTTTTACTGATTTTGATGGAACTTTAAGCGGAAGAGAAGGCGGTAAAACCGTATTTGAAGAATTTTATCAATCGCTGCTAAATGGCTATGTTCCTAGAGTAAGCCAAGATTATAGAAAACCTCCATTAAAAGATAGTGATACAGTACAAAGTTTATTCGAAGCACAATTTGGACCGTATAACAAAAAATTTAATTATGATCAGCCTGAAGCTGACTTGCTGCTGAGCCGTGAAGCAGTTGAATTTCTTCACGACATGTTAAGCAATGATGACGTTTCTGTACAAATAATTACCAGAAACCGCGCGGATTACATTAGAGCTCTACTGACTTATCAAGGATTTAACGCCGAGGAACTCAATAAATTAGGTATCTTCGATTCGGTGCGAAAAGACATGGCTGTTCAAGGATTTTTATCTCAACAGACAGATATTATCTCCTCTATTTATGTGCTGGATGATAGCCGAGCAGATTATAACTATATGGTAAATGCTGTTGCATCCTTTGGATTTACAGACGAGAAAATCCAAAAATATCATAAGATGCCAGGCTGTTTTGAATGGGGCATATATCAGCAAGCCATTCATAACCTCCTTCAAGCGCCCCCCCGGGTTGAAAATGAAAAAGAGGTTCAAGAAGGGGAATTGATAGAATTAGCAATAAGTTTGACCTACGAAGTGACCACTGAAGAAATAGGACAAACCCTAAGTACAAGAGTCCACAATGTCGAAAATAATGAAGAACTTGCCACAATCACACCTAAAGACAAAAGAATGCCTTCGCCTTCCTTTTTTAAATTAGAAAACGTGCCCACATCTCCTGAGAAAAATGACAGTGATATATCCAACACACCGTCTTAGTTTGGCTAAGTTATGGAAATTTTGCAATGACTTGTAGATTGCGCGCCCAGGCCCAACATTGAGTCCTGGTGTGGCTTGTTGGGCTATAGGCCTAATAGCGCTTACTTAAAGAAAAATTATAGAGTAAGGCGTAGGCTGGGCTGAAAAGCTCAGAAAACACAGTTTGTGCCACGTCCAATGCCGGGCTTGCCAGCCCAGCCTACATTAAGCAGACCAACCGAATGAGTAATCAGTCTTAAGTAGGTGCCATTGGGCCAGAGGGCCCAACCTAAAATTTATAAGTCCCTTACCTAATGGCCGTGGCGCAATCAGCCAGAATACTCAAAAGAAACCGTATTGGTCGTATGCAGCAAATTAGCTCGTATCAAATCAGCCAAGGTTCTAGTCTCCATTTTTCTCATAACTTTAGCGCGATGAGCTTCAACTGTAGAAATGGATATATTCAGCTCATATGCAATCTGCTTATTTAATTTACCTTCAATAACTAAATCCATAATCTGCTTTTCGCGTTTAGTTAAGCTGTTTATCCGCTGGCAAAAATCAGATTGTAATTGAAAGGTGTTATTTTGATTTTTTTTCAGGCAACTTTGCGTGACCTCTAATAAATCCTGGTGGTTCACCGGCTTAAGAATAAAATCAGCTGCCCCCGCTTTCATCGCCCTTACCGCCATAGGAATATCGCCATATCCGGTGATAATGATTACAGAGAGTTGATTTTTGGTTGTATTAATATACTCCAATAATTCGAGGCCACTTATGATAGGCATTCTCACATCAATAATCAGACAACCATATTGGGTAGCATCATAATTATCAAGAAAATCCTTAGCATTCTCATAAGCCTGTACTCTAAGATTAACTGACTCAAATAACCAACGAAATGACGCACATATTTCAGGATCATCATCAACAATAATAACCATTGGCTCATTAGCAAGCATATCGAGAATCCTTATGAAACATGATCAGTTGAAAGCAAATACCATTAGGCACTAATTCAGTTGATAAACTGCCACAATCAGTGGTAAAAAGAGTACGACAATAAGTAAGCTCCTTCTCCACGCGCTCTTCTTTTATTGGAAAATTGCTTGTTATGGTCATGCTTAATGCATTCTTTTGATGGGGTTTCGTTTGAATTAATAACTCACTTTGCCCTATGCCATTTTTTTCCACAGCATCAATACATTGTTTCAATAAGCGAAATAAAACACATTTAAACTGAGACTTATTCATATTAAAATCAGGAAGACTCTCATGGAAATCTAAAGTTAATTTGATGTTATGATGTTTTATTTCAAAGAAAAGTAAAGAGGTAATCTCGGTAATAATACTAGAAATATTAATACCCTCTTCTTGAACAATTAACTGTTGCATCGAATAAATTTTATTTTTAAATAGCTCCGTATGCTCATTAATTTTTTGTAATACACCATTCATCTGACTGGGGCTAAGTTCATTTCTTTGTAACTTAATTTCACACCCACCTAGATAGGCTTTAATTACTGTCAATGGCTGATTTAACTCATGAATAAACTTCAATAGAAGTTGGGTATGTAAGTTCTTTTGCATTAATCCATTCATCTAGTTGCTATATCCTAAAATGTCCTATGAAAAAGCCCGTTAAAATTTTTACATAACATAAATAATATCAATCAATATACCTATATTGTGAGCCATTTTTTATATGTTAATCCATTGAATTTGTGTAGTTTATTCTGTTTATCCTTAATATGCGTTAAAAGTAAAAGTCTATTAGCATGCATGAGATAAGGCTCTTAATGGCATGCTATGCGAATCTAACATAAAGATAAATAATATCCAATTTGATTAGGATATTTATTTATAAAACAAAAAAATATCAGTAAAAACTGAGGATATAAAAATAAATCAACACTCATGCAAGCCCAATTCCTTTTGCTTACTAATTGTATGAGCGCATGACATCGAGCTCCTCTTCGGATTCCCAATATACATATTCCTCTTTATTTTCACGCCCCACTAAATAGGTTAAAACTTATGCTTATCGTCCAATTTTTTCAACATCATCGAACTCACTCATACATACTCCAATATCTCCGATAATTGCTTTTCAGTATGTCAGGATTCATATTGGCAAGCATTGAGCTTTCCATAGCCTGCAGATAAGGTATTCGCCGTCTCATGAATAATTTGTTGATATGAGTCTTGATTGAGCGTGTTAACTGGGAGACTAGTTACTAACACACCCAACCAAGAGCACACAACTTTAGTTTTCAAACATTCATTTAACAATTGTGGTTTTCCATAGCATGGAATATAGATCTATGTTTTCTACTTCGGGAGTGGTACCTAATATGAGAAACTACATAGACATCATACGCTGCCAAAAACGCAAATCCCTACACATCAAAATAAATTGAGTAACCGTCTCTTGTCTATTCAATTCGATAAATCCTGCGTCCGGTTTAATAATATGAAACATGCGTTTAAAACCTGCAGCAAATGAAGGGGCATAGCCAATGTATTTACAGTGAAAATACGCATCCCAGATAAACTCATACAATTTAGGATGAAGCAATTCTGAATCATTAAGAAAAATCGCTATGCAATCAAATAGAGCGGAAGGTGTGCCCTCGATTTGGGTATGAAGAGACACTGTTTCATGATTATTCAACGTTATTTCACCCGCCTGACATCCAATTAGAGTATAAGAGGCTTTTTCGTTTTCGATTTCTGCAAGTAAATGTTTAAAAATTAATGCACTTGCGCCATCCTCAATTAGGATTCCTACCCTTCTTCCAGAAAAATTTTTAACAGTCTGCGCGAAAGGACTGACTGCTTTTGTAGGCTTCAGATCATTGCGAATTGATTTTGCAACGTCATAATCTAGAGGCAAGTTCTTAATACCAAATTCTTTTGCTACATCATTAGATGATTCATAGGTATTAAAATACCCATGCACATCAAAACCATACGTACCAGGCTGAATATGAATATATTCTTCAGGAACTTGTTTTTCTTCTTTATCTTGATTATTAGGATGATTCTGATTACTTTTTTTCATAAAACCAACTCCCTGTGGAGATGAAAAAAACGTTGGTACTCTTTGAGTAATGTTAATAATTTTAATGCGGGCTACATTCTTTAACAATCCCGAATTGAAGCAGTATAATTAATGGAAATCCATAAAAAAGCGTAGCTTAGTTGCTTGCAACCAAGCTACTCCTATAAAGGAAGATTTTTCTTATCATCCGGAATTGGAGGTATATGCTTAAAAAAATAGGTAATTAATAAAATAAACAACAATGCTAGAGAAAAATAAAGAAGAACTTTTGCAAGAAGAATAAGCGTAGGATTAGTCCCTTTATATAAGTAAATCGCCAGAAGAAGTGCCACAGAAAAAAAAAATAAATGCTCCGATTAACATAATTTATTCCTTTAATTGAACATCATTTTTTAATTTACACTTTAGGCAAAAATGCACGGTATAGCAGATACGCATTCGATGCGTTCAACCTGAGGGGCTCCCCCCCCCAGAATATGACAAAAGGCCTGCGTTTTTTATATCTACGCCGCTCTCTGATTTTGTGTAATTAACTTCAGCAGAGCTTGAGCAGCCGCGGTAGACGATGCCGGATTCTGCCCAGTGATGAGACGACCATCCACAATTACAAAACTTTGCCAATCGGGGGCTTTTTCAAACAGCCCACCAAGTCGCTTCAGCTCATCCTCAACGAGGAATGGCACCACATCAGTAAGTTCTACTGCGGCCTCTTCACTGTTGCTAAAACCAGTCACACGTTTACCTTTTACAAGAGGAGCTCCTTTGTAGGTCACTCGATGCAATACACCCGGTGAATGGCATACCAAGGCAACAGGCTTACCGGAGGTATAAAAAGACTCGATTAATCTAATTGAAACAAGGCTTTCAGCAAGATCCCATAAAGGGCCATGACCACCCACATAAAATATTGTATCAAAATCTTCAGCCTTCATATCGGAAAGTTTAGCTGTCTGAGAAAGCGCTTTTTTCGCCCGCTCATCCTTTTTAAAGCGCTCCATCGCAGGCGTTTGATTTTCGGGTAAATCACTCTTCGGATCAACCGGAGGCTGACCACCCTTAGGTGAGGCTAAGGTTAATTCAACACCGGCATCGGCAAAAACAAAATAAGGTGCCGCAAACTCTTCAAGCCAGAAACCTGTTTTGCGTCCAGTATTACCCAATTGGTCATGAGAAGTTAACACCATCAATATTTTCATTTTCGTTCTCCTTCCGTATCTTAACGAATGTGAACTTGATTCTACTGATCGTGAACGATGATAAAAATTATGATTATACGGAGACAGCTCCTTAAACGTTCATATACAGCCAATTTTTTATTCTTTTTTAGAATCCTATTTATTAATTTTAGTTCAAATTAATATGCTTTACTAATTACGGCTAAAATCTAATGTTTGCCATAGGTTTCTATAACACGATATATAGTATAGAATTCGCCATTTTTACCAAGCAGGCTTGCGATGAATTACCGTCCAGATATTGATGGATTACGGGCCCTTGCCATTCTATTCGTTTTAATTTTTCACAGTGGTTTAACGTTAATCCCTTCAGGTTTTGTTGGCGTAGACATTTTTTTTGTGATTTCGGGATTTTTAATTACCCGCATTATTCACCAATCACTGCAAAACAATAATTTTTCTTTTCTACAATTTTATGGGCATAGACTGTGGCGTTTACAGCCATTATTTATCTGCTTAATCTTGATGACCATGCTGTTTGCACTGCTTTTTTATTTACCTGACGATTTATTACAGTATTCCAAAAGCGCCCGTAAAACATCACTTTTTATGTCCAATCGTTATTTTGAGCGCATCACATCAGGATATTTTGCACCAGATGCGCATCAATTACCTTTATTGCACACCTGGTCTTTATCGATTGAGTGGCAATGTTATTTAATTTTACCTCTAGCAATCTATGTGCTGCAGCGAGTATTTTCCAAAAAAAGCATGCTAGGAATTACCTATTTAGGCACACTAATTTTCTTTGCTGTATCTTTCTATTTATCAAGCAAGTACCCTGAAAAAACTTATTATCAATTTTCAAGCCGTATTTTTGAGTTTTTAATTGGCTCCTGTGTAGCGTTAAGCCCTAAACGTTCTGCAATCAACAAATATCTGTTAAATGGACTAAGTATCGCGGCCATTCTTGCAATTATATACATTGCTACACGCAGCGAAATTAATCCCGGTTTCCCTAATGGCTATGCTTTGGCTCTGTGTGTAGCAACTGCCGTACTTATCGCTGTTGGTGATTATGAGACCAAGCCGGTTTTAACTAAAGTTTTATCTCTTAAGCCTATAGTATTTATTGGATTAATTTCTTACTCTTTATATATTTGGCATTGGCCTTTATTTGCATTACTTCACTATCAAAATATTGAAGCAACCCCCTCGATTTTAATTCTAGTCTTTAGTCTAATCTTTATTTTGGCCTACCTTTCATGGCGATTTATTGAAAAGCCGGCACGTAGATTTAACAATATAAAATTTGCCTACACGTTAATTTACTTACTTGCCCTGCCTATCGGCATAACTTATCTTAGTGCCCATTATGTTAAAAAATACAAAGGATATCCTGAGCGTTTTAATACTGAAGTTGTACGCATATATAAGCAATTAAATCGCTATAATAGCCAGCAAAGAGCACTCTGCCTGGAAAGAAAAAATATTGAGGTCAATAATCGATGTACTTTAGGAGCGAAAAATACGAATAGCCAGACAGGTTTGATGATTGGCGATTCTTTTTCCAATCATGCCTGGTTATTTATGGACACTCTGGCGCAGCAAGCCAACGTATCTATTCTCGCTCATGCAACCGCATCCTGTCTTAGCCTTCCAGGGATATTTCAATATGATTGGTATGAGAAAAATGCCATTTACCAGGAATGTTATGCACAGACGACGCGCTATTTTAACATGATCAAGGCAAACCATTATGATTATGTGATTCTAGGAGAGGCTTGGAAAGGATATTTGGGTGATAAGATCATTAATAATTTAAATGATAATCGCTCACTTGAGCTGACTAAAGAGCGTATAAAAACAGCTCTTGATAATGCCATTCAAATAATTAGCACCTCGGGTGCCAAACCTGTATTAATAAAACCAACGGCGGTTGCAAAGCAAAACCTGCATACCTGCTTTTTTCAGCATATAAAACGACGAACAGCCTATAATCCGGAACAATGTAATTTTACGTTGCAAGCAACCGAAGAACAAAGCGAAGAGGATTGGGTAAATAATTTATTTTTGGCTATGAAAAATAAATATCCTCAATTAATCATTATTGACCCAAAAAAAATCCAATGTCCAAATGGTCAATGTACGGCTGAGATTAGGGGGATTCCTGCATTTAGAGACGAAGGACATATTACAGATTACGCATCATATCAATTAGCAAAACGCTATCTGCAAGAATATGGAAACCCATTAAAAACACAGCCATGATGAGGCAGATAAATACCATACATCTTGTAAGTTTTTGTGATGTGTTTAAGCTAGATAATTTTATTATTGCGGCACATCACTAGGCTAGAAAAACAATTCCTTTCAGATCAATGTATTATTGATTATCTTCATACTTATTACGCCATAAAAATGATTAAACTACCTCCCTTCCTTGCATTTTTACGAGAAAGCCTAGCATCCAGTATGGCTTCGCTGTACAATTAACAAACTATACTATTAAAAGATACTCTATTTATGTTTATTTACATTGAAGGGTTTATTGATATACCCAGGATTCAAAAAACTGCCAAAGAGCAAAATTTAAATCCGCAAAAAGTGGTTTTCTTATTTCCGGGAAACTCGAGTCATCATGCTAAAGGTACTAATCTTTACACAATCAAAGGCGGCGGAGGTCTGGCAGTTCCCGCACAGAACTTAGGAAACTTAGGTTATCCCGTTCTTAGCCTACCGACCACGAGCATGGAAAAATGGTCTACGGATTCAAAACAACAACAAACTGTACAGAGCGCTCTGGCCGATTTATATCGTGCCGTAGGTGCTGGTTATCACTTGTTATTGCCAGTTAGAGCACATAACAATACTACTTATTTTGATTCCGGTTTGGCCGATACTCAAGGCCTCGTAGAACCCAGTTTTTGGGGATTAAATCTCACGACGCCGAACAAGCCCCTAGCCACCCACTACATCCAAGAACTGGATAAATTAGCAGTGTTCATACAATCGCCAGAGGAAGAGCGTCTTAAAACAGCGCAAGCAGACAGCTCAAATCCGTTCTTTGCGGCCTATTTAGATGGACTGCAAATGCAAGAGGATGATCCATGGCTGCAATTACCCGTCACTGCAAAAAAGCAAATACCTACAGTACAACCTAAGCTCCCCGAAACTACCCCGGTAGTAAAAAAAGAAGAGGCTGTTGTTGCCAGACCAAGTGAGAAACCCCAAAAGAAAGAAAAAATTATCCAACCGTCTTCGAACCACATCAAAGTTGCAACAGAAAACCCCAGTGCAGATTCTAAAGACAGTGCTACTCTCGATTTTCTAATGTATGGTGCCCTCTTTACCGTGGGTTTCGGAAGCCTTGCAATAGCCGTACTGGCTTGGCCCGTTATTGTCCCCGCCTTGGTGGCTGCAGAGATTATTTCTGCAAGTGCAGCTACAACCGTTGCAGCTACGATTACGGCCACCGGAGTAGCAATTGCTGGTGGTGTTGCCGCATTCAGCTTTTTTAAACCTTCAATTGAAGATCCTTGCGTAGGTGGAGAAAAAGCTGAAAATACATTAACTCTTGTTAGATGAATTATTGCTGTTTCGCTTCTTAGGTTAATCTATTTCTTACAATATGCTTACCCATATTAGTAGATTTATTAATAGCGATATTTTAATTATTAATTAAAAGCAAAAAACAAGGCTTGACCCCATTGGGCGCTCCGGGATTTCCGGAAAGTTCAAAATCAAACCTATTATGTTAGTAGTCAAATAATCCTTGATTACGAATCAACGACTCCGCCAACTGATCTTCCGCGGCGGTGTTGAAAAGCCTAACTTAGAGTGGTCAGATTCAATAGCCTGTTTTGGTTGTTGTGTAATTACTCATTTTTTCCTATAATCCCTTGCGTTTTTGTCAAAAATAGTTAAAAATGCTCAAAAATACACCATTGAGTTGTGCTTTCGTTTGCTTTGGTGCGATTTTGTTATTTTCTGCAAACTATTTTTCTCATTTTAAGAGAGAATTGTTTTAAATTTTTTAGGATGAATATAACATTAGTTCATCAACCTTAACCTAAATATAGTGTGAGAAATAAACAGCCCGTGGATAATAGTATTTCAAAAGCAACTAAGCCTATTAAAGATAGTGGTTACAACCGTGGATTGAAAGATCGACATGTTCAATTAATTGCCCTTGGTGGAATTATTGGATCCGGTTATTTCTTAGGTACAGGCGAGGTCATTAATCTAGTTGGTCCTGCGGTTTTTATAGCCTACGTACTTGGTGGTTTAATCATTTTTCTAACTATGCTTTGTATGGGCGAGCTTGCTGTTGCTATCCCCATTTCAGGTTCATTTGTAACCTACACTGCTGACTTTATCTCCCCTTCTGTTGCCTGCGGCGTGGGTTGGTCTTATTGGATTAGTTGGGTGGCCTATATTCCTGCGGAGTGTGTCGCGGGGGGTATCATCATGGAGATGTTTACCGGGGTCAATGGCTATGTTTGGGCTATTTGTTTTGGCCTATTAATTACCTACATCAATCTTGCTAAAGTCGATACCTTTGGGGAAATTGAATTTTGGCTGGCCTTGATTAAAATTCTGGCTTTGCTGGGGTTTGTTATTTTAGCTATTTTAATTTTCTTTGGCTTGATTCATGGTAGTGAGCCTGCCGGTGTTATTGGTTCTCGATACATTTTAGGTGAAGGTGGGATGCTCCCCAATGGGGTGATGCCTTTATTGACCGCCATGGTACTCTTGCTGGTTAATTATCAGGGCTCTGAAATTATTGGTCTTGCTGCGGGTGAGTCTGAAAATCCTGCACGTATGATTCCTCACGCGATTCGTAATGTGACCTATAGAATTCTCTTTATCTACATTATTCCCATATTTTGTCTGGTGCTAATTTTCCCTTGGCAAAAAGCAGGTTTAGCTAATTCAGTGTTTGCTGATGCACTTAACTTGTACGACTTAAGATGGGCAGGAACAGTCACCAGCTTTGTTACCCTTAGTGCTACCCTATCTTGTGCTAATTCAGGCTTTTATGGCACGGTTAGAGCCTTAAATGCGCTTGCACGCGATGGCATGGCACCTCATACTTTTGCTAAGTTCAATCAGAACTCAGTCCCTCAAAATGCAGTAATCGCAACTTTAGTTATGGTGTGGGTATTGCTAAGTGTTGGTTTCTTCTTTGGGCAAACAAAACTTTATATTTCATTACTGTTAGTCTCTGGCTTTACTGGGACTTTGGCATGGATTTCTTTGTGTCTTTCACAAATTAGGTTCAGAAGCCGATTGTATCAAGCTGGATATACTACTGAAAATCTTCGTTATGTGACGCCCTATTCTCCTTATACTGGGATTTGTGCAATTATCTTGATGTGCATTGCTTTGTTTTTCTTGGTGCTTAATAAGGATCCTGCTTATAAATTAGCATTTTATATTGGGATGGTGAGCTTTATTATTCCTATGATTATTTATAAGCTGTTTGACTTGTCTAAGAAACGACGTAAGGCGTTGCATCTTAAGACTCGGGTTAAATTCCAGGATTTATTTCCACCAGTGTAAATCTGGCACTGAATACTTTTTATATTTGGCGTAGCCTGGTTGCGAGCAACTAGGCTACGCTGGATTATGAGAAACCGAGGTTCACGCAGCTTTAATGTAGCCTTTCCCCATTGGGTACTTTAGGGTCTGTAGTTATTAAACAAATGGCGCCGTTGGCGTCTGAGAAGCCTACTAGAAGAAATTGCGATACAAATCCTCCTATATTTTTCTCACCTAAATTAACACAACCTACCACGGAACGTCCTATCAGGGTTTCAGGAGTATAATGTACTGTAACTTGGGCGGAAGTCTGTAATATCCCAATGTCATTGCCAAAATCAACCCATACTTTATAGGCTGGTTTTCTGGCACGTGGAAAAGGTTCTGCCTTAACAATCGTTCCAGAACGTAGATCTACTTTCGCAAAATCATCATAGGTTATTATCATGTTACAAATCTCTCTTTATGCAATCGATACAGGCAAATCGGTCGAGTGAAGCTCGGGTACTAAGCTCTTCAATAAAACGTATAACTCTCCGCTTTGGTATTCTGCGCAGGCATGATTCAATAAAGACATTGTTTGCGCTAGCTCATCCCAATTCAATTCACGATATTTGGCTTTAAATAGCTTCTCATGCTCTGTTGGTGCAAGCTGTTCCGATTCATGGAATAATTCTTCAAAGAGCTTTTCACCGGGACGGAGGCCGGTGTATTTAATTTGAATGTCTTTTCCTGGCTCTTTGCCTGCCAGGCGAATCATTTGCTCGGCCAGGTAACTGATTTTTACTGGCTCGCCCATATCCAATACAAAAATCTCCCCACCGGAGCCATTGACCATTGCTTGTAAAATTAACTGGCAAGCTTCAGGAATAGTCATAAAATAACGTTGCATATCAGGATGCGTTACCGTTATTGGTCCGCCGACGTTTAATTGCTTTTGAAATAAAGGCACTACGCTGCCTGCTGAACCTAAAACATTTCCAAAGCGTACCGTGATAAATTGAGTCTGTACGCGGCGATTCATATTCTGGCAGTAAATCTCAGCGACGCGTTTGGTTGTGCCCATAATATTAGTTGGATTAACTGCCTTATCTGAAGAAATCAAAATAAATTTTTCCACGCCACTCGCAGTACTCGCTTTAGCAACAATTTGTGTACCCAGCACATTATTCAGTACGGCTACGCGTATTTGATCTTGTAACAGTGGGACATGTTTATAAGCAGCTGCATGGAAAACGAGCTCTGGGTTGAATTCCGTAAATACATTTTTAATGGCCACTTCATCAGTAATACTCACTAAATACAGCTTTAACGGAATGTCAGGGAACTTATCTTTTAATTCCTGCTCAATTTGGTACAAATTAAATTCACTATTTTCCACGATGGCGATACTCGCAGGTTTAAGCGCCATAATTTGTCGACAAAGCTCAGAACCAATGGAACCACCCCCACCGGTCACCAATACCCTCTTTCCAACAATACCTGCAGTTAATTTATCCCATTCCAGGTAGACTTCATCGCGTCCTAATAAATCTTCAATATTTACCGGCCGTAATGCATTAACTTCCACTCTTCCTGAAGCCAAGGCGGTAAGGCTGGGCAAGGTTCTAAAAGGAACGTTACAGCGCTCACAATGAGTGACAATACGTCGCATCGTTGCAGAACGCGCTGAAGGAATCGCAATAAACACTAAATCAATTGAATACTCTTTGACGCGGTCAGCAAGCTGCCTAATAGTGCCGATAACGGGAACACCATGCACTTCCAAACCACGTTTTCCACCGTTGTCATCAACAAACCCTACTGGTTGATAGTTTTGACTGCGTTTTAAATCACGCGCCAAACCTTCACCAGCCAAGCCAGCACCTACAATTAAAACGCGTTTAATGTCAGTTAAAGTATGGCCTCTTGCCTTTTTGTCCCAATACAGACGAATGATTAACCGACCAGCACAAAGTAGCGTAGTCAAAATCATAAAATACAGCGGCAAAATTGAACGAGGCAAATGATGCACTATTGAACTGAGATAAAAAACAGGAATGACTAATATGACGGTGCTCATAGCGGCTTTTATTATACGCATCACATCATTTAATGAGGAAAAGCGCCATAAACCCCGATAAGTTTTGAAATAAAAATAACAAGCAGTCTGAATCACCGTTAATAAAACCAAGGCCATATATGAATGGGTAGAGGTTAACATTTTAGGGGATGGCTGCATGTTATAGCGTAGCCAATAAGCGGCATACCATGCAACGGGAATTGCCAGAATATCATAGGAGATGACCGGCAACTTGAATAAGAATTTTCTCATAAAGAATGTTAATTTTTGCATCATAAACTATAAGGCACTCAATCCATTTCTAGGTAGAGATAGTACACTATGTTGTTGGCTATAACATCAGAAATTGTATGAAATTTAGATAAATTATTTTTTAGAATCGCAGAAATCTCTATTCATTGTTTTGATATTGAATGAGAAAATAATTCATAGCGGTAAGTAGAATTAGGATCATCGGTACTAAAAGATTGACGTAAGATATAATCATTCTGGTTTTTAAGAACTGATTTTAAACACAGGTCGCTCGGAGTATAAATTACCCTTCCCTGCTCAACTAGCGAAGTTAAAATAATTACCTCGGGTTTCTTCTGAATGACCTCTCGACAAAACTGTTCATATCGTTGTTTCGTGGAATAATGCCCCATAGCCAGATTGTTCAAACAATAGGAGTCAATGAAATTCAAATCACTGTAATAAGGAATCATCCCGCTATCAGCCAAAACAACATCCGCCCCTGCTTTTGTATTTGCCTTTAACCAGTGCACCACCTCTCCTCGTAATCGCTCCCCTTTTAGCGGGTTTTGACTGAAATAGCGGTAATCCGATAAGGACATCTTCGGAATAAACATAAGAACTATTCCCAAAAATAAAACATATAAGGCTAACACGCTGTCCTGCACATATCGTGAAACAAGCCAATTAACACCTTGCAATGCCAACGGGAGCAACAAGGCAAACGCAGGTAAAAAAAGTCGATTATCAAAGGCTACTATGGGATCCGCATCGGTCAGCATCAGCAAATAGGCAAGGCAAGGTAACCATAAAAAATAATGCCGTTTATCGGGTATTTTGATGCACGCCAGCAAAGCCAATAAAGCAAAAGGCCAAATCAGTTTTAAATAGTTAAAATCTAAGAATAGGCTAAAGGCTTTTGTCACCCCTTTACAATATACGGAGTTAGGAAACAAATAGCCAAAATAGAAAAAACGCCAACTAAAATAGGGGATAAAAAAAATGGTCAAGGCAAGCGTAAATAGAAAAATACCGCGCCAATAAAGTTTTCCTCCATACTGCGGCCTATTCCAACACAAAAGAATAAAAAACAAAGCCATTAATGCAGGCGCTTCAGGACGTGTTAATCCGGCTAAAGCAAGGAATAACCCTGCCAAAATAAATGCGTGATTTTGAGGTTCACCTCTTGTTTTGGGATAATGCTGATACCCCATCCCTAGAAAACAAAAATACACGGAACCACAAATAAATGCCTGATAAACGGCTGTTTCCAGACCACTTGCAGTCCAAATAATTTGTCCTTTATAAAATAGCAAAGCCAAACAAGGCAGCAGTGAGCTTCTTTGATCAAACCAGAAACGCGTTATCAAATAAAGAAAATAACACGTGAAAAAAAGCCCTACAATACCAGTGGCTTTTAAAACAAAAACAGGATCCGCTTTTAACAATAAGGCTAAAGCCGCGAGAACTACAAAACTAAAATTCGAATAACCTTCTACTGGTGGTGCATGTACATTCCATAATAGCCCATTCCCTGAGACCCAATTTTTGGCATAGCGTAAGGAAATGTACATGTCATCAATGGTAAAAGGCCAAATTGCTTGAATCTGAAATACAAACAAATAGATCGTTAGTAGCGCAAGGATGCTGTCATACCAACGAAAACGGTAGTTCATTGGGTTAGAGCCATAAAGGTCAATACAACAAAACACCACAGGTTTATACGTGATAATCGGTCGTTTATAAACACAATTATCGGATCATCATTTTCAATATCCAGAGTAGCAAGCCAGCCAAAACGCCACAAAGCAATCGCAGCAAAAGGTACTGTCAATATAAAGTAAAATGACTCGTCCTTTGCGTACATGATATAAAGGATGTAAGTACTAAACGTCGCGATACCTATAGCAACAATCAAAACGTGGAGCAGCTTTGGATTGTATTTTTTCAATACAGAGCGAGTTGAGAGCTTTAATCCTAAACGCATCTCGAGTCGGCGCTTATTTAATGCAATAAAAAGACTAAGCAAGGTGGCCGCAATAACAAGCCAAGTTGAAATAGACAGGCCTATACCAATAGTTCCTGCTAAAACACGCAACATAAATCCAGCAGCGATACACAATACATCACAAATGGGAATAAGCTTAAATATATAGTTATACGCAAGATTAATCACCAAATAAAAACAAAGGATCAAGGCTAATTTTTTTGAAATCAACCAACCTAAGGCAAGGCCGGTAACCAGCAATAAAAACAGCGTGAAGATGGCCTCAGAAACTGAAATTTTTTCACTGGCTAAGGGACGATGGCGCTTATGCGGATGTAAGCTGTCTTCGGTCCGATCTTCAATATCGTTATAAATATAAACTGCACTGGAAATCAAACAAAAAGCCAAAGAAGCCAATAGTGCAGGCACAAAATATCCAGGGATCGGTGTATAACAAAACCCTAGCATTACAAAAACCGCTTTAGACCAATGAGATACACGAAGCAGCAAGAAGAAATGTTTAAGTCGTTCTGTGAAACTTACCTTTATCGTGTCATTCATCAATTCAATCACCTTTATTTAGGTCAAAACTCAATAAAACTCGTGTACTACCACAATGGTCAGCAATACAAATGATACTAAAAGTATCATTATCTAGAAAAAAATCATCATTTCAAGAAGTTAATTACTAAATAAAAAGTAGACTACACTATTTCAATAAAAAATAATCAAATAACATTGCATTTAGACAATGACAAAGTAAGATAAAATATACAACAGGATAAGCTGTGTTTGCATTTCACAATGCTTAAGTCGAAACACCTAAGGACGGGAGACATCATGCAATTCATTCTAGTAGCTGGAAGCATAGAAAAATTTAAGAATGTGCGTAAAGATTACGAAGAAAGACGGCAAATTAAATTAGATAAAGCGCCTTCATCATGGTTCACCTTTTTTGGAGCTACGGATGTTCAAACCAGAAATAGACAAATTTCATTTCTGGAAAAAACTATCGCGGTTTTAGAACATTTTCTTCATAAAGGCGATGAATTCACTACTCAGCATGAATTTCAAGCAAATTTAATGGCCTCGCGAATTATGATTGCTGCCTGCCTCTGTGTGCAAGAAGAAATTAGAAACACTTATGTACAACATCAAATTGGTAAATGCGAGGAAAAATCGGCTCTTTATCAATTAATCAATGAGTATTTAGGGATTACCTCTGAAAACTTCCTGGATGATGAAGACAAGCAAAGTTGTTATGAGACGGCTTACAAATTAATTAAGACCCAAGATGCCCTGACACATCTCAATCATGAACTGCAGCAGCTAAAGCACACAGAGTTTACTGAATCAGAATGGAAATTATTCTCTGACTTCATTGCCGGGCAAGAAAAAAAGAAAGCAACGCCTGTACCGTCACCAAGCTATCTTCCAGTCGGCAACACATTTGCACCAGTTTTTGGAGAAACATTCTATTATGTTGGTTTAACTATTGGGTGGGTCGTTGCAGGAGCTGTGAGCAGTTCATCTGCGGCGATAACACCCCGTCTTGAGGTTACCTCTTGGGTTAGTAGCGCCCTATTATTCATAGGCCCAACTAATTTTGCAGGAGTCGCTTTATTAGCCCCCACAATTGCGTCGAGGCTCATCTCTACATTTTGTAACTTCAGTTTTTCCAGCATGTCCGGAAAAGCTGGGCGACTTGTTGGTCAATACACAGGTCAAGTGGCCGGCTTACCTTTTGATATTGCTTATAATCTACTTAGAACCACAGGCTCTTTCTTAGTCAGCTATTCTTCTCAGCCACCAAGTCTTGCCCCATTAGACGGCATTTGCATTGCCAACGGGGTTCCAGCTGTTCATGGTCGCCCAATTCAACTTAATGTGGTTCCTCAACAATTTGAACCTAATCCCAGATTACAAATAACGGAAAATGGTGAAATCACTGTAGATGGTAAGCCTGTTGATGATCCAAGTCTTGATGATCAAATGTCATTGGTTATTAAAGAGCTCAACGATAAGTTAAAACCAAATACTAATGGTCCGAAAATAGAAGAGCTTGATGAGACTGCTCCTGAAGAGTCGTCTTTGCTAACGCCTTAGAGTCACTTGGTTGATTGCAACCAAGTTTTCCTTTTTGCATATGTGCAGTTAAATTTCGTCATTGTGAATGAGCGTAGTAACGAGACAATATACGGGTTCGAAGTACGGAATCCTGGGTTGCTTCACTTCGTTCGCAATGACGGCGATTTAGTTATATACACGATTAGAATTTCTATTGAGGATTTAGGGTATTTTCAAGAGGAAAACCTGGTTGCAAGCAACCAGGCTACGATTTTTTAAGGACGATCATCCAGTTCTTTGCGCTGACTTGGCATAAAGTCTTTTCTATCTAATCCCATTGCTACAGCTAATGCTCCGGCTACATAAATAGATGAGTACGTTCCAATAAGGATACCGATAATTAATGCCAATGAGAATCCATGAATTGCTTCCCCACCATAAACGAATAGAGCGACCACCACAAAAAGAGTTAGTAATGAGGTCATAATCGTTCTAGACAAGGTTTGGTTAATAGATATGTTCATGATTTCTATCGGGGTGCCGCGGCGAATTTTAATGAAATTCTCACGGACCCGGTCAAATACTACAATGGTATCATTTAACGAATAACCAATAACCGCTAATAAACCGGCTAGTGCTTTTAAGTCAAACTCAATACCAAAAAAGGCAAAAATCCCCAGAATTAATACAGGATCATGAATCAGGGCAACAGCAGAACTTACTGCCAGACGATATTCGAAACGCATGGCGATATAAATCATCGTTGCCAATAAAGAAACAAGAACAGCCAAAGCACCTTTGGTTGCTAATTCCTGTCCTACTTGAGGCCCAACAAAATCAACTCGTTGTTTCACAGCACCAGGCAAAGCACTCATTACTTGATTAACCAGATGAGTTTGATCAATATCTTCTCTAGGAGCAATGCTAATCAAAACGTCTCTAGAAGTACCGTAACTCACTACCTGCGCCTCTTTAAAACCGGCATTGCTTAAGCTACTTCTAATTTCAGTGAGATCAGCTGCTTGCGGATACGATATTTCAATCTGAGTCCCGCCAGTAAAATCAAGCCCCCATTTTAGGCCATGGATTAACAAAGCGCCTATTGAAACAACAAAAATTAATATGGAGAACAGCGCCGTCCAACGACGAGCGCCCATAAAGTCCACTTTTGAATTTGGATTAAAAAATTCCATCTGAGCCTCGCCTTAAATACCTATGGATAATTTTTTCACAGTACGACCGCCATAATACCAATTGACAATAGCACGAGTGAATGTAATACCTGTTAGCATGGAGGTTAATAACCCTAAGGAAAGGGTTACTGCAAATCCACGTACAGGGCCGGTACCTACTGCAAACAGAATGATGGCTACAATTAAGGTAGTCACGTTCGCATCAAGAATGGTCGAAAAAGCACGCTCATAACCTGCATAAATTGCTGCCTGAGGTGATAATCCATGACGCAACTCTTCGCGAATACGTTCGTAAATCAACACGTTGGCGTCAACGGCCATACCTACGGTAAGTACTATCCCCGCTATCCCTGGAAGAGTTAAGGTTGCATCAATTATTGATAACAAAGCACATAATAAAATCAGGTTAAGTACTAAAGCCAGGTTAGCAATCAGTCCAAAGAATCGGTAGTAGATTAACATCAGGATTAAAATTAATCCCATACCTACTGCTAAAGAAACGATACCACGATGAATATTTTCTTTACCTAATGTAGGCCCTACAGTACGCTCTTCAATAGGATAAATCGCTGCCGGAAGTGCTCCTGCTCTTAATAATAAGGCCAGGTTACTCGCCTCTTTCGCATCGGTTAATCCAGTGATCTGGAAATTATTACCTAAAGCATTTTGAATTACTGGTGCACTGATTACACGTTCTTCTTTATGAGTTACGCGGGTTTCAACACCATTAATTGCTTGCATGTCATTCTTGGTTTCTACGTAGACAATCGCCATACGCTTACCAATATTTTCACGAGTTACTTTAGTGAATAAACTTTCGCCGCCACCGCCTAATTGAATCTGTACTGCTGGAGAAGCTGTTTGTTGATCAAAGCTGGATACTGCGGAGGTAATAGAATCCCCACTTAAAACAACCTGTCTTTTTAAAAGAATAGGATGTCCATCCATCATGTACAACTTATCGCTTACCGGCACAGAACCAGTCTGTTTGGCAATTTGCGGATCATTTTCCTGATCAACCAAATAGAATTGTAAGGTTGCAGTACCACCAAGAATTTGCTTCGCACGAGCAGCATCCTGAATTCCAGGTAAATCAACCGCAACACGAGTAGCACCTTGTTGTTGAACAACCGCTTCACCCACACCTAATTCATTTACACGATTACGCAAAATACTCATAGTTTGTTCAATCGTATTTTGACGCATGGTATTGAGTTCAGCAGGAGGAATAGAAGCGACCAACTCATTTTCTGCCTTACTTTTTACAAAAAGCACATCAGGCATTTTTTCTCTTAGAGCAGTAAGGGCTTTTTCCATTGATTCTTGATCACGGAAACGTAAGTTAACTCCTTTATCCGCTACATAACGGATGCCAGAATAACGCACGCCAATTTCACGTAAAGCTTGGCCAATATTTTTCATGATGCCTTCATAGCGACGGCTAATCACGCTATCAACATCAACTTCTAATAAAAAGTGCACCCCACCACGTAAATCCAAACCTTGTTTCATGGGTTCGGCACGAATGGAGCGCAACCAAGCTGGAGTAGATGACGCCAGGTTTAATGCAACCGTATATTGACTGCCTAACGCATTCTTAATGGCATCGCGTGCTAATAGCTGAGAGTCAGTAGATGAAAAGACAACTTCTACGCCAACATCAGTCGCATTAACCGCGCTAAATGCTAGCTTATCTTTTTGAAGAAGTCCTTCAATCTGACCTTTTAGCACATCATAATCTACTGGTGTTTCAGCTGAAATTTGTACTACTGGATGTTCTGAGTACAAATTAGGTAATGCATAGACGAACCCAATGGCCGCTATAATTATCAGCATTAGGTTTTTCCATAGAGGATATTTATTTTGCATATTTCCGTGTCCCTATGACTGGCTTAAAGCGATTTTATAGTGCCCTTTGGCAATACAGCTACAACAGCACCTTTTTGTAAATTGATTTCTAACCCGTCAGCAAGACTTACTTTAATGTATTGCTCATCCAGGTTTACTACGCGGGCCAAAATACCGCCGGAAGTAACAATCTCATCCCCTTTCTTTAGGCGACTTATCAAATCACGATGTTCTTTAGCTCTTTTATTCTGTGGTCTAATCAACATGAAATAGAACAGCACAAAGATAGCGGCGATCATAATGAGTGAAAAGGTTCCATCAGCTTGAGCAGATGGTGTTGTGCCTGCAGCGGCCAGTGCATCGCTAATAAAAAAACTCATAATATCTCCTTAAAACTGCTATTAATTTAATCGCGTGACATCATATAGGGAATTGATTAGAAGGTAAATGAATCGATGCGCAATTCCCCTGCTAATTTTTCAGATTTTTAGTTTTATCTCAATGTGATGGAGCTGCAATAGAGCAGCAGCCTTGAAAATGTGCCAACGTCATCACCAACGTAGTGAGGGATCTCTGATGCAAACACGGTGAAAGATGCAGGAGATCCCTCACTGCGTTCGGGATGACGTTGACAGTGCGCTCATGATGACCTGTCTATATACGTTCTAATAACTCTTTTGCTGCAATTTGTGGATCAGCTGCTTGCGTAATGGCGGAAATAAGAGCAATTCCACTAACCCCAGTAGCGGCAACATCTGCTATTCGTTCAAGATTTATTCCTCCAATCGCAACTAAAGGATAGTTTAAGGTGCGTTTCCAACGATGTAAGTTTTCAATACCTTGAGCCGCATAATCCAAATCTTTACTTTGGGTTGGATAAACAGGACCAATTGCAATGTAAGAAGGATTAATTGCATGCGCGCGTGCGACTTCATGATAGCAATAAGTACTCACACCTAATAGAAGTCCTTTAGCTTGAATAGCCTCTAAATCCGCGGTATCTAAATCAGCCTGGCCTAAATGAATTGCCTGCGCATCGAGCTTTAATGCCAGATCCCAATGATCATTGATAAATAAAGTTGCCTGATATTCCTTAGCTAAAGCAATGCTACGTTTCATCTCATCTTCAAGGCTATCAGTTCGCTCTTTAATGCGTAATTGGATGGTTTTTACTCCCGTTCTTAATAAAGTCTCTACCCAATCAGCGCTGTCGACAACAGGATAGAGCCCTAAGTAAGGGGACGGATTAAATGGTTTTGGTGCTGAATATAGGGGGGTAGAGGCGATATAAGGAAGATCGAGTTCAGACTCAGGAAAACTACCATAATAAAGCTCTGTTTTAGCCAAACGTATTGCCTGATTAACATACATCTTAGCAATAGTCAGTGCATCCTCTATCGCATAACCAAGTACTAATGCTGAGGTAATTGCGGCTGAAAAAGTAGTACCTGCTTCAGAATAATTAACCTCTGCGTAGCGGCGTTGAGTAAGCCAAAAAGAATAAGTACCGTTACTCCAATAATCATGAATCCATAGCGGTTCATGTTGGTGCTCTGCCTTAATAAGTACGCTGCTCACGCCAAGTGCGATTAATTGTGCAGCCGCCTTTTCGCACGCCTCAGGCGAGTTGATTGTACAATTTAAAATGAGCTCTGCCTCATGAGTATTGAGAATCCAAAGATCGACCTTAGACGCGATTTCATGAATACTATGTGGGGGTAAAGGACAATCTACAACTAAAAAACCAGAGTATTGGTGTAAAAAACGAGTGACCAGAACAGCCTCATCTGTAGCAGTGAAGGCTCCTATTTTAATAGCATCTGGAATTGCATCGATCTCAGCAAAAGCAAGGCCTAGCCCTTGTATTGTTTGCACATCTGCAGCGCTTCCTGTAATAACCCCAACAGTTTTCATCCTGCCTCCTGAATGTAAGGAACAAACAATATATAACAATCTGAAAAGAAAATTTACAATTATAATGAAAAATGATTAGTTATTGAATATAATGCGCCCGGTTAAAATAATTAATATAAAAAGGAGAGAATATGCCCCGCTATAACGGTCATTACCACCACCATCATCATGGTCATCGTAGTCATCAAGCTGACACCGGTGTTTTCCTAATGTTTGCTGGTCTTTTACTTGGTTCACCATTTCTTTTAATACTTGGATACTTAGAATATATGACCGCTCCAATGCTTGTTGCTGCGAGCAGTACAACGTTCTTAGGTTTATCAACGTTAAGTCTTAGCGCTCTAATCGTTTATGGTTCTGTGGGTGTAGCCTATATGTTTTCTGGTGCGAAAGAATGTTATAGCAGCGATCATGGCCCATTAGACCTATTAAAATCACGAGTTACTAACAATGGTTTAGTCAGTACTCTGGGTGCAATTCTTTGGTCTCCGTTCTTATTGGTTGGTGGGGTAGCAGGAGCGACAGCTAAGGCGGTAGTTAATACGTTTAGTTCTAAGCCTTCTAGTAAAGCTAATGGTTCTAGCTCGAATACAACTTCTTTAGATGAAGAAGAATCGGAAGAAGAGAGCGACTTATTATCTTCATCTCATTCTAATCACTCAGCGCATTCCCAACATGAACACTCAAAGCATTCTGGCCATAGCTCAGATGAAGAGGACAATTTTGAGTCTCCTCTATCTGCTTCACAAAAGGAAGAAGCTGACACTCCATTACAATCGAGCACTGAAAGTGTTACTCATTCAGATGAATCAGTCCGGCCTTCGACTAGCTTCCGTTTGCCAATAAGCAAGAGCCAAGACAACCTAACGTCTTATAGCAAAATGGTATCTGGGCTCGATGTAAAACCATTGCCTCTAGATGATTCACGTATTGATCACGTGCCAGTGACAGCCGTTAATCTTTTACGTCAACATCGACAGGATGTACCAGCACAAGATCTAGTGCAACAGCAAGAAGGACTTGGGTTAAAATAATAGTTCCCAATATGTTCAGCGTAGAAATTTTTTCTACGCTGAACTGCTATCAAGCTCTTAATGTCGACAGCAAGTGTCCAGGATGAAGCATTAAATTAATCGCATCGAAAATATTCGTTACTACAATATCAGCAGCCATCACGGCCTCTTTCGCAGCACCTTCAGGCCCCAAAATAATAACCCCTACCACTGATTCCTTCATGATCTGTTGATCATTTCTGCCATTACCTATAGAAATAGTGGTTTTTGGATTTAATTTTTGTAGGTAATCTTGTTTCGCTAAACCCTGCTCTAATTGCGGAGTGATGAACACCGTACAAGGTATATCTTTTAGCTCGTTTTTCGCTGTCCCTAAACTGTCACCAGTCACCACGTGAATATTAATTTTTTCAGATAAAGCAATAAGCTGCTCTGCGACACCTTTGATTAAAATACCATCAACAGCCAAGGTCCCATTATAATCAAAGATAACGTCAGTGAGCGTTAAATCCTCAAAGCCTAAGATGTTAACGTTTATCATGGATAATCCTTTATTGTTTACACATCTATAAGCTTAATTGGTTTTTACTAATTCGCCATCCAAAATACATTATGTTGGATTAAAAATCGCTGACAGAGTAAAGGAGTATGCTCGATTAAATGATGAAAATAAGCCTTGGTAAATTGTTGAGTGCAAACAGGGCAAGTACAGGCCGAGTCAATTATCTCAAATTGCATCTCCGTAACTTTATTAGTTAAATCAATCTCGCCTTGCTGGCTATAAACTTTGCCATGAAAGGCCGCTTTTACTGGCTCATCTGTTTCAATGAACTCCACACCTTGTGTGCGCAAATGTCGTATTGATTCCGCATTAAAATCACCCATCACATAACGTGGTACATTGGCCCATTGCGCTAATAAAGAATCATTAGCATCACTGAAATAGACGCCATGTTCTTGAGTTAGCTGGTGTTGACTCAACTCTTCCGCATTGAAAAAGCGCATAATAGACTCATTCAAAATCGTCCAAATTTGCGGGCAATCCTGAAGAATTTTTTTAGGGAGAATTACTGCATCAGGATTTAAATGCTGAATAAGCTCCACTAACTCCACGGCAGTTACTTTAGTTTTAGAACCATCAAAAGGTGATTTAAGAAGATAGGTTCCTTCTCGATTTGCTTTTAGTGAGCTGGCATTTAAAATAATCGCGCCAGACCAACCCAAGTATTTGGACAAAGAAGGTATCTTTTTTAGTAATGCAATGCCGGGTTTATAGAGTAAGAACTCTAAAGAGAACGATAAGGTACTTACTTTCGCTTCCTGCCAATTCTCAGCAGTTAAACATAAGCCTGCCTCTGAAGTGCCAATTGGTATGTAATTTTGTGCTGTTGCCAACATTCACTATCTCCCTTTAGAGCAATAAACTGGTATCACCATAACTAAAAAATCGATAACCTTTCGCAATTGCTTCTTGATAGAGCATCATTGCTTCTTTATGACCGATAAATGCGGAAACTAACATTAATAAAGTAGATTCCGGTAGGTGGAAATTTGTCATTAAGCCATCACAAACTTTGAATTCATATCCTGGATAAATGAAAATATCGGTATCTCTACTGCATGGGGCTAGTATCCCATCTTGTGCCGCACTTTCCAAACTACGCAATGCCGTGGTTCCTACTGCAATCACGCGATGGCCTGTAGCTTTAGTTGCCTCCACTGCCGCACAAAGTTCTGGAGTAATTGTAAAATGCTCGCTATGCATTTTATGTTCTTTAATATTATCACAACGTACAGGCCTAAAAGTGCCCGCACCAACGTGCAAGGTAACATAAGCGACCTGCACGCCACGCGCCTGCAAGCTGCTTATGACTGCATCATCAAAATGCAATCCTGCCGTTGGTGCTGCAACGGAGCCCTCAAATTGGGCGTATACGGTTTGATAGCGATCCTCATCTAAAACTTCATCGCTTCGCGTGATGTATGGGGGTAAAGGGATATGCCCTACTCCATGCAATAATGCCAATACATCCATATTTGCTTTACAAAGAAATAAATCATCGTTTCGATCAATTACTTCAAGCTGCCGTTCTTGATCTAAATAAATTACAGCACCCGGCTTTAATGCTTTACTGGCTTTAATGTGCGCAAGAAAAGTAAATTCACCGGTAATCCGCTCAACCAGCAGCTCTACTTTACCACCTGTCGCTTTCTGTCCATAAAGACGCGCAGGAATAACTTTGGAGTTATTCATTACTAAAAGATCACCAGGCTTAAGAAAATCAGCGATTGCTTTAAATTGGTGATGACCGTACTCGCCACTTTGACGATTATACGTCAATAGCCGAGAATCACTGCGATTAGCTAAGGGATATTGAGCAATCAGCTCTGGTGGTAAATCAAAGTGGAAGTCCTGCTTATTCATGGTGCAACCTGAAAATAAATTGGCGCCATTATACACTGAATGTAAGTTGAAGTGGAATCCCAATGCGGGGATGACAGATTGAAGGATAGTGAGCTAAGGTTTGTAGCCCATATTAGACGAAGTCGTAATAAGGGCTACGTTTTTTCTTAGGCGTTCACTGCAACTGCAGTAAATTCTGGATCTTGCAATTTAGCCATTGCTTTTTCTAACACAGGAATCTTTAAGTTCACTTCGCCAGCCTTATTAATCCACTGCAATTCTGTAAGCACTTCGCGAACATCGCTTCCATTCTGAGTAAAGGCATGTTGCAAAATCTCCTCAAGTGTTGCAGTTTGATATGGGAGACTTGCTTTTTTATGCCCAAAGAATCCTGTGCGCGATTTTGCTAATGTATCTGCATAACGAAGGCAAAATGCTTTTTGTAATTGGGCGGAAGAAATATCCATTCCTGACTTGTTAACCTTATTGCTCTCTGGCTCGCTAAATGTAAATTGTGGATTATATTTTTCATAAAAATTATTTCCCAATACTGCATGCACATCCGCTGTTGGATGAATATCATCCCAAAATGCATAGCCTTTAGCTGGAGCTGTTCCGTTTGGCAACATTCTAAAATCAGGTGACGTGGTAAAAGGTTGTTTTAATTTATCGGGATCCAAACCATATTCTTTTGGATTGCTATAGGCCTGAACAAAAATGCTGTTGATATCAAAAACATCAAAATAACAATGAGGGAACATGGTCTTAAATTTTTCACAGGCTTTAACCAATTCCTGATTGAAATAATCAACACATTGATGTGCATTAGCACGAGCCTTTTCGCCTGAGTCACCCGTCTTATTTTGAAAGCGTGGCGTTAATGAAAGATCCGGCAAATTAAATAAAACAAAATTGCGATATCCTTTTTGCAGAAGAATTTCAATATTTTTGACACGTTCTTTAATTGCTCTATCTACTTCAGCAATTGAAGGCTCTGCATTTACGGTGATTAAGTCATTCGCCCCAGACCATTCAATGACTAAAGTTTGCTCTTTTTGTTTTTCTGTTACTTTATGCTCTTCATCGTAAGCTAAAAGCTTTTCGCGCTTTTTTTCTAAAGTGGATAAAATGATACGGCTGAAAAAACGAGTAATGCTGCTGCTTGGTTGCCAAGCATAATTATATGCGCTTAGGCCGCCCTCATCATAGGAGCGAATAAAATCACGCCCTTCAAATTTTACATAAAGATCATTATCTAGACTGTAATCATAACGAAGGCTATCCGTTACCCCCTTTTCTTTGGCAATAATCGCATCAGCGAGATCGTCATTGCTGTAGCCATATTTCGCTTTAAGGTCTTTAATTAAAAAATCATTAGCAAAAAATGCGCTAATTACATCTGCCCACACATAGCCATTTGTAAATCGACCCTTTGGAGAAGTTCCTATCAAACCAGCAAACCATGCCATGGGAATGCAACCTAATATCTCAGCTTTATCTGCAGTTCCTCGATCGCTTAAACTGTCTCCCATCATTACGATATGCGAAATCTTTTTCTGCTTCATGATTACCATCCTTAGTTTTGGGTAATACAAGCTCACTGAATAAGGTACAAAATGCTTATAGTGACCAACTGCATCCAGATTTTCGGCTAACCCCGGTTTTATAAAATTATCCAAAATAAATAACACCTGGATTTAATATGGTTTACGAATTATGAGTATGCAAGGAACTATGAGGATATTTTTTTTATAAAGTGCTGTATTATTAAGACGTTATATGCAAAATAAGAGCGAAGTGTTAAATATTTATTACCTTAATGGCTTTATTTTCAAAATACATTGGAGGTCTATTGATTTTTTTAAAAGTACTGATAGCCTATGCTCCTCCCCCAACTATGGAATTGGGAATCATGGAACTATCAGCGTTTTACTGGTAGAGCAAACTAACTCTTAATGGAAAAAGGAACACATATGAAGTTCTTCAAACTCAGTCTCTTAATTAGTATCATTGCGTTTAACGCTCAGCTGCATGCGGGCGAATACATGTATAAAAGTAATTGCCGCACCTTCAATCATCTAGGACTTTTTGAACAATGTCTTGATAAGCAGCTGGCTTTTTATGATGGAAAGCTAAACGGGCTATATTCAAGTTTTGGCGCTAATAGAGGTTTGGAACAATCAGAATTACTTTGGATTAAATTTAAAGAAACGGATTGCCGTTTTATGTCTCGTGCTGCTCAAGATGCAGTCCGTGCACGGCTGGTATATAAAGCATGTGTTCTTGAAAAGACTAAAATACGTATTAATGAATTGAAAAACTCGGTTTCATATGGTGGATGGTTTAAAGCCGTATAATCGTGTCTGACAAAACACCTGGTGTAATCAAAGTTCGCTCCCCCGTCGGACGTCATCCCGAACGTAGTGAGGGACCTCCAATGCAGGCACTGAGCCACATTCAGGAGGTCCCTCACTACGTTCGGGATGACGGTGGTCGAGGAGAGGGTTTAGAGTTTTATTCATTTGATGGATGGCAGAAACAAAAAAAGCGGAGCTAGGCCGCATTTCTACTTCTTAATAAAACCCTGATGATGACCTACTTTCACATGAGGAGACCTCACACTATCAGACGGCATCTCCAGCGTAGTGAGGGACCTCTTTGAAGCATGGGATCTGAGTTCACTTTGTTCACAATGACGGTAGTTTTTTCGTTTCATCAAAGTCTATTGTGTAGGGTGTAATTCGAGGAGGCTTTCTTCTTGTTTTTGTGGTTCTTCGGTTTGACTTTTAATCAACACGAGAAACGGAATGAATGCTAAGGCAAATGCAATAGAAAGCTGATAAAGTCCTACCCAACCTATGGCCATTTGAATGGATGCGGCGGCTGGTCCTGAAAGAATTCGGGGGATTGTTGATAAGGCGACTAGCATGGAGAATTGGGTTCCCGTATATTGTTTATTCACTAATCGCATAAATAAAGCAACTAATGCCGTAGATCCCATACCTGCGGCAAAATTATCAAAAAAGACCGCTACTGATAATAAAACTACGTTTTTACCAACCATTGCTAAAGCCACAAATAAAACATTGGTTAAGGCTTGTAATAAACCAAAAACAAACAAAGAACGATATAAAGAACAACGGGTTAATATAAGGCCTGCCAGTAAGCCACCTAATAAAATGGACCCAACCCCTAGCATCTTATTAATATAACCAATGGTATCTAAAGAAAACCCTAAGCCTTGAATCAAAAACGGCATGACAATACCACTAGTCGTTGTAGTAAACGCTTCCCCCAGCTTGTAACAAAAAACAAAACATAAAAGGTAAATGATTCCGGGACGAGTTAGTAATTCTTTAACTGGGGCAATGAACGATTGCGTAAAAGGAATTTTCTCTTTCGGTGTAGTACTTGGCTCCTTACTGAATAACACAGCCAACATACCAACACTCATCAATAATCCCATAAAGCGATAAGTGAAAGCCCAACCTAATTTTTGCGCCATGACTAAGGCTAAGCCACCCGAAATTAATAAGGCTAGCCTATAACCAAACACCGCTAAAGAGGCCCCTAAAGCATGTTCAGACACGGGCAGATATTCCGCTCGGTGGGCATCAATTGCAACATCTTGTGTTGCCGAAAAACACGCTAGAATAAAAGCTAAAACAGCTAAAAGTTTTGGATACTGTTCTGGAGTAAACCAGGCCATTAAATTAAATCCCACCAACAAGAAGCATTGCATGGTAAGAATCCAGCTTCGTCTTTTGCCTATGGAAAACAGAGAATAGCGATCTAAAATTGGGCCCCAAAAAATACGATATGCGTAGGGCAAACTAATTAAACTTAAGGTTCCGGTGACAAACACAGACATTCCATTGGACGCATACCAGGCTTGCAACGTACTACTGATTAATGCCATGGGCAAACCAGAAGAAAAACCTAGAATGAAAATGATCAACAGACGCTTGTTCATTATTCAAATCACTTGAAGCATAAATAAGAGGTGGAAGCTCACCCTGGACAGAAAGCCCAGGGTGGACAAGGATATTAAGCTGCTGCTTTTTTAACAGAGATCAAATGAATTTTGAAAATCAAAGTCTCGTTAGGACCAATAGGGCCACCAACACTACGTGGGCCGTAAGCTAGATCCGCAGGAACAAAAACTTCCCAAGTAGAACCAGCAGGCATTAATTGTAATGCTTCAGTCCAACCTGGAATAACTTGTGATACTTGGAATGTAGCTGGTTTGCCAGTCTTTTGAGTGCTGTCAAATACAGTACCATCAATTAAAGTACCAGTATAATCAACAGTTACAGTATCCGCTTTTCCTGGCTTAGCACCAGTACCTGCTTCAAGAATTTTATATTGTAAGCCGCTTGGTAATACTACTACACCAGTTTTTGCTTTATTCGTGCTTAAAAACGCTTCGCCTTTTGATTTGTTTTCTTCAGCTTTTTTATTAAATTCTGCGCTGCGCTTAGACATTAAATCTTTTTGAAATTTGTTTAAAACATCTTTCATTTGCTGCTCAGTTAAAATCAATTGGCCGCCAGACATTCCATCTTGCATTCCTTTTGCTAATACTTCAGGATTGATATCGATGCCTTGACTTTTAAAATTTTTCCCTAAATCTGCGCCGATACTGTAAGACAATTTGTCTTTGTCTGTAACTAATGCATCAGCAGCCATTGCAGTAGACATTGCAAGCCCTAAAACGGCTGCAGTGACCAATCTCATCTTCATAAAGAATCCCCTTTATAGTCTTTTGCTTATAGTACATATCTTTCCCAATAATTGAAAAGATATAAAACCTTGAAAAAATCCTCGTTTATTCTGCCTAAAAACACATTAAATTACCAGTAATATATAATTTAATTAGAAATAGACAAAGAGGTAAGATCCTTCTACACTTGCCTCTAATTAAAACAAGAGATAGTAAACTCATGAACATTAGTGTATTTGATTTATTTTCTATTGGCATTGGTCCATCAAGCTCTCATACTGTGGGTCCTATGCTTGCTGCGAATGCTTTTTTAGCTTTACTGGAAGAAAAACAATTAATCAATACTATTCAACGAGTTAAAATTGAGCTCTATGGCTCACTTGCCCTAACCGGAAAAGGACATGGTACAGACAAAGCCATTTTAAACGGTTTAGAAAATAAAGCCCCTGAAACCGTAGTGCCTGAATCCATGGTACCTCGTATGCATGAAATTCTTAGTACTCATACATTAAATCTTGCGGGCAAAAAAAACATTCCATTTAATGAAAAAACTGATTTTCTATTTCTGCAAAAGGAACTTTTACCCCTGCATACCAATGGCTTACGTTTTTCCGCTTTTGATGCTCAAGATAATTTATCAATTGCCCAAGTTTATTATTCAATTGGTGGTGGATTTATTACCACTGAAGAAGATTTTCATAAGGCAACAGAAGATGCAAATCCACCTCCCTACCCTTTTTCTACCGCCAATGAATTATTAAAGTTATGTGAAGACAATAAATTGACCATTGCTGAACTCATGTTCAAAAATGAACTGACTTGGCGTAGCACTGAAGAAATTCATCAAGGAATTTTAGCCATTGCTAAAGTAATGGATGAATGTATTGCGAGTGGTTGTCAGCATGAGGGTATCTTGCCCGGGGGCCTCAACCTAAAAAGACGCGCGCCAGCACTTTATAAAAAATTAATGGATCAACAAGGGGTTAAGAGTGTATTCGAAAATTCGGATATAATGAACCAACTTAATTTGTATGCTATGGCGGTTAATGAAGAAAATGCTGCCGGCGGGCGTATTGTTACCGCCCCAACTAATGGAGCAGCAGGCATTATTCCTGCCGTGTTAAAGTATTGCCAACAAGCGCATGATCGCATGAGTAATGAGGATGTCTATACTTATTTTCTTACCGCAGCAGCCATTGGCATACTGTATAAGAAAGGAGCCTCAATTTCGGGTGCAGAAGTGGGATGCCAGGGTGAGGTAGGCGTTGCCTCGTCAATGGCGGCTGCAGGGCTTACTGCTGTGTTAGGTGGAACCGTGGCTCAAGTTGAAAATGCCGCGGAAATTGCCATGGAACATCATTTGGGCATGACCTGTGATCCGGTTTTAGGATTGGTGCAAATACCCTGTATTGAGCGTAATGCTATGGGGTCAGTCAAAGCGGTTAATGCGACACGTATGGCTTTGATTGGGGATGGGCAACATCATATATCTCTGGATAAAGTAATAAAAACAATGAAACAAACTGGAATGGATATGCAAAGCATCTATAAAGAAACATCTATGGGTGGGTTGGCTGTTAATTTACCGGAATGTTAGCCCTGCTATTCTGCAATCTGATTTAGTTGCCGTTTAAAGAACCTGGTTGCGAGCAACCAGGCTACTTCATTTATATTGCTCCCGTATCAACTTAATCCACCTCTACCATGGAAATTCGAGAGAGGCATTTATGCGATTAATATTGGGGCGTCAACTACATCAGAGCCTAAGCAACTGATCTGCTCTGCATTTTGCAGAATCGCTCCATAAATCTTTTGCAAACGACACAAATGCCAGCTTGGGAAAAAGCCTATTCTTAAATGAGAGCTTGTTGTTGCAGCCACTTCACTTTTCAAACGCTCATATAAAGCCAGGAAGCGTTCTCCTTGAGCTCCTTCCCGCTGATCTAATTCTGCAATCTGCTGTTGGAGGCGAGTAATTGAATCCTTACGATCCTGGTGATGTGTTCCCTGCTCTAAATAACGCGCACTTTCTTGTTCAATCTGATTTTTTAAAATCGTGTATTTCATGGTATCTAAACTTAATGAAGTATTAGTCCAATCCTTTTTGGCAATAAGTGATACCAGCTTTTCAGACTCATGAAGAACAGGAGAAAATGGAGCATGTGAACGTGAAGAACAATACCATCCAAGGCAGTTAAACTCACGCGGCTGTCCTAGATCATTCTGCTCTGTTTTAATAAGCTGCACCAATAAAGCATAACGCTGCCCACTATCATCACTACTAATTTGCTCTATTTTTTGTAAGAATTGAGCTAAAACTTCATTCTCTCTTAATGCAAACGGTTTCGCTTCTTGCTCAATGCGTTTTTTTAATAGCAAATAATGAAATGTATCAATAGCACCTTGTTCAATTTTCTTTTTAACTTCAGCTATTTTTTGCTCAAAACCTGTTTTTTGTTGCCTTAGCTTTAAAATAAACTTGGCTGTACTTTGAGTAATGTACTCCGCCGTATCATAGTCCGCAGGAATTTTCTTATTCAATGCAATAAAAACATTATCCAGTACTTTCTGCTGCTTTAAAAACTCATTCCATTTTTTTTCCCAAGAAAAACTCATGCTATTTCTTTCTTGAAAACACAGCTCTAATCTTTTGCTTGCATCCTTATATTGCTGTAAAAGAGCACTGATATCCTGTTGTAACAACTCATTTAATTTACCAGATCCTTGTTGTTTAAAAAGCAATAATTTAGCTCTATGGCCTTCAAGATTTCGCCTCATACTTTCTATAGACTCGTAGGCAGTAGCGCCAAATGCCTGATTTTTTAACTCACTCTCTACAATGACTTTGGCAGTGCCATTTAACTGCCTCAACCACTCCAGCTTATCATCAATATGTTCACTTAATGATCTTTGTTCGCTGATTTGATGAAGTGCATCCATTTCCTTAGTGCGCTCCATTTCATTGAGTACTAAGCATTCATTAAGATGAATAAGGTCACGGATATTAATTCGTACCCATGCTTTATAATAATCAATATGCTCTTTAACTTTTTTCATAGCCACACCAAGCTCATCCCACTGTTGCGCAGCATTATTAGCTATTGATATGCCAGTAAACCTATTCAGTTGTAGCTCTTTAATTTGAGCAATGAGCCCACTAATCTTTTCTGCTTTCGTAACGAATTCGATTAGAGGGCCTATGCGTACTAATATATTCTCGTGGTTCGCTAACAATTCACCTACGGCACTAAGCAAAGGGGCTACTTTGGCGTAAATGTCTTCCCAAAACTTCCCAATCAATGTGTGTAGCTGTTCTTGAGCCTTATATTGTTTGGTGCCACCCACATATCCGCCCAGATGCTCTGCAATCGTTTCGTCCGTAATGTATGGTGGTTCTATCTGAACAATGTGCAGCATTTCGTTGAGCTCTGTATCAAACTCATTGATTGCTTGATATAAATTTGTAAAAACCTCCTCATGCGTTATCTCAGACTTTTTAACCTGCTGTAATAAGTTTTCAAGTGATTGCAGTCTATTCTTATAATTAAAACCAATAAAACGTTGATAATGCAGAAGTAAATTTTGTGACTCATTAAAACATTTTAATAAAGAATGGGCAGTGACCTCTTCAAAAGATAGTTCACTAAGTTCTTGTAATCTTTTTTTACATCCATCGCATGCTGCTTGTATTTTATCTGTATTTAATAAATCGTGATCAGACAATCCAAGCAAAGATAATGCTTTTTTTATCGGTTGATTCGCGAATTTTGTCTGTATTAGCATTTGCCGATCAGACTCGAAAGCGCCTGCTTTTTCCCCACTTAGTTCCCAAGACCAAATAATTGCCCGAGTTGAGTTAAATTTTTTATCTACGGCAAGAGGCGCTAAAAATATATTACAGCGCTCTAATAATAGAGGGTCAGCTAATAAACCTTTTTCAGCAAATAGCCTTGCTAATTGCTCATAAGCTGTTTTTTTTCTTGATACGTCCTGGGCGTAGACAGCAACTAAAGCCAAGCAAATACCCGCTTTATATGCTAACTTTTTATCTACTTTACTATTCGCTTCGAGCAGTAAGGCCTCAGCATGTTTCAATAAAGCATCTGTATCAAAATGGGTAATTACTTCGTTGGTATTTAATGTAATAACGTGGCTAATATTTTTATAATCATCTTCTAACCCCCCATTTAATATTCCGCTGAAGTAACTGAGGTAACCAAAATAGCTGCTATAGCAATTGCTTTTTAAACTTGTGTTGAGAGCGGGTAGGTCTTCGGGTTTTGCCCAGGGATTTTCTGCTTGTAACAAAATTGCTGTAATCAATGAATCATTCATTTTATTAAGCCTCAGAGTTTTTAAATACCAGGTCCATTGACATTCGAGCTCTTGAGTGAACTGTGGGTTGGGCTTGGGCCATTACGGCGCTAAGGCCTAACCTACTCTAAGCACAATAAAAAATATATCACTCAGATGTATAAGGGTCAATCATAATGTCCATCTTAAGTCTGCTGTGTTTTTAAAGACCAGGCAAGAGGTGCATTGCGATTAAAAAAGACATCGCTGATGGCATAGTTAACTACTGCGGCAAGCTCATCATTGATGTAAAGTAAGGGAATACGCTCACGCTGCCACGGCGGTATTTGCCACTCCTGAAATAGTTTCTTCAATTGTTTGGTTTGGCCATGTAAAAAAAATGTTTCCCCACCTTGCCGAAAACGAATCGCTATTTTAGCTTTTGGAGGCACTACCAGGCCCTGTTTGGCTGGCTCTGCAGTCACACAAAAACCGTCTACTCCTAACATTAATGGAGAAGGAAACTCCACCCACTCACTGTAATTTGGCAAGCCTGTTGTACTTTTTTTATCAAGATAGAGATGCTGCTGATAACGGCGAACGATCACCTCATCCCAATTAACTTGTGGTACTGCATCAATTCGCGCAAAAATGAGTTCATCAATCATTCGATGTAATAAAGCAGTCGAGGGAGCTTGTATTTGCCTTTTTTTTAGCCATGTTCGGAGTACATTAGCACTACGTGCAAAATCTAATTGGCGAAGTGACGTGATGCATAAGGAGCCGCTTGCAAAAAACAGTTCGGGACAATCCTCTAAAGCCAATGCATCCAAATTACTTTTGGCCTGCTGACAATGCAAGGCTGTGCGAGCAATATTTCCCGAGGCTCCTGGCCATTTGTCCGCAAGCAAAGGCAGGATTTTTTGGCGTAAATAATTACGCGAGTAACTAATGTCCTGGTTGCTTTCATCGTCAATCCATGACAATTGCTGCGACGTTCCATACTGTTCCAATTGAGCGCGGGAAATATTTAGACATGGTCTGGCTATTGCCCCGCTCCCCAAAACGCCTAGTTCAGTCATTGCAGCCAAGCCATCGACCCCTGCACCGCGTAGTAATTGCAAAAGCACTGTTTCTGCTTGATCATCTTGGTGATGACCCAAAACCAGGCAATCCTTTTCCGTTAATAAGGCAGAAAACACAGCATATCGAGCAACTCGTGCTCTTTCTTCAATATTTGCGTTGCGGTCAAATTGAACTGCCTTGGTAATAAAGTTAATACCTAAATGGCGGCAGAATTGTTCACAGTGCTTCTGCCAAGATAAGGCATTAGGGCTTAGTCCATGATTAATATGTACTGCAAGTAATTTAGGATGTAGAGAAGAGTGTGAGGCAAGTGCGTGTAACAGTACAGTTGAATCAAGCCCACCACTGAAGCCTATAACTAATTTGTCAAAGTGCTTAAGGCGAGCGAACCAATCGGCATTTAATAATTGAGATGGAGGACGATTCATTGTACTACCGTTAGATATTGGTTTGGCAAATAGCGTTTAGTCGTCAGGCCCACGTCATCCCTCACGGCGTTTGGGATGACGTTTTTCTGTTGGCAAACTATTCTTAATTCACCGCCCCCATAGCCATAAATTTTTCGTACCTTTTCTCAATAAGCTTATCTACAGGCATTTTCTTTAATGCGTGCAACTCAGTCATCAAGATTTCTTTTAAGCGTGCAGACATCTCATCTACATTGCGATGAGCACCACCTAAAGGCTCAGGAACTACCCCATCAACTAATAGACTTTCACTTATTTTATCGGCAGTAATCCGCATTGCACGAGCAGCATCTGGGGCTTTTGCTGCATCTTTCCAAAGAATAGATGCACATCCCTCTGGAGAAATTACCGAGTAGATGCCAAATTGCAGCATTAAAACCTTATCACCGACCCCAATGGCTAAAGCACCACCAGAACCAGCTTCACCAGTAACGATACAAATAATAGGCGTCTTTAATCGTGACATCACAAATAAATTGCGCGCGATTGCTTCGGACTGGTTGCGCTCTTCCGCTCCAATTCCAGGATAAGCACCGGCAGTATCGATAAAGGTAATCACCGGTAATTGAAATTTTTCCGCCATGTACATTAAGCGTAATGCCTTTCTGTACTCTTCAGGACGTGCCATACCAAAATTACGATACACTTTTTCTTTAGTACGTTTTCCTTTTTGATGCCCAAGCACCATCACTGGCTCACCATTTAAGCGCGCTAAACCACCAATAATCGCAGGAGCTGCGGAGTGGCTACGATCACCATGTAACTCTTGGAAATCAGTAAAAATACGTTCAATGTAATCTGTTGTTTGAGGACGCAAAGGATGGCGAGCCATTTGGGCAACTTGCCACGGCTCTAAGTTGGAAAAAACTTGTGCAGTTAATTCAGAACATTTAACTTCAAGGCGAGCGATTTCTTCGCTTAAATTAACCTCATTGTCATTACCTACCATCCGTAGTGCTTCAATTTTCTGATTCAACTCTTCTATTGGTTGTTCAAACTCCAAAAATTGTCGGCTCATTCAATACTCTTTGGTAAATTAAAATATCATGGTATATGATAACCTATAATTACTAATTGATGCCAGATTCGACAAAAATATGATTACTACAGGGTTTGCTGACTTAGATACGGATAATTGCATATTACATGAAAACCGAATTGACCTTTGGCAGTTTTCTTTAGCCGAAGACATACCTAATGCAGCACAAATATTAAATGAAGAGGAACAAGCGCGTGCTGCCCGATTTTATTTCAGCAAGCACCAAAGACGTTTTTCTACTGGGAGAGTAACATTAAGAATTATTTTAGCCCGTTATTTGAACACTAACCCTGAGCGCTTAGAGTTCTCATATAACTTTCATGGCAAACCCAAGGTAGTCAACTCTGCACGATTACAATTTAATCTTAGTCATACCGCAGATTTAGCGCTACTCGCAGTGGGAAAAGGTTTTCCCATGGGCATTGATGTTGAAAAATATTCTGCTCGTCCTTATGAGGGGATTGCGAAAAACGCATTTTCTGCTCAAGAACTTGCAGAGTTTAGTAAAGTGCCCCGCTCGTTAAAACCAGCCGTATTCTTCCATATCTGGTCGCAAAAAGAAGCGTTTATTAAAGCCTGTGGATTAGGCCTTGCATACCCAACCAAAGATTTTAACGTACCTACATCCATCCCCACTCAGCAATTGGTGGATGACCCATTAAATAACATGACCTGGCAATTACGTTCATTCATGCCTGAAATAGGTTATAGTGCCGCCCTATGCTATCATCCCACAGTTAGAGAAATCAGACATGGAATAATTCAGGTACAACCCAATACTACCGCTCTGAGATTTTAGTTGTATGATGCAATTTACTTCGACACAGAGCACCTTGTTGTCTATTTTAGGTGACGGCGCGTGTCACAGTGGTTCGGCCCTAGGGCAAGCCTTAGGTATTACCCGCTCTGCTATTTGGAAGCAGATTAATCAACTTATTGACTTTGGCATTCCCATTAAGAGTATCCCACAACAAGGCTATCAACTTCCGAAACAGCTCATTTTATTAAATGAACAACGCATTAGCGAGCATCTACAAGCAAAACAACTTGGCAGCCCGTTTAACATGCATTTATTTACTTCTGTTGATTCCACGAATCGTTTTTTAAAAGACTTACCTCCTGGCAATCAACTTGAGCTATGTTGTGCAGAAATTCAGACCCAAGGTAGAGGCCGTTTTGGAAGACAATGGCACTCCCCTTTTGGCGAAAATATTTATTGCTCCAGCCGTTGGAATCTGAACTATGACCTAAGTAAACTCTCAGGTTTAAGCTTAGTCACCAGTCTAGCCGTACTAAACACCTTAAAGGAATTTAACTTAGCAACCGATGTACAAATTAAATGGCCTAATGATATTTATTGGGCAGATAAGAAGCTATGTGGCAGTTTAATTGAAATTTTGGCTGAATCAAATGGAAACGCCCAGGTTATTATTGGCATTGGCTTGAATGTTAACACCGATACAGAAAAGCACCCTCTTCCTGATAAACCCTGGTGTTCCCTCTATGAAATGACCCAGCGCTATTTTGACCGTAACCTATTAATTGCTGGACTCATTAAAAATCTAGAGCACTATCTAAACAAATTTATTCAGACCGACTTAAATGCCTTTATGGAGGAGTGGAACCAATCCGATTACCTGGCAGGTAAATACATTCATATTACCCAAGCACAGAGTGTTTTGGCTGGCAAAGCCTGCGGGATTAATTCGATGGGGCAACTCATACTAGAAGACGAATTTGGCACAAAGCATCTGCTTTCATCTGGGGATACTACGCTACAAAGAAGAGAATGAAGGGCAAATTAAGGTTCGTCCCGAGCATTTTTAGGTGCTCGGAACTGGATGACTGCGAGGAAATCAATTTATACCGTTGTTTCAGAATCGTCTGATTGTTTTTCTTGTTGTATACGTAAATAAATTTCTTCGCGGTGTACAGATACATCTTTGGGTGCATTGATACCCAAACGAACTTGGTTACCTTTTACACCTAAAACAGTAATATTAACGTCATCACCGATAATGAGTGTTTCGCCTATACGACGAGTCAAAATTAACATAACAAAATCTCCCTAACAAAGTAGTCGCTCGCTTCTCCATAGTACATCCATGGTTGTTCTCTGCAACTACAAGATAACTAAAAACAAAGCAATATTTAATTCACGGGTATTATTGTACACCTTTATTATTAACAAAGTATTAAGGAAAGCTTTAATCCATCTTACTTTATAAATGGAAAATTGGAATTTTTCAATAAATTCAAGAGCTAAACTCAGAACAAAACATAGGAAAAATTTTTTCAATTAAACAATAAACAAGTACAACAAGACCTATCTGCAGTAATATAACATAAAAGGGTATAAAGATGTCCATATTAAGCAGAAGAACTAAAATAAAAAAAGAACTATTCAAAACTAACTGCCCTAATAAGATAACAGGAACAGTAATACCTGATTGTCGTAATCGTTGATATGCATGTTTTCTATGTGGTGTTGACCACTTTTCTTTGCGAATCATACGACGGATCAACGTTAATGTGGCATCAAAAAGAAAGAGACTATTCAGCATAAACCAAAACACAATTGGAATTTGAAATTTTTGCTGCCCAATAAGTGCAATACAAAAACTGATTAAACCTAAAGTAGCACTACCAACGTCGCCCATAAATAACTTGGCAGGTGGAAAATTAAACATCAAAAATCCAACAAGCCCGGCAGCTAGAACTAAACAGAACCCTTGATAAAATGAGGCCCCATGCAGTGCAAACAAAACAGCGTAAGAAACGCATAAGAATAAGGCTTGGGAGGCACAGAAACCATCAAGACCGTCCATAAAATTAAAATGGTTAATCGACCAAAGGACGAGTACGAAAACCAAAGGAATTATAAGGAAGGAATAGGAAATTGAAAAAAAGCCAAAATCCAATTGTTCTGGTTTCATAAACCATGCCACAAGACACGCTGCGAGGCATTGAACGAGAAAGCGTGGCTTTACTGACAAATTAAATAAATCATCCCCAAAACTTACTGCAGCAATCAGCAAAATGCTTAGTATAAAAATCATTTGTTCATGAAATGGGGTTTGGGTCAAATAACAAAGAACCGGGATTGATATGAGAGACAACCCAATAAATATTATACCCCCACCTCTAACTGTTGGTTTAGAGTGCATGGAGCGGTTATTGGGTTTGTCCATTAAGCGAGTACCCTGAGCCAAACGGCAGAATACCTGAGTTAAAATTATTGAACACGCTAAAAAAAAGATACTAAGAGCCGAATTCACATTGATACCATTTTACAGTTTCTATTAACCCCTCAGTAGCAGTTACTGGGGGAGCCCAATTCAATTGCGATTTTATTTTATTATTACTTACTTCTAACGAGCCAAATAAGCGCGTGTTAATATTTTTCTTACCGAGCAATGCAAATGAAAACGACATTAAACTAACGGGAACAGGCATTAATCTTGAAGCCTTGCCCATTTCTTTACCTATAGTACTCATCATTTGAGTTAGCGATAATGAGTCATCATCCGCTACTAAATAAGTTTGGTTGGCGGCATTAGGATGGGTAACTACGGCACATAATGCGGAAACCAAATTCTCTATATAAACCAAACTGCGACTGTTTTTCACTCGACCAAAAGGTAACGGTAGCCCTTTGCGCACCAAGTGTAACATTTTTAAAAAATTGGCCTTAACTTCGGGGCCGTAAATTAGCGGTGGCCTAATAATAACAACTTCCAAACCAGTATTTTGGCTAATGGCTTGCAAATATTGCTCTGCATACAGCTTGCTTTGCCCATATGGATCTTCAGGCTGAGCAACGCTCTCCTCTGTGAAGGGAGTATTTTTTAAGGTGAATTCACCATTTACTTTAATAGAGCTCAAAAAAACAAACCGTTTCACATGGTGCCGTGCTGCCTGATTTGCAAGGTTTCTTGTGGCAATGCTATTGATTTTACAATAATCATCCATCGCTGACGTCGATGTTTCTTTCATTACATGCACTCGAGCCGCAAGATGAATTACTACATCAACATCGACAAGTGCTTCGCTCCAATCCGGATCATCTTCTAATTTATTAACAATGACTTGTTCGGTATTCAACCAATCCACTTTTTTGGATACAGCGCAACGGACTTCATGCCCAGCAGAAATAAGCGCAGGCACTAAACGTTTTCCCACAAAGCCAGTAGCACCAGTAACTAATATCTTAGACATAATTTATCCTAACCATAAATTAATGGACTCACCCGCAACCGCACACTCTATACCACTCTCATAAATAATTACAAGAAAAATAACAATAATTTTTCATCAAACAGCAGTCGCAAAACGCCCTAATTTAGGGATATACTTACCGAATCATTTTTAAATTTGGAATTTTGCATGTCCTTGAAGGCCATGTATAACGAAATCGCTGAGAATTATGCCACTGCTAATCGCTTTGGAGCAATTAGCAAGAGTCATCAAGTAGCCATAGAACAGATGCAAAAATTTTATCTGGGGATGAAACCTCATTATAAAGTTCTTGATCTAGGGGTTGGTGATGGTGCATTTTTAAAAAAACTACAACATGCAATGCCCATGGCGGAATTTACTGGCATTGATGTTTCTTCAGAGATGTTGCGACGTGCGAAAGAAATACTGCCTTTAGTTACCATTGAATGCAGTGCCGCACATGCAAGTAAATTCCTACCCGCACACAGCCAGGATTTGATTTTAGCTCATTTTATTAATGCCTATATTCCCATTAATATTTTGTTTAATGAAGCAAAAATGCTGACTCGAGCTAATGGTCACTTTTCAATGATCACCACAACCTACGACTCCTTTCCTGTAGCACAACAACAATTAGCCGAGTTTATCTCACAAGATTCAATTTTAAGTAGTGTAGTTGGCCACTACTATAAGTCGATCGTAAAAAACACCACTGTTGCAGCGAACAATGATGAATTAATGTTAGCCTTTAAAGAACATCAATTTGAAGTCATTGATCATCAGCGCTTGGAAATTCCTATTACACTGAATAATATTGATGAACTGGCTCTTTTCGGTATTGAAGGAACCTGGTTTTTGAATAGTTTATCCATTCGTATGTTGCCTAAAAACTTCCTACTTCAACGACTGAAGCGCCTTTTTAGTAAAATATTTACCTTTCCCTATCATGATACCCACATAATAGATGTAGTTCTCGCAAAGAAGTGATAATCTGAATTGAGTACGTGTTCACAAGGTATGTATATTTCGTCATTGCATGCCTTAGCGAAACAATCCAGTATGATGCTTTGTTAAAACTCTGTTCTGGGTTGCTTCACTGCGTTCGCAATGACTGCTGACATCAACCTAAGGGAAAATAGCGTAGACTGGGTTGTTAAACCCAGCAAACACAGCCTGTGCTATTTCCGATGCGGGGCTTAACAGCCCAGCCTACATCAAGGTAAAGACGGATGTTTAATCCTCTAATAGCTTGAGTTGTTAAGTTCACATTATTACAGGAACACTTACAAAGAAAACAAAGGATGACGTAACCCTTATTGCTGTACATGATTAATTATCAATGATGAGGTGGGAAATGATTTCTCAAGAAGTAAAAGACTGCTTACCTGAATTGGATCTTCGACAGAAGCAAACCAGTAATATCGTATTCATCACTTTCTGGAGCCAATTCTCTGTTTATGCATTGAATACCATTTTAATTCTATTTTTGACTCGCCCTCTACTGGCTAAAGGACTCGGTTATAGCCAGGCCAAAGCTTATGCCTTTATTGGCGTGGCTCATGCCGCAGGTTATTTAATGCCGATGTTAGGCGGATATATGGCGGATACAGTCATTGGAGTAAGGCGCTCGATACTTCTTGGGAGCGTAATGCTAGCCTTTGCTTACTTGCTCATGATGCTTAGTGGCTATACGGTAAACACTTTAGGCGATCAATTATTTATTGCCGCTTATGCTTTTATTCCAGCAACAAACTCATTATTAATGGGCACCTCCTCCAGTATGGTTTCCCATATTTATGCGGATGATGCCATTAAGGCAAAATCAGCAATGACTTACTACTACATTGCCATTAACGTGGGGGCCCTTCTAGCTACATTAATCGCCCCTGCTTTACTAGAGAGCCGTTTTGGCCCCCTTTCCATTCTGACCATTGCTTTTATAGGAAAATCCATTGCCGCATTAAACTTCGCCAACCGCTATTTTATTTATGACAATGTGGTTTGGGGAAAAGATTTAGTTGAGTTCTCACGTTCAGGAATACTTCGCCTCATCGCCTACATTGTAGTTATCTACTTACTAACCCTCTATGCATTTTCACATGTCTATATTGCCAGCACGCTAATTGCGGTAGGTAGTAGCATGGGTATATTGTGGTTTTTGAAAAAAACCATCAGCCTTAATGGCCCCACTCGTGACAAGCAGATGATTGCTATCTTGCTGGTTGTTGAGGCTATTGTCTTTTTTGTTATTTATAATCAAATGAATAGCACCCTCATCCTTTTTGCCCAAAATAATTCAGACCATAATTTATGGGGCGTCACTGTTTCACCTGCTCATTACCAAATATTAAATCCCCTTTTAATTTTAGCAATCGGTAGCCAACTTCCTCGTTTCTATAGGATGGTTCCCCGATTTACGATCCCCTATCAATTTGCAGCCGGTGTCTTTCTTTCAGGGCTTGCTTTATTGGTCCTGACTTTTGCTGCGCATAGAGCCGTAGATGGAATAGTAAATGGCAATTATATTGCCCTAACCTACATTTTAATCTCCATTGCCGAATTATGGGTCAGTGCTATTGGTTTAAGTATGATTGGTTTGTATTGCGATCAAAAATCCATCGCCTTTGCTATGGGGGTTTGGTATCTGGCAAGCTCGCTTGCTCATGCCATATCTGGCCGACTTGCAGGCTGGGTGGCAATCCCAGTAACAATTAATTCGCCGGTGGAAAGTTTGCCCTATTATAAGGATTATTATCTGACTTTAGGGGTAAGCGCTATCGTATTAAGTAGTTTTATGTATCTGGCTGCTTATTGTTTACAAAAATTAATGAAAAAACGTGGGCTTATTTTAGCGTAGGTTTTTTTCTTAAATTAAGAGCATTAAATACTCGGATGATTCAGATTATGTCCAAACCTCATCATTGCGAAGAATGTAGTGAGGAAGCAACTCAGGGGTTCGAAGCACGGAACTCTGGGTTGCTTCACTTCGTTCGCAATGACGACGATTTATCCTGCCAATAAAATTAGAGTACGATTCAAGTTTTTATAATTCCAAACCTAAATTGTCTCGCTTAAATACCCTGTCTGCACGATAGCTGGAACGAACTAATGGTCCTGAGGCTACTTCAAAAAAGCCTTTTTGCAAGCCAATTTGTCTTAACTCAGCGAAGGTTTCTGGTGTTACATAACGTTCGATTGGCAGGTGATTTTTCGTTGGCTGTAAATATTGTCCCAAAGTCAAAATATCTACATTATGAGCGCGTAAATCATCCATGGTTTGGATAATTTCTTCATCGGTCTCACCTAATCCCAGCATCAAACTGGTTTTAGTTAAAACATCAGGGCGATAGCGTTTAGCAAAAGACAGTACGTTTAAAGTTTGTAGGTAGCCTGCACGATTGTCACGCACAGGATGGGTTAAACGCTCTACCGTTTCCACGTTTTGCGCAAATACATCGACCCCACTATCCAACAATACTGCAACATCACGTTCAATACCTTGAAAATCAGGCGTTAAAGCTTCTACTTTAGTTTTAGGAGAACGACGTTTAATCGCTTGTATTGTTTTTGCATAATGATTTGCACCACCATCTGCTAAATCATCTCGATTTACTGAAGTTAAAACCACATAATCCAAGTTCATTAAAACGACGGTATTAGCTGTATTTTCTGGCTCTTCCGCATCAAGCCAGCCATGTGGGTTCCCTGTATCAACTGCGCAAAAACGACAGGCCCGTGTACACACAGCTCCCATTAACATAATGGTTGCCGTACCATGCGACCAGCATTCAGAAATATTAGGGCATTTAGCTTCTTCACAAACCGTGGCCAAACGATGCTTTTGCACCTGTTCTTTTACTTGATTATATGCAGGAGTGGTCTGATTAACGATGCGTAACCATTTTGGCTTAGGCATGCGCTCATGAACATGCCCTGTTGATTTTACACCATCTTTAATTGCTGTAATGCCATTAGAGGTTTTATATTTATGACCGCTTTCAACAACTACGGGAATATCAATGAGCTTACTCATGTTACCACCTGAAAAACAAAGAATAATGATGATCCCAAATCATTAGTTCAAGATCAAGTCAAATTTATAAAACGTCCGCAAACAGCCAGTATAAGTAGTGTGAATACCGACACAGTTAAATTAGCTAAAAGAAAAGGGTATGCGATCAAGCACGCAGCAATAGCTAAAATAAATAGCAAGCCTATAGATACTAAGCGTGGCTGCATGGTAGTAAATCGCTTCACTTTAAACAGTGTTAAATAAAAAATCAGTATAATCACTAAAGGCAGTATGTATAAAGCCTGATACAACAACTGATAAAATCCTGCTTGCACGAAAGATACATGCTGATTATTTAACCATTGTTCAAAGATATAAGACCAATTCATTACACAGGTTTGCTGATAAGCTGTGACCATAAATCCGAATAAAAACGCCAAGGACAACAACCAACAACGGTTCGATTGTTTTTTATAAAACTGAACAACAAAATACACCGCTGCAGCACCTAAGATAATTGCAGGACCTCGTAACCATGGGAGTAACTCATAAAAAGCACTGGTATACGCTTGTTGCCAGTAATGGGTAATTGCCACTGCAAGAATAAATAATAAACTGGCAGCCATACGTGTTTTATGATTCTCACCTAAAAACAAAAACGCTAAAAAACCTGCGAAACAGAAAAATGCGCAAGGTGAAAAAGCATCGGTAATCGCAATAGTTACGATGTAACTAAATGTTGAAGGATGCTCAACCATTCCTGAGTCAAATTTATTGGCATTAGCCCAATGCCGTAAAGTATCTATTGTCGCGGAAGTTAAAGTCCCGTCTTTTTCAATTTGCTGCTTACAATAATTAATAGCATGCAACAGATCTTTGCCTGTTGTTTCTGCTGAAGCAAAACCTAGCCAACGGGAGCTACAAAAATAGATCGAAGGAACAGCAAAATCATCCATATGCTGTTCACTTAATAATTGATTAAAACGAATTAATGCATTTTTATCTTCATTAATCATGTTGCGTTGAACATGCAAGTAAGGCGTTGTTTTGGCGGTGGAGCTAAAAAACTCATCTGCCTTATGGCAATGAGGGCAGGTGGAAGAAAGAAATAACTCTACGTTAAGCGTTACCTTCTTATTCGCGTCCAGGGTGTACCAAGATGGCGCCCCATCCTCTGCCCACAAATTAAAGCTCAATAAAAAAAATACCCAAAATAATCTGAATGCTGTTTTCATAAGATGCAAACTTATATTGAAAACAATACTATAGCACTCATCGTTATCCTGTTAATAGGTATGAATGTAATTTTCTAAGTGCTCTATAATTCGCGATTTATCTTCAAGTATGTGATAGAGCAAGTCACCAATCGATAGAATAGCTATAAAATCCTTTTGCTCATCCTCACGAATTAAGATGTGCCTTCGTTTCGTAGTAGTCATTGCTTGCATCGCTTTTTCTACTACATCATTAGGACTCAGAATAGTCACATTTTTATAAACAACATCTGCAACCTTCCCTGTATCCAAATTAACGCACTTATGTAAACAAGAGCGAACAATATCACGCTCACTTACTATGCCAACTAACTTTTTCTCATCATCCACCACAACTAAGGCACCAATATCTAAAGAATTCATCAAGTCAACGCATTTCCTTATTGACTCCCCAGGATGGATGTAAGCAATTTCGCGTCGAGGCATAGGCAAGACACTGTGAATTAAGTCAGCCATTTTTTTCTCCGTAAGATATAAAACACACCTGTATTGTATAAATATAGTACAGCCGCATGTGTTTGAGATCTTAACTATAGCTGATTTTTATTCGTAGCCTTGATGCAGTGCGACGTAATCAAGGGTTTCCTTAGGCTTGTAAATCCTGGCTGCATCAAGGTTATTTAACTTATGGACGAACGATAATACGGTTTTCCACAGATTGAACACCAGGAACTTGGCGCGCAATTAATTCTGCCGTATCACTTTGGCGAATCTTTTTAACATATCCTGTTAAAATCACCACATTTTGTCGTGTTTCAACACGGATTGGCGCTACCGCTAGCTCATCATTACGCATTAATGCCTCTTGTACTGATTGAGTCAAATTACCCTGAGGAGCAGGAGCAAATGAAGGACTACCAAATGGTGCACCAAATAAAGATGCTGGTTTTCCTGGATTAGACTGGCAGCCTACCAGTAATCCGAAAACCCCAGCAACTAAAACTTTAAACATACAGTTCCGCATAAAAAATCTCCAATAAAATTAAGTGCACTGCTAAAAAACCAGCATGTGTCGTCTCTTAGGTATAAGCAGAAGAAACTGCTATACTTTTTTTATTAAACTAATTGCATTGAGACAGACACCATGAAAAAAATGGCAAAGGCTGTTCCTGCTAAAAAAAAACAATCACCACCTGCAACTGAAAAGCAACAAGCTACACTAAGTGCTAAAGAGTGTAAAGACTGTGACCCACCAGAAACAGATGATATTTTTGATTTTATCAATAAAACCTACCAAGCTAATTTAGCCAAAATTACCGCAGGAATTAGTCCAGCTTCTGTTGGTGTCTCCTATTTTTCCTGGATTTCACAACTCATGCAAGCACCTGGCACGATGATGAAACTAGGACTCTCTCCAGCAATGAATTTTTCCAACCATGTAAATAACCTGCTAACTCAAGAGAAACCAGCCAATGGCATTGATGTGCGCTTTCATACTGAGAATTGGAGTTATTATCCTTGGCGCCTGTGGGCAGAGCAATTTTTGCAAGCTGAAGAATTGGCTTTAAAAGCATCCACGGAAATTCCTGGACTTCCAGTCCCTGTAAAACGGCTTATTTCATTCATTACACGCCAAATACTTGATGCGGTATCGCCCTCTAATTTTGTATTAACTAATCCAGACTTATTCCAGGAAACCATACGTACAAATGGTAAAAATCTAATCCGCGGAACCGAATTAGCCATACAAGATTTTATGGAAAAATTGACTGGTGCACCTCCTGCTGGTGTAGAGAATTTTATTCCCGGAAAACAAGTAGCTATTACCAAAGGCAAAATAATATTCAAAAACGAGTTAATAGAATTAATTCAGTATGAGGCTCAAACTACTCATGTTTATAAAGAGCCTGTTTTAATACTGCCTGCATGGATCATGAAATACTATATTTTGGACCTGTTACCAAATAACTCTTTAGTTAATTGGCTAACTCAACAAGGGCATACTGTTTTTATTGTTTCCTGGAAAAACCCTGACTCTAAAGATCGCAACATGGGTCTTGAAGATTATTACAGGCTAGGAGCAATGGCAGCTATTGATGCAGTGTCTAAAGCGATAACTAATACTAAAATTCATTTAATGGGTTATTGTCTTGGGGGGACCTTGGCTATGATTACTGCGGCAGCAATGGCTAAAAATAATGACCACCGCCTAAAATCATTATCCTTGCTCGCCGCACAAGGTGATTTCACTGAAGCAGGTGAATTATTATTGTTCATCACACGCAGTGAAGTGTCTTTCTTAAAAAGTATGATGTGGGATCAAGGATATTTGGATACAAAACAGATGTCAGGTACATTTCAGATGTTACGCTCATACGATCTTATTTGGTCAAAAATGGTTCAAGACTACATGCATGGTACCCAAAGAGGTATGATTGCTCTGCTGGCATGGAACGCTGATGCAACACGCATGCCTTATAAAATGCATAGTGAATACTTAGAAAAATTATTCCTCAATAATGACTTTGCCGAAGGACGGCTCACCATTGAGGAAAAAAATATTGTTGCGGAGAATATTCAGACTCCAGCGTTTGTGGTTAGCACCGAAAAAGACCACGTCGCCCCTTGGAAATCTGTTTATAAAACCCATTTAATGATACATGCGGATATCACCTTTGTGCGCACCAATGGTGGGCATAATGCAGGTATTGTTAGTGAGCCAGGCCATGAAGGTCAAAGCTATTTAATTCATGAACATAAAAAAGACGATTCTTATATTGGCCCAATCACATGGTTGGAAGAGGCAGAAAAAAAATCAGGCTCTTGGTGGATAGCCTGGCATAAATGGCTTGTAGACCAATCAAGTCCTACTAAGGTAAAAGCCCCTACTCTGGATAAAAAATTACTGGATGCTCCGGGTGCCTATGTGTTACAAAAATAAAAACGTAATTGAGGTCTAAAAAATGGATAAAGACTATTATAAAATAATGGGATTAAGCCAAGATGCAACTGAAAAAGACATTAAACTAGCCTACCGTAGACTAGCTCGTAAATATCATCCGGATCTTAGCAAAGAAATGGATGCAGAAGAGCGCTTTAAAGAAATGGGTGAGGCTTATGAAGTGCTTAAAGATCCAGTGAAACGCGCCGAATACGATAACTATCTGAAAAACCGCGAATTTCACTCTAATGCCCCGCAACAATCAGGCTGGCATAGCGAACGCTCCGGCCCCTATCAAAGCCATGGCACTCAATTTAATGATGATTTCTTTGAGTCTTTATTTGGTCATTCACGATATCAGCAGCAACCGATGGCTGGACAAGATTATCAAGGAAAAATTAAGGTTAGTCTGGAGGAGGCCTTTAATGGAACGACTCGAACCATTGATGTTCCCACCAAACAAGAAGGTTCTAATGCAACCCAGACCTTGAAAGTAAAAATTCCTCAGGGCGTTAAATCCGGCCAACAAATTCGCGTGGCAGGACAAGGTGCTCCCGGAATTCAGGGTGGCCCACCTGGAGATATTTACCTAACCATTGAAATCGACAAACATCCAATTTTTGATCTAATGGACAATGATATCTACCTAACCCTACCCATTACACCTTGGGAAGCGGCCTTAGGTACAACAGTAACTGTGCCTACTTTAGCTGGAAAAATTGACTTAAAAATTCCTCCTGGCTCACAAGGAGGGCAAAAATTAAGATTAAAAAATCGTGGCCTTCCAGGCGCCACACCGGGTAACCAATACGTACTATTAAAGATTATTACTCCACCAGCAACGACAGAAGCAGCAACAGAGCTTTATAAAAAAATGGCGGAAGTAATGCCTTATAATCCTCGTGATAAGATGGGGGCTTAAACATGGACAAAAATGATATTTTAGTTGGCATAATTATTGAAGAAACCCAAACATTTACTTATACCGAGGTATGCCATAAGTACAATATACCGAAACAATTACTAAGTGAAATGATGGAACATGGATTATTTTCCAACACCTCTACAGAGCTTGAACAGCTGGCACTCAACCAAAATGAATTACATAAAATTGAATCAGCCTTTCGTTTACATCGGGATTTAGGTATTAATTTACCCGGCGTGGTACTAGCGATCGAACTCATTGAGAAAATAGAAAAATTAAATGATGAATTAGATATTCTACGAAAGCACTTTTGAGTTGCGATATTTATCTTAAGTGTAGCCTGGTTGCTTGCAACCAGGACTTCCGATATTAGCGAGAAAAGTGAAACTGCCCTACCCTGGGCAATCCCCTCTTTGTGTAAGATTTTTCGATAGCATTGCAAACCATAATTTATGGATTTGGGCTTTTTTCTAGAGAAGTCTCTAGCTGCAGCGCCCACTGTTCTTGTAGTGTAATAAAAATGGCAGCATTGGTGTTGGAACTCAAATGCTTCCCTTGAGCAACACTAAAAGAATCAATTAAGCTCTTGGAACTATCTATATTTTTACCATCATTTTCAACACCTTTTATCAACGACATCATCCCCCACTCCGCAAGAGCATTCAATGCCATATCGCTATCGTGTCCTGCAGGACCGCAGAGGATAGCCATTAATTTTTTTCCTATGAGAACAGCAGATGGATTGGTCGGTAAACAAAAACCACTTAAGAATCGCCCTAAAGAAGGAAACAACGTCAATCTGCCTCGCTTCTCGTCCAGAATCTCGCCAAGAAACATGTTGCTGTACGTCTCATCCAATTTTGGTGCCAAAGCAGCTAAAATCTGTTCTGCATTGTTTCGTATCTCGTCATTCTTATGATTAAGATCGTTTACAATCTTGGCAAAAAGTCTGGAAGTAATGTGCTCCTTAGCCAACATTGGCTCCAGAGCAATTAAAGCACGTTGCGCATTGAGACAGTGCTCATCATTCAACTCAAACAAATCGCCTTCAATCCAGGAAAGAAGTTTATCCATGTCGGGTATCTCATCCAATTGTGACACCATAGAGATTAACGTTCTTCGTATACGGTCTGCATCCAAAGAAGATGAGAACAACGTAGCCCAATCCCAAAGATCCTGAATCTGCGTACTATTGAGTTTTGATGCCAGTGCAGCAAAAGTCTTTTGTGCCTCAAAGCGTACAAAACCATCAAGATCGAGCAGTTTATCTTTAAGCTTGGAAAGCAAAGTGGCATTGATCTGTATCTCATTTTTTTTGGGCAGCAATACAGCTAAAGCACGTAATGCACCACAAGATACGTCAAAACTGCTATGCAACAGCATGTCTTCAATCAAACCAAGAAGTTTGGGGGTGATAAGCGCCTCATTCAATGTGGGTGCCAGTGCGTTTAGAGCTTGTAACATATTGGAGCTCACCGCAGAATCATGGTGATGCAGGCTTGTTTCAATCAACGTAAGAAGTTCACTGACCTGTATCTGACTCAGAACTGGTCCCAAAGCAACTAAAGCCAATAGGGCACAGCGACGGGGCCCCTCATGGTAATGAGCCAGCTCGTGCTTAATCCAGTCGAAAAGCTCGCTGATGCGTGTTTCATTCAATGCGGGTACCAGAGCAATTAAAGCCTCTTGTGCACTGGCTCTTACCCCCATATCACTATGAGACAGATTTCCTTGAATCCTGGAAAGAAGTTGGGAAGTAATGTCCTCATTCTGCAACTTTGGTGCCAGTGCAGTTAAAGTCCGTTGTGCACTGTAAGACACTCTAAAATTCTGATGGTACAGATCCTCTTCAATCCAGGTAAGAAGCATGGGAGGAATAGGCTCATCCAGTATTAATAGCAATGTTGTTAAAACCTTATGTAGGTCGCATCGCACCATATCATCCGGATGCGCCAGATTATTGCGAACCCAAACAAAAAGTTTGCGGATAATCTCCCTATCCAGTACTGGTTCCAGGGCAGTTAAACTCTCTTGTGTATTCTTGCGTACCGATATATCCTGGCTCACCAGACCTTGCGTAATCCTCGTCAACAGCTTATAGGTGTGTGCCGCCTTCAGCGTTGGTGCCAGAGCAATGAATGCCTCTTGTGCGCTGCTACGTGCAGAAGGACCATTTCCAGTCAGACCGGATAAAATTTTATCGAAAAGTTCAGGGGTTATATGAGTCTCATTCAGCTTTGTTTTCAAAGCTACTAAAGCCTGGTATGCGTTGCGGCATACAGTTGAATCCCCATTATTCAGATTGAATCGAATAAAGGAAAAAAGTTTGGGAGTAATGTGCGTCTCATTCAACTTTGGTGCCAGTGCAATTAAGATCTGTAGCGCGTTAGCCAGCTCAGCAGGATTTTTGCGGTGCCAATTATTCAAGCAGACGTCTTCAACCCAAGTGAGAAGTTTGCTAATTTGCTCTTCTTTCAGCTTCGAAGCAAATAATACGAGCATTTCTTTATTGCTCACACGTCCCTGACAAATATCATCAACATGCTTAGTCAACAAATGATCGATTGACGCGTCGCTGTCTGCCTTATCATTATTAGTTACATGTAATCCCGCAATTTTATAGGGTACATCAAGCCCCTGCAGAGCCTCTAAAAACACCTTGTAATTGTCGCGAGCAAAAGAGGCAGAATATATAGCACTACCTTCAAACATAGCTCGAATTATTTTCTGCTGATACGGCTTCGCCGCATCGTGTTTTTGCATAAAAAGAGCACCAATAAGGTCATTCTTTGATAATCTACTGTCTCCTGACTGTAATAATCGGAATAATTCTTTTGGTGCAAGATTTTTATATATGTTTATCAAAACTTTATTTTGAAGTGCAAAAAAATAACTCATTTGGAAAATAGCCTTAATGTTCACTTATAAGGCGGAATGGTACATTAATTTTCCTCATAGGTCAAATATTAACCCTAAAACTTCAAATAATCAAAGACATCCTGCTTTTCTTGTCTGCCGTTTTTGAGGCCTAGGCGACTGATTAAAAACAAGTTTTATTTGCCTCCATACGAATCTAGCGAGCAACCAGGTCCCACCGTTTAATTAACACCTAAAATTATTCGCTAAGATATTGCTCCTTATTGAAATAAAGTAATACAATAAAATTTACGAATACCCTACTACAAGCTAAATTATGCGCCCAGTATTTATCATTTTAATTATTGCCTTAGTTGTGCTCCAACATAAACTTTGGCTCGGAGATGGAAACTTAATCCAGTGGGTCGCTTTGCAAAAAAAATTAACAGAGCATGAGCAGGAAAACGATAAATTAGTCGTGCGTAATAGAGCTCTAGAAGCAGACATTAAAGAACTCAAAAGTGGTGACCAAGCTTTAGAAGAGCAAGCCCGCCATGAACTAGGCATGATTAAACAAAACGAAGTGTATTATCAGTTTGTTGATTAGCTTTGTGCGATCTTCTTTTAATGATTTTTGTAGGTTGGGCTCATGGCCTGAGGTATCGACTCGTTTTTAAAAATGTGGACTTGCATCGTATAACGTGATCTCATTGATTCCGATCAAAGACTCATAGAGGAAGTACGATGCAAGTAAGCGCCATTTTACACGAACTATTATCTTCATCAATT
>JARLJR010000109.1 GCA_031291095.1 Legionella sp. | reverse complement strand
TGTCGAGGACCAGAAGTATTGACCAGTTAAATTGAATTAAGTCCAGAAAGATTGCCCACCCAGGTTCAAAAGGATTGACCAGTCCAGGTCCAGAAAGATAGACCAGTCAGGGCCAGAAGCATTGACCACCCTAAAACTACCCATTAGCGATTTAGTAAATCGTTATTATTAACGCCATTTTCCGGTTCATTATTTTTCAAGCAATGGAGGAAAAGTGGCATACAAAAGGATAGTCAATATGGAAATCGCTGAAATCATAAGAAGATACTTCGACTCTCAAAACCTAAGCTCAATATCAGTTCAGTCTGGTCTTTCCCGAAATACAATCCGGAAATATATAAAAGAGATTATAAGGAGAGGAATAACAAGCTATGACAAGGAGAAAATCGAATCCATCCTGCCAGAGATAATGCCAAGGATATCAGGAAGACCTGCGGCCAAAAAGTTTATACTGGAGCCATTTAAGGAGGAGATATCAGAGTTAATCACTTCAAAGGAATATAAACTAAAACCCAAGAGTGCTTTTGAAGTCATAACTGAAAAGCATGGGCTTACCGGAAAGGTAAGTTACAGTAGTTACAAGAGATTTATCCATGAGAATAAATTTGTAATGGATATAGCTCAAACCACCTGTCGCATGGAATATGAGGCAGGCAACCAGGTTCAGATTGATTACGCGAAGATGGGGACACTCTATGATCCAATTACAAAGTCAAACCATTCTGTATATGCTTTTATTGGTTCACTTGCCTTTAGCCGTCATAAATTTGTGGAATTTGTATTTAAGCAGGATCAGCAGAGTTTTACTCAATCTCATGTAAGGATGTTTAATTATTTTGGTGGAACTCCTAAAGTAATTTATCTTGATAACCTGAAGACCGGAGTAATAAAACCGGATCTATATGATCCACTGATAAATAAATCCTACGCTGAACTGGCTGAATATTATGAATGCTTCTTAAACCCCTGCCGTGTAGCCACCCCTAAAGACAAACCCATTGTTGAGCGTGATGTCCAAACTGTAAGGGAACAGTTTAAGATTTACAAAGCACTGAATAATAAAATCACCCTTCAGGAATCAAACAAACAAATCCTTGATTGGCTTACAAACAGTTACGGACAAAGGTCTCATGGAACGACAAGATTAAAACCATATGAAGAATTTATCCAGACAGAACAACCACTTCTTCTGCCTTTACCGTTGGAACCATTTGAAGCAGCATTTTGGAAAGAGGCAATAGTCCATCCCGATCATTTTATACAAGTACAAATGAAAAGATACTCTCTGCCAAGTTGTTATGTAGGAAAGAAGGTCTTTGTAAAGGTGACTCATAATCATATTGAGGTGTACTATAATAATCAACTTATAAAGATGCATCCCATCCCAAAAGGCAGCATGCAGACTGACTTAAATGACTTTCCTGAAAATATGAAGGCAATGATGAATACAGGTTTGCCTTATGCAGTCAGAAAAAATGCAGAGGAAATCAGTCCTGAGTTTGGAGATCTGATAACCAGAATACTTGCTCCACATGCATTTATAAATATGCGAAAAGCTCAGGGACTATTAAGC
>JARLJR010000108.1 GCA_031291095.1 Legionella sp. | reverse complement strand
TCTATCCGCTCCAGCAGACACCAACTCCTCCGACGAGCATTCATACGGGGCCCATTCTCGGATTTGGCATCTGCTTCCGCTCAGGTGGTGCCAATCGGAAGGGTATGAACTTTGACACAGAATTCTGAACACTCCCGAAAAGACAGGTGTTTTTTGCCGTTTTCATTCATCTATTGGGTACCTCCCATCAAAATACTGGATTGATAAAGAGCAAAGAAGTTAGTCCTTTTTATCTGGCAATCATCTGCATGCGTCGAAGAGATTGCCGTTCGCAGATGAGTTTCCGGTTCGTCCCCAGAATCATTTGCATCTGCTGCGTATCCGCCAAGACCTGCTGGTCGTCTGCTGCTGCCTGGCGCACCCATGCGAGAGCCTGTTGCACGATCGGAGGTGCAGAGTCATCAGGCAACCAGTAAATACATCCAGCGTCCTTTTTTCTTGCCTGTCATCAGCCTGGCCTGCTTCAAAATCGACATATGCTTGGATACGGTGGAAGGCGCGAGCTGGAGCAACTCGATCAACTGGCATACGCAAACCTCCTTATCCCTTAACGCCAGAAGGAGGCGAACGCGGTTCTCATCCGCTAGTGCTCGGGCGATGGTTAGAATATGTTCCATAAATTTTCTTCCAATTCGTTATATGACGAAATGCAACAATTCAATTCCGATTGTCGAGTAATAATATATGAGACACCAGAACATTTCATGCTCTTCCAATCGACTAGGAAAGGAGGCTTGTTTGGACTTCTCAATTTCTTATTCGAAGTGAAATTGAGTGAGATAGGTCGCCAGAGCCTCCCTCTTTTCCCCCATCAGTGCTGGGCAATTTGTGTGATCTTTAACCCCTTCTAGGACTTTGACTGCAAAGACCATGCAGGTTGGTTCATTGCATTGTTTGCAATTGGTTTTAGGCAAGAGCTTTAGGACCTCAAGAAGAGTTGGCTGCTTGGCCCCGTCAACACTTGGAGTGATATGTTCTCTGTCTTCCCAGGTACTGTTGATTTCCCGCTGCAGCCAAGCGATGATCTTTTGAGCCTCTTCTTCATCCTTGAGGGCATTGATCGCAATTTTTCTGGAATGGATGGTGATCAATTTTCCAGAGTTTTTCAGCGTCAGGGCAGGCGGTTCCTGGGTATAGGTAAATCCACCGAGTACCGTGTTTAGGAAGGGCAGCACTTCCCTCACGTCGTTATCAAGATGAGCAAAACAGTGGAGGGATTGCGCCTGAGCATTACACTTTGAACGAAATATTTCCAAAGAATAACCCGTTAGAAGCATAGTCATTACCTTTTCCTTTTAGTCTCAATTACCTATGTTATGCTGGCATCAGCAACTACTGGCTCCTTAACTCAACCTCAAGAGATGCAGGCAGCGTCTTGACAAAGGCCTGAATCTCATCTCTTACCTGCCTATAACAGGTGCGCTGCGCTTCTTCGCTTGCTCCTGTAGCGGCAAGCGCCTGAGCCATTGCCGGCGGATCCTTAAACCCACAATGCACAATCTTTTTTGCTCTTGGGAAAAAAGGACAGGTCTCTCGGGCATTATCGCACACAGTGATTACAGCATCAAATTCCATGTTCTTGAGTGTATCGATATGCTTTGAGGTCTGCCGGGAAATATCGATTCCAACTTCGGCCATAACTTCTACGGCTGTTTTGTTGAGATCGTGGACTTTGATGCCTGCAGAATATGCTTCTATCAGTTTGCCCTTCAGTTTCCGGGTCCATCCTTCTGCCATCTGACTGCGACAGGAATTGCCTGTACAGAGAAAAAGAATCCTTAGTTTTCTTTCCATGCCATCACCTCTATCAACTATCATGATCAAAGGAAGACTTTAGCCTTATCAATTGCCTTGTTGAGGTTTTCAGCAGTGACTTCAGTCTTGCCCTTTTCCATACCAAAATCAGTAAGACGAAGGTGGTTGAATCCCTGAAATCCAGCCTCTTCCAGAGATTTTTTCGCACAATCAAGAGTACAGCCATCGATCGCCAGGATGGAGGTGGCAGTTTCGGTCGTTTTGAGGATGCCGCTAACCCGACCACAGATTCCGGCTAGGCAGAACATTTTACCGACCCCTTCCCTGCTGAGTTTTCGTGCTGTCTGATCGGCAAGTTCTCCAACATCGGCAGCGCCAGAACAGGAAAAGATCAATTTTGGACCTGCGCTGCAGGTGCTACTACTCTTTGTCTGCATAGGTTGCATGCTTCTTCTCCTTCAATTGAAAAGATTAAAAGAAACAGGTTATTTTTAAAAAAATTGGTTCAACCAATCCACTTTTCAACTTCACTTTGCTTTGGAACTCGACCAATACACATGACTTTTCCATCGATGACCACGGCTGGGGTAGAAAAAAGTCCAAGTTTGGCAATTTCTTGAAAGTCAATAACCTTGGTTACAATAGCTTCAATTCCTCTGGCAGCAACGGCGGCCTCAACTGTTTTTTGCACCTTTTCGCAGGAAGCGCATCCTGGGCCACATATTTTGATCTCCATTTCTTTGCCCTCTTTCATTTTAAATAGTTACAAAATCCCTTAGGATTAAGGTTCACCATAGAGACATATATTAGAAATCCTTCAACATTACCTTTCGAGTATTTTTTTACTGTTTGTCTGTTTATAGGATTGCGTTGAAGAGATATCCGATAAGAATGATAGAAATTGAAACAACTCCAGTAAATATCGCTATTAATTTGGGTTTTATCACTTTGCGCAGGATGATCATTTCTGGAGTAGATATTGCCACAATGGCCATCATGAACGCCAGGGCTGTCCCCATCGGCATACCTTTTTCCACCAATGCCTGCACGATTGGGATCGTCCCAGCAGCATTGGAATACAGCGGTATGGCAATGATGACTGCAATAATGACCGCAAATGGGTTGCCAGGACCGGCGTATTTAACAATAAAATCGATTGGTGCATAACCGTGTATCCAGGCACCAACACCAATGCCGAAAAGTACGTATGGCCAGACCCGCCTGAGGATATCAAGAGTGTAGTCTTTCGCATAACCGCAGCGTTCCTGCCAAGTCGGCTCAGCTATCTCACTCTCCCCCATTTTTATTTGATAAACATATTCTTCAACTTGATTCTCTAGTTTGAGCTTGCCAATCACTATTCCGCTGAAAAAGGCAATCACGACACCCGTTGAAATGTAAATCAGCGCAATTTTCCAACCAAAGAGCCCCCAAAGCATAACCAGAGCGATCTCGTTTACGGTGGGGGAGGAAACCAGAAAAGAAAACGTCACCCCAAGCGGTAGGCCAGACTCCAAAAATCCAATGAAGAGAGGCACAGCAGAACAGGAACAAAAGGGTGTGACGATACCGAGCAAAGCGGCCAAAAGATTGCCGACATATTCGCGCTTGTTGCTCAGGAGCTTTTTGGCTTTTTCCGGAGGAAAGTAGCTTCGGATGACTGCAACCACAAAAATGATTGTAATCAATAGCAAGAAAATCTTAATAGTATCGTAGAAGAAGAAATCCAACGCATCACCAAGCATAGTGTGGGATTTCAATCCTAGCCATTTATAAATAATTATGTCCGCAAAGGTTTGCAGCATAAAAGTATCCCCGAGAAAAAGATTGACGGACATATGTTTGCACATATGGCTAAACAACCAAATATAAGTACAAAAAAACACGTCCTCTTACTTCAGAAGTCCAATATGTGTCTGGATGGTTGCTTGAATAACTTCCTCGATACAGGGCATAAAATTAAGAACGCACGGAACCTTTAAACGGTAATACACTTGCTTGCCACGTTTCTCATCGATGACGACACCTGCCTGCTTGAGAACGGTCAAGTGTTTTGAAATAGTAGAGAAATCAGCATCGACATGTTCCGCTAGCTCACAGACACATTTTTCCCCATTGGCAAGTTGCTCAGCCATCCATAAGCGGGTTGGATGACCGAGTGCCTTCAATATATTAGCTTTTGCTTCTATGAGTGCTTTTTCTTTTTCGGTCATGCCTATCTCCTGTTTTGCATATATGGTAAAATGACCAAACGTAATTGTCAAGAAAAATATTGGGTATATACTTTCCTTATTACTGCATACTCGAACAGCAAGATATATATTGGCAATGTAAAGCGTATTCCATTGATTCCGGCCAGTGATTCCAGTCGAAGCCGGTCACCTATTCGACGTGATTCCGGCCAGCCATTCCAGATGATGGCGGCCAGGTAGTCGAAGCGAAGCGACGCTGTTATTTGTCCCTTACCTTGTAGTTGCTGTTTACGTCAAGTTTGCATTCTTTTTTCTCATAGATTCTCCTTTAAGTTTTATTTTATGGGCGCTGTGTGCCAGCCTGTCGAGAATGGTATCGGCAAGCCCCGGAAAATATTCCCTATTTCGGAGGCAAATCACGTCTGGCAAAAACTATCATCAATAAAATCCCCGAGCATACCTGCTATGTTGAAGTCTTTCCAGGTGGGGCCAGCATCTTTTTTACACCCCCCCCGTCTCCGGCGGAGGTCATCAATGACCTGGATAAGGATCTGGCAACCTTATATCGGGCGATATAACATCATCCGGAAGAACTCTATCGGCAGTTCAAGTTCTCGTTGGTTTCACGAGTTGAGTTTGAGCGGGAAAAAGAGGTCACCCCGGAGACCCTGACGGATATCCAGCGGGCAGCCAGGTATCTCTATCTGCAGAAATCTGCCTTTGGCGGCCATATCACCGGCCAGACCTTCGGCACCACAGGAAAACCCCGGCTCAACCTGCTCTCTTTGGAGATCACCCTTGAGGAAGCCTGGAGAAGGCTTGCCCATGCCGTCATCGAGTGCAAGGACTTCCGCGACCTGATCCCCCGCTACGATAGGCCGCATTCCTTCT
>JARLJR010000107.1 GCA_031291095.1 Legionella sp. | reverse complement strand
CCCCCCCCCCCCCCCCCCCCCCCCCCCCCCCCCCCCCCCCCCCCCCCCCCCCCCCCCCCCCCCCCCCCCCCCCCCCCCCCCCCCCCCCCCCCCCCCCCCCCCCCCCCCCCCCAACCCAGGGTGGCGAAGGGAGGAATTATCGAAGCGCTACAAATACTCTCTCTGCAAAATCTCCGCGATTTGCACTGCATTTGATGCAGCGCCCTTACGGATATTATCTGAAACCACCCATAAATTTAGCCCATTAGGGTGAGAAAGATCTTCGCGGATACGGCCAACAAATACATCATCATGCCCTACCGCATTTTTTATCACCGTGGGGTAACTAGCTTTAGCAGTGTTATCAACTACTTTCACCCCTGGGGCTTTAGAAAGAAGTGTACGTGCTTCAGCAGCAGACATGGGTCTTTTTAATTCCACGTGAATTGCTTCTGAATGCCCATAGATTGCGGGTATTCGCACCGCAGTTGGGTTCACTAAAATCTCTGCATCTTCCATAATTTTGCGTGTTTCCCATACCATCTTCATTTCTTCACGGGTGTACCCGTTATCTTCAAATTGATCAATGTGAGGAATGGCATTAAAGGCGATCTGCTGAGGATACACATCAATTTTCGCAGGTCTGCCATTGAGCAAATCCGCTACTTGTGAAATAAGCTCACTAATTGCTTTTTTCCCAGTACCAGAAACCGATTGATAAGTAGCCACATTAATTCGCGAAATCCCTGCAGCATCATAAAGCGGTTTTAGCGCAACCACCATTTGAATCGTGGAGCAATTAGGATTCGCAATAATGTTTCTATTTCGATAATCTGCAATACGATGCGGATTAACCTCAGGAACCACTAGAGGAATATCATCTTCATAACGAAAGCAGGAGCTGTTATCAATAACAATACAACCTGCTGCCGCAGCTTTAGGAGCATACTCTTTAGATACCGCGCTACCTGCAGAAAACAAAGCAATATCTGCCTGGCTAAAATCGAATTCAGCTAAATCTAAAACATCGAATTGCTGCTTATTAAACGCAATGGTCTTACCCACTGAACGAGAACTGGCTAAAGGATAAAGGTTTTTAATTGGAAGCTGACGCTCTTCTAAAACTGTTAGAATGGCTTCGCCAACAGCCCCCGTAACACCTACTATAGCTATATTTAATTCTATGCTCATTATACCCTCTTTTATTGTATTGCCTTTTGCCGTAGATAATGGTCCATCAGTACTAATGCCATCATCGCCTCAGCTATAGGCACTGCTCTAATTCCCACGCAGGGATCATGGCGGCCTTTAGTCACCACAGTCACCTCTTCGCCAAAAACATTCATTGTTTTGCCTGGAGTAGTAATACTCGAGGTGGGTTTTAACACCATACTGACTTCGATATTTTGCCCAGTAGAAATCCCACCTAAAATTCCACCGGCATTATTACTTAAAAAACCTTCTTGTGACATTTGATCACGATGAACCGAACCCAGCTGCTGAACTGCGGCAAAACCAGCCCCGATCTCAACACCCTTGACTGCATTAATCGACATCATTGCAAAAGCTAAAGTCGCATCCAACTTATCAAAAACTGGATCACCCAAACCTACAGGTACATTTTTGGCAACAACCTTAACTCGCGCGCCAACTGAATCACCTTGTCGTCGTAAACGATCAACATACTCTGCCAGTGCTTCAACCTGTTGATTATTCGGGCAAAAAAACGGGTTATTATTAATTTCCTGCTCATGGTCAAAATGCAAGACTAAATCACCCATTTGCTCCAGATAACCAACAATTTCCACTTGCAGATGACGCTGTAAATACAAGCGAGCGATCGCACCAGCAGCAACTCGAGCCGCTGTTTCACGCGCAGAAGAACGCCCCCCACCTCGATAATCGCGATGGCCATATTTATGGTGGTAAGTAAAATCAGCATGACCAGGACGAAACAAATCCTTTATTTCTTCATAATCACGCGAACGTTGATCCATATTCGGGATCAATAAAGCAATTGGGGTTCCAGTCGTTTTTCCTTCAAAAACGCCAGAAAGAATTTGCACCTTATCATCTTCTCTTCGTTGCGTAGTGTATTTAGATTGACCTGGCTTACGTTTATCTAAAAAAGGTTGGATATCCTCTTCACGCAACTCTAAGCCTGGCGGACAACCATCGACAATACAACCAATAGCCGGACCATGGCTTTCACCAAACGTAGTGACGGTAAATAAGGTTCCAAAGGTATTACCTGACATTGAAGTATTCGTCCAATTGCTGTTTCGTTAATAAGAACACACCCTGCCCGCCATGACTCATATCCAACCAGGTAAATGGAACATGAGGATACGCATCATTTAGTGCCTCTTCACTATTACCCACTTCAACGATTAAAATTCCATGGTCACTGAGGTATTCAGATGCATTTTTTAATATGTCTTCCACAATGGCCAAACCATTATTACCTGTTTCTAAAGCCAATACAGGCTCATGTCGGAATTCATCGGGAAGCGTCTGCATTTCTTCCTTACCAACATAGGGAGGATTACTCACAATTAAATCATAGCGGACCTTGGGCACTTTGGCGAAACAATCCGATTCAATGAGGGTAAGTTGCTCTTCAACGCCAAGCTCTTCACAATTAATGGCAGCAACAGCGAGTGCTTCGCTAGAAATATCTACTGCATCGACCTGGGCTTCTGGGAACGCATAGCAACAGGCGATAGCAATACACCCACTTCCCGTACATAAATCCAATATGCGATCAACTTTATCCGCCTCAATCCACGGCGCAAATTGCTCATTAATCAATTCAGCTATAGGTGAACGAGGAATCAACACGCGTTCATCCACATAAAATGGCAAATCACAAAAATAAGCTTCTTTAATTAAGTAAGGAACAGGAACACGTTGATTAACCCGTTTCTCTAACTGCTCGCATAAGAATTTCTTTTCACTCGTCGTGAGGCGACCATTTAAAAGCATCGGATCAATATCATAAGGAAGGGACAAACTTCTAAGAATTAAAGACCGCATGTCGTCCAAGGCATTGTCCGTGCCATGACCATAATACAATTGTGCATCAATAGCACAAGACAAACTAAAACGTAAAAAATCCAAAACTGTTGATAATTCTTCTGTTTCTTTAAGAATATAATTACTCATTCCTACTCCATGTTACCAGGATGTGGTTGTTATGCAGAAAAGATACAGATTGTACCTCGTAAACCTGGCATTTTGAAGGATCTTAAGTATACTTCGGACATAACTCTTAAATATTGATAAAAATGGTTAAGGACTTTCTGTCTGATGAAGACAAAGCTTTGTTTCGCGAACACATGCGTAGCGTCAAACCATTAAATGAACAGAACAAAAGGGTAAAGACAGAATCTTCCCCCAAGCCGCCTATTCCACGGAAGAAAAGAATAGAACCAATAGTTGAAGAAAGAACTGAATATTATTTATCCGATACCATTCAAGAAACGGTTTTGTCGCAAACCACATTGTCCTATGCTCAATCGGGATTAACTAATCAGCGTTTCAAAGAACTGAAAAATGGCAAAATCCCCTGGGAAGGCCGTTTGGACTTACATGGGTTAAAAGCGGATAATGCGCGTGATTTATTGTGTCGATTTATTCATAGCCAAGCAGAAAATGGAAAACGCTGTCTTTTGATTATTCACGGTAAAGGGGGGCTCTTGGGAGCTCCTCCTGTTATCAAAAATTTAGTTAATCGTTGGTTACCCCAGTTAGATGATGTTCTCGCCTTTCATAGTGCACAGCCCAAAGACGGTGGGACTGGGGCTGTGTATGTGTTATTGAAAAGAAACCGACTCTAAAGAAAGGTGCCACATTCAGGAGATCCTTCACTTCGTTCAGGATGACGTATTTCGTTCGGAATGGCGTGCGTTTCACTCAGGATGACGTGCGAATTATTACGCCCTACGCACTTGAATTTTTTATAAGCATCCCCATTAATCGGCTATAAATACGCGAAACAAACTCCTTTACTTGCGTTAACACCGCATTCTGAGGATAATTCGCTTCATTATTAAAAATCATGAGTACAATATGGAACACTTAGGTCAATTTATTACGAATCACTGGCAACTGTGGCTACTTTTCATTGTCGTGCTATTTTTAACCTTCCTTAATGAATTAGTAACGCAAAAGAAAAAAGCAAAACAACTATCACCGCAAGCTGCTGTTGATCTAATCAATAACGAAAATGCCATAGTAATTGATTTGCGCGACAAGGAAGCCTTTAAAAAAGGGCATATCATTGACGCAATCAATGCCAAAAATGACGATTTTGAACAGCCAAAAATGGATAAATACAAAAATCAACCCATTATTTTAGTTTGTGAACGCGGCTTACAATCCCCTGCATTTGCAACTAAAATCAGCGCCCAAGGTTATAAGCCATCCGTACTCAACGGTGGAATGGCCGCTTGGCAAAATGCTGACTTACCTATAGTGAAAGGGAAGTAAATTATGGCTGAGGTTATTATCTACACTACAGGCTATTGTCCTTACTGTGTTAGGGCCAAGGACCTGCTAAACAAGAAAAATGCTGTGTTTACAGAAATTCGTGTGGACTTACAGCCTGAACTTCGTGAAGAAATGATGCAAAAAAGTAACAGGCATACAGTACCTCAGATATTCATTAATGGTCATCATGTTGGTGGCTGCGATGATTTGCATGCCCTGGAAGCTCAGGGAAAATTAGATCAATTACTAAGAGGATAGAAACATCATGGCTGAACAAGCAAACCAAGAACAACAAAACCTTGAAACTCAATTCATGATCCAACGCGTTTATGTTAAAGATTTATCCTTTGAAACGCCAAATACTCCTGCGGTATTCCAACAACAATGGGAACCTGAGTTAACTCTTGATATTAATACTACGTCAGCCCAATTAGAAGCAGGTGTTTACGAAGTGGTTTTAACAGTAACAGCTACTGTAAACAACCAAAAAGAAGTTGCGTTCCTAGTTGAAGTAAAACAAGCGGGTATTTTTACCATTCAAGGTGCTCCAAATGAGCAATTAGATCATTTGCTTAATAGTTTCTGCCCAAGCATTCTATTCCCTTATGCTCGTGAAGCAATTACATCACAAGTTATTCGTGGCAGCTTCCCGCAACTGGTATTAGCGCCAATTAATTTTGATGCTTTATACATGCAACAACTTGCAGAAAAGCAACAAAGCGCCCAAACTCAAGAAGAAACTACTACTCACTAAGACATATGGATAAAAAAACTATTGCCATATTAGGTGCCGGCTCATGGGGCACCGCTGTTGCAATTCATTTATCCCAGATAGGGCATCGTGTTTTGCTATGGGCGCATAACCCATCGCATGTTGCCCTTATGGCTGAAAAGAAATCTAATTCTCGTTATTTACCTGAGATTAGTTTCCCACAAACTTTAATTCCTACAGATGATTTAAGCCAATGCATGCGCGAGGCAGACTATGTCATTATTGCCGTTCCTTCCCATGCCTTTGCAGAAATTCTTTCTAAAATAGATAAACCTAAGTCAACCCAAGGCCTAGCCTGGATTACTAAGGGAATTGATCCACAAAGTCATTTACTCCTCAGTCAGTTAGTCGAACAACGTTTTGGTCCGGATCTACCGGTTGCCATGGTAAGTGGTCCGTCATTTGCCAAAGAAGTAGCTCGCTTTTTGCCAACCGCATTAACTCTTGCAGGGAATAATTTAGCGTTTCAAAAAAATATTCGTGAATTACTCCATCATAATAATATTCGTGTTTATCTCAGTGAGGACTTAATTGGTTTACAAGTCTGTGGTGCTGTTAAAAACGTATTAGCTATTGGTTGTGGGATTAGTGATGGTTTAGGTTATGGAGCTAATGCTAAAGCAGCGCTTATTACTCGCGGCTTAGCGGAAATGAGTCGCTTAGGGCTAAGCTTAGGTGCCAATGCCGATACCTTCCTGGGTTTAGCGGGGGTAGGCGACCTGGTATTAACTTGTACAGATGATCAATCTCGTAATCGTCGTTTTGGCTTGCTTTTAGGCAAAAATATCAGTATAAATGAAGCAGAGAAACAAATTGGTCAAGTTGTGGAAGGAAAAAGTAACGCTGCTCAAGTGTGTTTTCTAGCCCAACAAAATCGAATTGAAATGCCCATTTGTGAGCATATCAACGCACTGTTACAAGGGAACGTTAGTGTCAAAGAGGCTGTTCATAGTTTAATGAGCCGGCCACCCAGGGAAGAATAACTCCTTATTGAATGATTGATCCTGGGGTTGTATTATGCAAGCTAAATCTAAAGAAACATTTTTTTCTTTGCATCAATCTGTACTTAAAAAAGTAAGTGCTATTGAACTCACAGAGGCAAATGCAGACTTATTGATGCTGCTTTTGGAACTTATCCGCGAAGAAAAGTTACTGTCACATCCGAACATGCCCAGCTTGCTTTATCTGTTAGATAAACCGGAATTACTTACGGTGATTAACTATATTGTTGGGTTGGATTGTGCTGATGTATCACCAACATCACCTAACGGCTCATTCTTCGCTCAGGAAATAATCAACAGACAGCATGCTAGCTGTATTAATTTGCTGCGGAATGTAGCGTCAATTAAGAATAATGACACGAGCTTATGGGAAGATGCTAATGGCTTATTACAAAATGCGCTGTTAATTTATCCCGCATATCATAAGCTGTCTAGTGCTGCGGTTAATTCTGGGTATTGTGTCTTATGTTAAAAAAGGAAGACCTGGTTGCAAGCAACCAGGCTACACCAACTATTAACGCACATCCACTAATTCAATGTCTGCAACACTTAAAGCCTCTCCTAAAAATATTTCACCGACAGACTGGAAGCGTTTAATTGAGTCAGTTACTAAATAATTAACGGTTGCAACCGCAGATGAATCATTGAGTAAATTTTTCTGCTCAAGTAAGGTACACAATGAATGAGCTGTTGCATGGGCCGAATCAACTATAGTAACTCCTTTAGGCAATAAATCGGTTAATAATGATTTAAATACCGGAAAATGAGTACAGCCTAACAATACGGTGTCTTCATCCTTAAAACCGTCCAAATAATGCTTTAGTGCCTCACGAGCGACCTGATTCTCAGTCATTCCCTCTTCTGCTAATGCCACTAAGACGCTGCATGCACGTGTACTAATTGCAGCTTTAGGCAACTGTTGTACAATAAGCTCTTGGTATGCTTTAGAAGCAATTGTCGTTTCCGTAGCTAAAACAGCAACGCGCTGATTTTTGGTTGCAGCAACAACTGCTTGAGCTCCTGGCGCAACCACCCCGAGTACAGGCATATCGGGTAACATGGATTGCAAATAAGGCAGTGCGGCTGTTGTGGCTGTATTGCAAGCAATTACCAAAGCTTTAATCCGCCGTTCTACGAGTAGCTTCGCCATTTGCATCGCATATTGTTTGACGGTATCCGGGCTTTTTGTGCCGTAAGGAAGACGAGCGGTATCACCTAAATAAATAAATGACTCTTGAGGTAAGCATTCTTTCAATACACGTAAAACAGTCAGCCCTCCCATCCCTGAATCAAATACCCCAATAGCTAATTGATTAGAATCCAATTATATCCCCTTTATTATTTAGGCCAAAATAAGTCCATTTTAGCTAGGGTCTGTTGACATTTCTACTATCTTGGGTCGAAATGGCCTGATATTCTGTGTTCTGGGCCTCCAGTACACGAAAAATCAGACCATTTCGCGTCAAACTAGCAAAATATCAACGGACTCTTGAACAATAGAAATAGCAACTGACGCTAGAATCCACAACAAGTACAGCATTTACGGCTAGATGTTAAGATCCCGCGGTCAAACCGCGGGAAATTGAATAAGTAGAATTAATGAGGGCCACGTCGTGCCTGTTCAGCTTCAGTCTCTGCTGATACCCCGTGCGCATTTACTCTTTCATCTCTATTCGTATTTACAGTACTTCTATACTGCTGGCTTGTTGCTTTCATTTGCTCTTCAGACTTAGGCGTTCCTTTTCTATTCAATCGTTCAGAGGCCTGCTCTTTTGATGCGTCGATTGCTGAAGTGACGCTATCACTATGTTTTTTAAACACTTGTTCATAAACAGAGTCTTTAGAAAAATTACTCCACCCCCAACCTAATTGAGATTTTGGATTAAAAATATGATCATTAACCACTCGGATTGCATCTGGACCAAACTTCATATTAGGTGTTTTCTCGCCAAGAACAACCAAAGCCGTCCATATGTATTCTAATTGTTCTTTATTTGTCCCGCGCAAACGAAGAGGGTTATCTTTACTTGGTGGTCGGTCCATAGTAGCAAGAAGCTGAGTAGCCACTACCATAGCATAATCCACTTTCGCTTGTTCAAGTAGCACAGGATCTGTGGGACTTCCTTCTTGATAAGTCGGGAATTTATCAACAGTAATCCGGCCAGCATTCGCTCTATGTATTCCGCGATCCGTACCTGTTGTTGGAACGCTTTTACTCGTATCATAAGTAAAACGACTTTCAATAGTAACGGTCTGACTCGCATCACTTGTGTGTTGGCGTTTCTGAACTATATCAAAATAATGAACTTGTGAACTATTAAGTGGAGCTTTCGCAAGGTTAAATTTTGCTACAGCTCCTGGATCATTTTGCTCTATACGAAGCAGACCATCATCCTGATGGCTCCCATCTTGAATAGCCAATGCGCTTAATTCCTCACGAGTCGCAACCCCGCTGGTAATCTCTGCACGATTATAATACCAATAAGGTTGCTGTTTTACTCGTTGAACCATATCAAGGATACCATCAGGACCCTCAATGTGCTCTTTAATTTGCGCATATCTCTCTAATTGTTGATCAATTTGGACTTGTTGGGCCTGCAATTTACCCTTCAATTCTTCAATTTTAGGTCCTACCTTGGCTTTAGTATCTCTATCACCTATGTCAGCCGTAGCAGGTAGAGCATCAATCAAACTTTGCAATCGAGCATGATCATGCCTTAATTCGTCCATCTTGGCATCACAATTTTTTGCCAAAGCCCCATATTTTTCCCTTAAACTTTCGCCTGGTTTAGGAGCTTTTTCTTGTTCTCTAATCAGAAGATTATTTATATGGATTTCTTTGACCTTAAAAACAAACTTTGCGCTATCAAGATGCTTACCAATCTTTTCCTGAGATTGTTGCATCTGATCTAACATTTTCTGTACTTTGTTTACTGCTTTTGTTGCATCATCAGGTTTTTGCTCCGCGCAGGCTTCATATACAAGTTCCGCTTGCATCTGATTAAATAGTGCGGGCGAAATTGCTCGCTCTAAAGATGCCTTAAACTGGTTTCTTTGACTTTCTGATAATCCAGTACTTCCAGTGCCAACGCATACATTGATAAAAAGCTCTCGATCAGCAAAGTTTAATACTTGATTTTGCAAGGCCTTAAATGCAGCAGGTGTATTAGGGAGCGTCCCATAGGAAAGAGGAAGTGCGAGCATTGCTCCTAAAAAATTTTTATTAATAGTACTTCCAGGATCTTGGTATTCATCAAAAAGCTCTTTATACTTTTTATTATGATTATGAATTTCAGTGGCAAACCCATGGGGATCATTTTTAGTTAGCCCATCGTCTGCAAGTCCAAAAGCTCGGTTAAATGCTGCCTCATTAGCTCCTGCAATGCCACAAATGTCCTTTATCTCAGCAACCATTTGAATGTAACTAGCATCGGCATTCCAATCTTTCCCAGCCAAAGTCGCATTGATCTCATCAACTTGCTCTTGCGTTAAGTCAACTGGAAACCTGGCGGCTAATACCTTATAAATTCCAGGGTTCTGAATTTGTTTCGATAGGTCATGTTGTACAGAAGAATCTAATATCGCTTGTAAATCATCTGCATCTGCATCTGGCATATAGTGTTCAAGTACACTTATATCACGCGCATTCACCAGGTGCTTTATAATAACGACTCGTTCCATATCCTTGTCAGTTCTAGGCAGTAATTTCTCTTGCGCCTCGACACTCATATTGGAAAATGCTTCAACCAAACTCTTATGCGATCCAGGTGCTAAACGGGCAGCAGCTGACACCGCTATTTCGAACGCTCTAGTACGTGCAGCTTGGCGTATCTCATCCATTTGTACTCGATTTTCAGGAGTAAAAAGAGCATCTACCATGTTAGATACTTGCTGGACTGCTTGATTTTTCGCCGCCTCATCAGTCAGATCCACACCAGGAAAAAGTGCACCCAGAGCACTATCCGTAGTTTTCCTTGCTTTTAGAGCCTTTTTAAACTTCTCGTCAGATTGAGATGCTACGTCCATCAATAACTTATAGTCACCTTCCTGCTCTCTAATTTCTTTAGCAATATTTAAACCCATGGTCGGAGCCACTTGCTTTTTGCATTCGTTTATGAACTTCGGAGTAACCACTTGATCAATATAGGCATGAGCGGGGTACAGTTTTTTTAATTCCCTACTAAATGCTTCTTCTGTGTCCGCCATAAATAGTTGATCCAAAGATTCACCATTCTGAACACGACGTGCCACATCAAGTTTCAAATAACGTTCGCCTAACTGTTCTCTAAGCGCTTTAACTTGGTCGGCACTTAGATCGCCTTTATGATCATTATGTTCCGAGCCTGCATCAGGCAAGCCTGCACGAAAATTAGCATCATCCGCAATCAAAAGAGGGCCCATACTCAAAACAGCTGGGTCATTTGTGCCATTTTCAAAGTATTCGGTATAATCCTCAAACGCAGCTTCCACCAATAATTCTTTTTGACGTGCGAGAACTCGTTCTTCCACTAAAGCCCAGATGCGATCATTATCAATCAAATCAGCATGTTCTTTAGGAAAATCAGGTAACGCTTTTATTCTCTCATAAAAATCATCACCTACGTTCTCAATTAATTCCTCTAATACATCAAGTTCCACACCTTCCACTGCTAATAATACCCAATGTGCTACCGCATCTTTTTGAATATCTTCTAAAATCTCATCACTCAACAGATTATCTTCTGATGGAGCTGTTGGATCCCAATCAGCAGCATCAGCAATTTTAGGCGCAATATGCTCTGCAATATATTCTCTTAAAGCCTCTTGATTGTTTTGCAAAACTCCCAACAAAACATTCTGATTAGTTACTTCACTCAACCCCAGTTTAACGCGCTGTGCAGCTGCTTCCTGCTGGATGCTGCGGAATGTAATCTCATCATTCTCATCTAAAAAAGCAGAGTTGGTATAATAGTCTTTAGGGTCATAAGTGAAGGGATTAAGTCGTGATGGAGTGGCCCACTTCCTGGCAGCGTCCTCATCCAAAAGACCTAATATAGCAGCATGCTCTGTCGCTACTTTTCTGAACTCTACAGGGTCGTTAAAATCTACGGCTAATAATGCATCACATGCCTTCACGAAGTTACTTCTATCAGTTTCACTGAAACTACTCCACTCCAAATTATGCAATGTCTCCCATAAATCTACATTTTTAGCCATAGTCACACTCCAAAAACCATTATGTATTCATTTTAAACTTAAATTATTAATTTAACCTTAAATTACTATAAAATCCTCATTTTTATTGAATACTTGGTATAAGATGAATTAAGTTTATATTTTAGTATAGCAAGTTTAGGGTCATTTAATGCGAATTATTCTGTTGGGTTTATTAGTCATGGCAAATGTTGTTCACGCGCAAGGATGCATTGTAGGAAATACACCATCACAACCGCGTTATATTTGCTACGATGGCAGAACTCTAGAGCTCACTCCCCGAGGTTATGTCTGGAATGCCAAACGTGGTTGCTTTATCAGCTCAATCCCCTGTTGTGAATATAATGCAACCCATTATGCCTTTTACAATGACCCTAGAAAAATAGGCGCTGGTTATGCGCGCTGTCGTCACACCTATCCATTCCGTTTAGGGGAAATGCAGACCCATTGAGGAGGACGGCAAATTAGTCGCGCCATGTTGTGGCGCGGCCTGTGTTTTACCCCCGCTGAAAAATGAGAAGTAGCTCGTTCCTTGGGGATTAAGTTCATGCTTTGCCTGGTGAATGATTTGATTAATTTCCATCTGCGTCGAGGTCAAACCATATAGCCCCCTTAACTGGCGAACAATCCACAACCTACTTCGTAATTGGCGAAGGTATTTTAGGGGGGCAGCCTCCGCCTCAGACGACTGGCCATTAACATCCATATTCAACTGCTCTAATTCCTGCTGAAAATCAGGATGGGACTTTCTTGCATCAGTCCACTGCCTAATACAGTCAATAGCCATATTTTTTTTATATTTCAGGCAAAACTGATGAGCCTCACCAATATCTCTTAATGTCTGTTGCAAATCGGCATAAGAGGATGTTGCTACGATGCTCGCTTTAAACGGATTTACAAAAACATAGGTTTCGATTTCGCTATCTAATCCTGTGCGCTTAAACGCCTCGGTCTTTTGTGCCCCATTTTCTAATAAATGCCTCATCACAAATCGCATGTCGACACCCACATTATTATCCACGTCTGGGGCAAATGCATTAACTTGGTCCAAAGCCACATCCAAAGGCGTTTTACCCTCTTTATTTTTTACATTAATAAATTGGCCAAACATGCGTATGGATTCTTCATAACGATACTCACCCATTTTAATCGCCGTATGCAACGGCGTATCTCCTTCTGCAAATCCATTTTCAGCGCATAAGGTATGAAACCGCGCTAAAGTTTGTGTGATTTGTGGTTCTAAAGCATCATTAGTGGGAATAATTTCACGCAAGAGCTCTTCATTTTCCTCATCACTCAAACTAACAACAAAATCACGAAACTCTTTGATTGAAAATAATACGGCTCGTAAATGTGCGAGTCGAGTAACCATGGCTTGAGTTATTAGTGCAATATGGGCGCGGTCAGCAGGATCTTGAATATTGGCGCACTCCCTTAAGGTCGTTTCAATTAACGTCCTTGGGATAGAACAATGTTTAAAAAAGGTTTTCCATTTCGAACGAATAAATGCAGGGGTTGTTGCCAAACGTGAAAAGGCTGCTATTTCCGCAAAATTATGATATTCCTTATTATCAAAAGGATTGGCTACATAACCAAATTTTGTGGGCCAATAAGAATTGGCCGAGCGCTTCAAATTTGGAAATGATATTAAGTCTTCCGCAAAAATATCAAAGGCACTCGGACCATGAAATAAATGAAATGGTCTGCGCGTGTGGAACCCCATAATACTATCAACAAACATCAAATCATGGTCGATTTTAAAAAATACAACCTGGGGCTTTCCTGCTTTTTCTACCAGATAAAAACCAAAATTCCCCTTATGTAAATCATCCTCCTCCATGGTATAAGAGGTTACCAGGATGCTTGCCAAAGAATCATAATCAATAGTTAACTGTTCTGCCTTTTCTGCTTTAAGCAATTGAGCATAAAAACCCTGTGGTAATTTGTCTAGAAAATAGATGGGAATCTTTGCCAGATCAGAAATCCGATGTTTCGTAGTTTTGCAGTTGGAACGTGGATTATTTAAGGTATAGAATGCATGTTCTAATCCTTCTTTATTCTCAACAGCATAACAAAGATGTTGAACCGCTACCCCAACAACTTGGTGCTCATCATCCACAACGAGTCGTTGTGAAGGAGTTAAATCAGGAGATAAAAATAATTTAGCCAGCTGACTAAAGCTCACTTCTAAGCGAGAAAAAGAAGCAATGCCGTATTTATTTTTTTTATAAACGATTTTTTGATTATCACGTTTATATAGGGCACCAAGATACGCCTCATGCCCAGAATGAGAAGGAAGACCTAAAATAATATCTTTAATGTTATAAAAAGCAGCACCCATTAAAAACCATTCCCGACAGCAGGATTTGCTCAATATTAGCACAATGTTTAAAAAAAACAACTACCATTGTTAATTATTTAGCAATCCAGAAAATAAATATAATAATTCATAATAGAGACGTCATCCCGACACAATGACGTGCTTTTTGCAGCCCTAACCACTTATAGGCAATATGGCGGCAATACTAAGGGGTATTAAGTAATATCTCAACTACTTCTATCCTATAATCACATTTTTTCTAAAACTTCATGTAAATATTTTACTGGTTCAATCACCATGGAACCGCTCTGTTGTTTTGGAGCATTAGCAAAAGGAACAATAGCACGCTTAAAGCCATGTTTGGCTGCTTCTCTTAGCCGCTCTTGGCCACTTTGCACAGGTCTAATCTCGCCAGCTAAGCCAACCTCACCAAAAATAATGGTTTCGCTATCAAAAACACGATTACGCAAACTGGAAACCACTGCTGCGAGTAGAGCTAAGTCAGAGCCTGTTTCCGTAACTTTAACGCCCCCTACCACATTGATAAAAATGTCCTGATCATAGGTTGCAATTCCTCCATGACGATGCAAAACAGCAAGCAAAATGGCCAAACGGTTATGCTCAAGACCGACAGTGACTCTCTTGGATTGTTGGCCATGCGCTTCATCGACCAACGCTTGCACTTCAACGAGCATGGGGCGAGATCCTTCCCAAGTGACCATCACCGCACTACCTGGAGTTGGCTCTGGCTGACGCGATAAAAAAATGGCGGAGGGGTTAGCAACCTCCTTCAAGCCCTTATCGGTCATAGCAAATACGCCCAATTCGTTGACTGCTCCAAAACGATTTTTAATCGCACGGATAACGCGAAAACGGCTATCACTTTGCCCTTCGAAATATAAAACACTATCAACCATGTGCTCTAAAACCCGTGGGCCTGCTAAAGCGCCTTCCTTGGTGACATGACCAACTAGAAACACGGCAGTTTGAGTCATTTTGGCAAAGCGTACTAATTGCGCCGCAGACTCACGTACCTGACTTACCCCTCCAGGAGCCGAGCTGATACTTTCCGTAAAAATGGTCTGGATGGAATCAATAACAATAATCTTGGGATTTTCTTTCTGCGCATGAGCAATAATTGATTCAACCTGTGTTTCCGCTAAAAGTCTTAAGCCTGCTAAAGGAAGACTTAAACGCTTGGCACGCATGGCAACCTGTTGCAAAGACTCCTCACCAGTAACATATAATACTGTTTCCTGCATGGACAGATTCGCTAAGGTTTGCAGCAGTAAGGTCGATTTCCCAATTCCAGGATCACCACCAATAAGCACCACAGAACCATAAACAAGACCACCACCTAAGACACGATTTAATTCAGATAAGCCACAATCCATGCGGACGTCTTTATCCATCACCACATCTTCTACGGCCGTAATGACTGAACGCTGGTTTACCCAAGCCCCCCCGCGAACATTACGACTGGCGGGAACAATGCCCTCTTCAACGACTGAATTCCATGCCCCACATTGCGTGCATTGTCCTGCCCATTGTTTAAAGACTGCGGCGCATTGAGTGCATACAAATTGGGTTTTGGTTTTCATAGCTACTGCCCTTGATTAATGTGCAGGCATCATAGCCGAACTCTAAAAAAATTCCTACATGTTGGCGCAGCGCGCAGTGCCAACATTGAGTTTTAATTTAATGATTGAATCCGGAAAACAACTCAATGTATAATTACAACTTTTTGCACAAACAGGGCAAAGTCTATGAGCAAAGACATCCACTTTGAGCAGTCTATAGGTGAATTAGAGGAAATTGTTAGACAGCTGGAAAAAGGGGAATTAACTCTTGAGGACTCGCTAAAACAATTTGAAAAGGGAATCAGCTTAGCCAGACGCTGTCAGGATGTACTGCAGCAAGCGGAGCAAAAAATTGAAATGCTAACTACTGCACAATCCTCTGCAGAACCCTTTTCGGATGAAGAATTAAGTGATTAAAACCTATCTCGAACGCCAAGAACAATTTCTTACGCAGATTACCAATAAAGTATCGATACCTGCGGAACAAATTTATGCTGCAATGACCTATTCTCTTTTTCCTGGTGGAAAAAGAATCAGACCCATCCTTGTCTATTTAACGGGTAGTTTAATTAATTTAGACCTCCAGGTTCTGGATGTCATTGCTGCTGCAGTAGAATTAACTCATTGTTATTCTTTAATTCATGATGATTTACCGGCTATGGATAACGATGATTTTCGCCGCGGTAAGCCCAGCTGTCATAAAGCTTTCGATGAAGCTACTGCAATTTTAGTAGGTGATGGAATGCAAGCGCTGGCAATCGAGGTGCTGCTCTCTCATTTATCCCAACTCCTCCCCCCAGCTCAAGTGATTGCCATCACTCAAGAATTAGTTCGAGCCAGTGGTGTGACAGGAATGGTTAGTGGACAAAGCCTGGATCTATCAGAATTAGGTAAATCGTCGATTAGTGAAGAGCTTCTTTGTGAAATACATCATCTGAAAACTGGCCGACTTATTTCTGCCTGTATTGAAATGGTCTTAGCTGCAGATAATTCTACAAGTGAGCAAAACAAAGCGGCATTAAGATCCTATGCTCGTCATATTGGGCTGGTATTCCAGTTGCAAGATGACTATTTGGATCGCTATGCACCAACAGAACTTTTAGGTAAAGGACGTTCTTCTGATCTGGCTAATGATAAAATCACGTTTGCCTCTTTATATACTCAAGAGAAATTAGAAGCAGAAATAAATAATCATTATCAAATAGCCTTGGATGCGCTTCAATTATTTGGTGATAAAGCGGTGGAATTGATTGCTTTGACTCGCATGTTGCAAAAACGTAGTAATTTAAAAAAAATGGCTGCGGCTAGTAAACGTTTATGCACTGAGGCATTAAGTTAAAAATTACATTTATAAATTGCAGGTTAAACCCTTGGCCCAACAAGGCATCGAGCCCCTCCAGAACTCACGGTTGGGCCAGTGGTTATGGCATTATCGGAGCAGCTGTGCGCTTCCCGGCATAACCCTGCACTTCATCAAAATAAATATGATTATTCCAATTATTGGTAGCCTCAATGATTTCTTGTTTGCTACGCGCAACAAAATTCCACCAAATGAGTATTTCTTCGTTAAATGGTTCCCCACCAATTAATAAAAAACGCGCTTTTTGAGGAATATTAAGCTCTAATTCAGAGCGCCCGCAACCCAGGTAGAGCAGCTTATTAGGATCAATTAAGGTTCCTTCTATATTAATCTCACTATCTAGCGGCAAAATCCCATATTCAAAACTGGGCTTCAGTGGAAGCGTGGTATGCACGGCCTTTGTCGCATTAATATCCAATCCAATAAGCGGCGAATAAACTGAAACCGGAGCTGTAATCCCCAATAATTCGCCAACCATTAGATCAATCACTAATCCTTCATGTTCAATTACCGGCACTTCTGGGTAATGCTTAAAATCGGGCTCCATATGCCTCACCGAATCAGGCAAAGCAATCCATAACTGCACTCCCTGCAATACCCCTCCCGAATGAATTGACTCTTCTGAATGAGCAATTCCCCGCCCTGCCGTCATGAGATTTACTTGTCTTGCTTTGATCAGCTGTTTTGATCCCAAACTGTCTTGGTGCAGTATTTCTCCATCCATTATCCAAGTAAATGTTTGTAAACCAATATGTGGATGCGGTGCGACATCGAACTCATGTCCTTGCTGCAAATGCAAAGGCCCGAAATGATCAAGAAAACACCAAGCTCCTATCATGCGACGTTCACGAGTGGGTAAGGCACGGTTAATTATTAGTTTTTCTCCTAATAAAGCCTGTCGTGTTTTAATCATTTGATGGACTGGCTTTGCGGAAAACTCCGGGCAATCTTTTGAGTCTGATAGTTGAGCTTTAATCATGAGATCACTCATTTTTACTCCTTGTGTAGCTCATCCAGAATTTTTTAAGTTATAGCATAAAGAGAGCCAGGTACCAATCAGAACACTCTATCTGTACTATAATAATACAATTATGTATGAGCTTGTCTTTTAGGAGTACTGTATGAGAAAGACGGAACTCGCTCTTGGCTGTTTAGGAGTAATGCTGTTGCTCACGAACTGCGCCACCACCGATTCAAATGGTTTTGTAATCGACTCCGGAAAAAAAACTTATGTGGTAACTGATATACCAAGCTCTTCTGACGAAAACCCAACAACCGCGTATTCATCCCCTTATAAAAACATCAATTATGTTAATCCAAAAGATCCCTTGATGAAGGGAACTATTCGTAAAAATGATCCTGGAACGATGCAAACGATAGAACAAGAGCTGGAATCATTACCTAGTGATTATTCGAATGAGTGGTAAACCATAAACGACCATTACGGTCTACTCCTTCTGCATAGAGCTGTTTAATGGTAAGTGCGGCTACAGTACACAATATAGCGCTGCAGGTGAGGTAAAAACTTGGAGCCAGTACATTGGAGGAAGAATCTACTAGATAAGTTACAATCAATGGGGTTAATCCCCCAAAGAAAGCAAAAGCAATGTTATATGAAATCGCAATACCCGTATAACGAATTGATGTTGGAAACAGCTCTACCAACAAGCTTGGATAAACCATAATTGAGCTACTTAAAATAGCTAATATGGATAAAGCGCTAACCAATGCCTTAGTTGTTTGTAGCGATAAAATGGCAAATAAAATATAGCCAAATAAAATAAAACCTATTGCCCCAGTCAATAATACGGCTTTTCGTCCAACGCGATCCGCAAGCCAGCTAAAGAAGACTAACAAACACGAATAGAAAAATAAATTTATCGTATTAAATAAGTTTGCCTCTTCTTTGGGATAAGAAAGAATTGTTGAAAGATAAGTGGGCATGTATAAAAATAATAAATTGATGACGACGGAGCCAAGACAGGTGATACCTACCCCTTGTAATATTTGTCGCCAATAAAGCGTAATAGCCTCCATAAAAGGAACGCGATCTCGCTCCTGCTGCTCCTTAAATACCATAAACAAAGGGCTTTCGGTCATTTGCTTACGAATGTAGAAACTAAATACCCCAAGCAAACCACCAATAATGAATGGAATACGCCAACCAAAAGATAATAATTGTTCTTTTGCTAGCAAATTGGTTAACAGCAAACTAATTGCTGCACCTAAAAAAATACCTAAATTGAGGAAACAAAAGATTATTCCACAGGCTAATCCTCGAGAGCGTGGATTTACATGCTCGCAGGTAAAAGTAATTGCTCCTGGAATTTCACCGCCAATGGAAAGGCCCTGTAAAATACGCATCAGCACGAGCAAGATACTAGCCCACACCCCCACATGCTGATAGGTAGGTAAAAGCCCAATAATCACTGTAGGCACGGCCATTAAGGCTACAGAAAAAATAAATGTTTTCTTGCGTCCATATTTGTCACCAAAATGGCTAAACGCGATTCCCCCTAAAGGACGAATTAAATAGCCAATCGCAAAAATTGCATATATTTTCATTAAGGAAGCCAATTTGTCCGTTTCAGGAAAAAAAACATGGCTAATTATCGGTGCAAAAATAACGTAAATGATGAAATCATAGAATTCCAGAGCGCCTCCTAAAGAAGCTAAAAATATGATTTTGCGTTCACCCGCATGTAGTTTTTGCGTAGACATCGTGACTCCCTTCACTAAAAATATCATTGAAAATATCATAGCATTCATTAAGTTGCATGGTTTTTTTCATGGAATGTAGTTTCACTTGACTTCTTAGAGCGCGAAATTAGCGTGGCCAAGCCACGCTAATTCGAAAGTATTGTCTGTCAATAAAACTTAAGACTAGAGTACAGGGATATTATCCTCTTCTGGCCCCTCATCGTCCGGTTGCATCTCAACATTGGGAGCAGTAATAGAAAAATTATCTAAGATACTGGTAGGTTGAGCAGAAACATCGTGAAAGAATCTACTTTTGTTATGGAAGGTATTTGCAATCGTTTTTCCAACAAAGAGAATAAAACTCGAAACTGCTGCTAAAAAATCATAAACCACAGTTTTAATGCGTACATCACTTTCAATAGCCGCTTTATGTCGCAAACAAATACTATTTAATTTTTGTTCAAAGATAGCCTGATTAGCAAATTGTTGTTGTGGAGACTGCTGAACATACTCGTTAACCAGCATCTGCAATTTCCCGTAGGCGGCCCTTAATTCTTTTGCGTAAGGATTATTTTCAGTGGCTAATTGGTCAATCACCACTTTGATACGTTCTAATTTTTTTTGAGCTATTTGATTTGGGTCAAGCAAATTGTTTAGCAGGTAATTATTATGCGCCAGCGTTAAAGCATGAAATGCCTGATTTTCGCTGCGTAAATCTGACCAGGCTAAGTCGTTAGAAAATGAGTCTAATAACGTTCCTGCATGCGGGTGAATTCGAATATCTTTTACTGCAGGACCAATCATTGCGTCGATATGATCCATATATTTATCAGGCTCCATACCACACGTAGTTATTGCATCAGAATAAATGGCAAAGGACGCAGCGGTTAATGATTTTTGATGTTCAATATTCGAGGGTTGTTTCAAGTAATTTATTAAACAAACCCTAAATTGTTTTGCCAAAGCAGGAAGCATAAACAGGTCCAATTTAAATCAATTTGTTAGATAATAGCAAAAAAATCTTAAAGCAATATTAACTCTCAAACACAAATCAGCGCTTAGATCTGATGATTTGTGAAATAGGAATTAAGGTTTCAACTCCCTGTGCCGTCTTTCGCTGCTCCCCTTTCCATGCATGCCCATAAACGACCTCATAAGTCAAAGGATAATGCCCGGTATCCGTTTGTAAGGAAGTATAATTCTGCTCGAATTTTTTCCACGAATCACGACCAGTTAAACCTTGATTACGCCCTGAACTAATATTTTTTACGCCTTGGGCTTTTAAAGAATGTACGAGTTTAGGCAGTGATTCGTAATGAACGGCCAGCAACTCCATATCCATTACAGGTTCCAAGAAATGCTCCGTCATAAGGCAATCCCCAACATCATGCATGTCAGGAAATTCATTCACATGCGCAAAGTCATTCACACCAGACCAAGCATGTTTTAGTTCCTTAAAGGTATCAGGGCCTAAGGTAGTAAACATAAGGCAAGCATTTGGCTTCATGACCCGATTCAACTCGCGAAAAACAAACTCTAAAGACTCCCCCCAATGAATTACTTGATTCGCAAAAACCAAATCAAAGGCTCCAGTCGCAAAAGGAAGCTGCTTCATATCGGCGCTTACTAATGGCCATTTACGTCGCCAGCTGTGTTTTTTCTGCGCTTGCAATAGCATTGAGTGTGCCAAATCCAAACCCACGATCTGCGCTTTAGGATACATCTGCACTAATTCGCGTGAAAAAATGCCCGTGCCACAGCCCAAATCAAGAATGCGCTGGGGAGCAATTTTTAAATAGTGGAGTCGCTCTAATAAACGAGTCCCAATTTCGTGCTGTACTTTCGCAACAAGCTCATATTCTGCGGCATGTTGGTTAAATGCCTTGCTAATTTCATGTGTACGGGTCATTATGAGAACCAGGAAAAATTATTCAATAATAATATGGAATCCAACACGCGTGCGCCAGAAACTATTCATTGTAACACAGAGTTTGCGTTTGCCCTCTATATGCACACTTTGCAGTCAATTTCATAAAAGTAATCATGCTGTCTGTGAGCGTTGTATTGAGTTCATGCCCCAATTAGGCCTGGCATGCCAGCATTGCGCAACCCCTTTAGCGGATGCCGGATCATTAATATGTGGTGCCTGCATTAAAAAACCACCGCAGTATGCACAGGCTTATGTTACTTATAAATTTGAAGAACCCTTACGTGGCTTGCTTCATCAATTTAAATACCATAATGGGCTTTATCTTCATTCTTTTTTAAGTCATTTAATGTTGAACAGCTTACCTACCAATAATCTGCCCCAATGCCTCATTCCTGTTCCGATGCATGCGCAAAAAATAAAACAACGAGGGTTCAATCATGCAGCAATTTTAACACGTGGCTTAGCTAAAAAGTTAAATCTCCCTTACGATTTAACCAGTTGTCAAAAGATTCTTAATACAGCACCTCAGGCCAGCCTGGATAAGGAACAAAGACAGAAAAATTTACGTAATGCCTTTATTAGTAAAAAGCTTCCCTTTCAACATATTGCATTGATTGATGATTTACTTACTACAGGGTCCACCGCCAATGAACTAGCATTAACGCTCAAAAAATCCGGGGTGGAGCGGGTGGATTTATGGTGTTGTGCACGGACGGTGGTTAATGTAAATTCGTAGCCTGCTGCAAGCAACCAGACTTAGATTCTTTGCAAATCATTCATCAGCAAATGCACCAACACCACGCAAAACACAATAAATACCAAACGATGCACTAACAGTTCCATCGCAACTGAGATTGACTTGCCACGAATCTTCTCCAACACCGCATAGACAATGGAACCACCATCCAAACCTGGAATAGGAAATAGATTAACCAAGGCAACCGCCAAGCTTAACGTAGCAATGAAAAACATAAAGACCACGATTCCTTGCGTCAATGAAGCAACAGAAGCAGCAAAAACACTCAAGGGCCCAAGAAGCATTGAAAATGGAATTAGTCCAGTAAATAGCTGTTTGAAAATCATTATGAAGAAATACAACATACTTGCTATTACCGTATTCGCTTGGTGTATTGCTCCACCCAAAGAAGGAGCGCGCAAGGTATCGCGGGGTGCAGAACGATTAGGTTCTATACCTAACTGACTTAACAAATTCAATTTAGTCCCGCGGAAACTGACCTGGCTTAAATTAATGGTTACTTTTTTTAATTCGGTCCCATGACTTAAAACCATTGGAATTTCTTTTTGTCCCCATAGAATAACCATTTGCATTCCAACGTCATTCCAAGTAGGCGTTGCCTTATTGGCAATCGAGACAAATTGATCTCCGACCGCAATTCCGGCCTGAGCAGCAAGGCTATTCGGTTGTACGCTTTTAACTTGTGGCAAGGTATAAGTAAGGCCGATGCTATAAACCAAGATCAGGGCAATCCACGCCGTAATAAGATTCGCCACAGCTCCTGCCAATAAAATGAGAATTCGCTGCCAAATAGGTTTTTTATCAAAACACCCAGAATATTCGGAGGGTTCCACGGGGCTAATGCGCGTGTTTTCTAATTGCACATAACCACCTAAAGGAAACATGGCCCAAACCCATTCACATCCACTACCACTTTGCCAACGCAATAATGGCTTACCAAAGCCAATTGAAATTTTTTTAATTTTAACCTGAAAATAACGAGCAACTAAGGCGTGCCCTGCTTCATGAATACCTATGACTAAAAGTAAGGTAAGGATTATGGCAATAATCGCCAAAAACATAATTAACTCCTTCTCCAGATTAATTTCAGAATGTCTAGGTATCTTGCCTCACATTCAAAGCCTCCACAAGCGTACGTCATTTCGAACGTAGCGTTCGGGATGACGTACGCTTCGTTTCTGATTTTGCATCAAAGCCTAAGTCTTTATTTTGTATTATCAACCACTAACTGTAGCATGGGCGTTCCTCTTCTTCCCAATTCATATCCTTGTCGAAACACCTCAAAAACACGATAAGCCTGGTTGGACTCACTATCCACCAACTCCACATCATCACCCTGCTCATCGATTAATGTTACCGTTAGGTGAATTTCACGGAAGCCGGCAATATGATAGCGCTCTTTAAAGAGTTGCAAAACTCGCTCTAAACTTTGCGCTGCCTCATCGCCGCTATGTTCACCTTGAAGGATTATATCCATGACCATCTCCCCATCAGTTAGCACATTTAGTGCAAAAGCATTCTACTGTATGTTAGCGGCCAAACAATTTTGTACTTTAATTTTACAAAACTTTTCCTAAATTCCTTTTGTCGCAACCCATTGCCCGAATGAAAAGCAATTAATTGCTACCATTACAGCAGAATTGTTGTTAAACCCTACAAATTTAGCGACTAATCGTTTACAATCCCCCGATTACTTTAAATATAGACTAATTCATATTTCTATGGTGTTTGTTGCTTGCGGACTCAATCATAAAACTGCTCCAATAAACGTGCGTGAAAAAGTTGCGCTATCTCCGGCTACCCAAGATTCATTACTTAACAGCTTAATAAGCCTCCCCGAAGTTAGTGAAGCAACGATTTTATCTACCTGTAACCGTACTGAAATTTATTGCGATACCCAAGACACTCAGGTACTCACTGACTGGCTAGCACAAGAACATCATCTGGCACCAGAAGTATTAACCCCTTATTTGTACATTCATAAAGGCAAACAGGGTATAAAGCATGCCTTACGAGTTGCCAGTGGTTTAGATTCAATGATGATTGGTGAGCCCCAAATTCTTGGGCAAATGAAACAAGCCTACCAGCATGCAAATCAGCTCGGTTCGATAAAGACCCAATTACGTCCCATTTTTGAATATATTTTTAGTGCGTCAAAACGAATTAGAACGTTAAGTGGCGTGGGCATCAATCCTGTTTCCGTAGCCTATGCCGCGGTCCAGCAAATTGGCCAGTTTTTTACAGAGTACAAATCATTACGCATTTTATTAATTGGCTCAGGAGAAACTGCAGCCCTCGTTGCTAAATATTTGCATCAACAAGGGGTACACCATTTTCTAGTCGCCAATCGTACTCTGGAAAATGCCGAAAAACTGGCTCAGACTTTTGGAGGCAAAACTGTTCCCATCAGCAACCTGGCGCAACATTTGCCCGAAGTCGATGTAGTCATCACGGCAACAGCTTGCCCTATTCCATTTATTAATAAAGATTTGGTTGCTCATGCCTTACAACAAAAAGCATCCACCCCTATGTTCTTTTTAGATTTGGCGGTTCCTCGTAATATTGAAGCCAATATTACCGAGCTTGCGCAGGTGCATTTGTATAATGTTGACGATTTACAAAATAAAATTGAACAAGGAATGGAAGAACGACGCCAAGCAGCCTTGCATGCAGAACAGTTAATCGAAGAAGAGTTAAGTAATTACTTACGTAAACAACGTTCTCTAAAAGCCAAAAAAGTCATTTGTGATTATCGTTTGCAGATGCAACATTTAGCTCAAAAAGAATTACAACGTGCATTAAAAAAACTGTCTGCAGGACATTGCCAACAGACGGTTTTAAATGAATTTAGCGAGCGCTTAGTTAATAAATTAACGCATACTCCCACTACCGGCTTAAAACAAATAGCTCGTGATGGGCGTGAAGATTTATTTGTTCTAGCGCAATACATCTTTAATACAACAAATTATCAATCATCTTATGAAGAAATCTCTTGAGTTAAAACTGCAGCAAATGCTGGAACGCTTCCAGGAAGTGGAGCGATTATTATCTGAGGCCTCAGTGATTGCGGATCAGAATCAGTTTAAAGCCTTATCAAAAGAATATGCGCAATTAGAGCCTGTAGCAACCTGCTACGAGACCTATATTGAAGCACAAAATAATTTGGCATCCCTACAGGAAATGCTGGAGGGGAATGATCAAGAACTTGCGGCAATGGCCGAAGAAGAACTTGACGATGCCAAAAAACAAATTGAAGAATTAGATGAGCAACTGCAATGGCATTTGATTCCTAAAGACCCTGATGATGAGCGCAATATTTACCTTGAAGTGCGTGCCGGAACAGGTGGCGATGAAGCAGCCATCTTTGCTGGCGATCTGTATCGTATGTACAGTCGCTATGCCGAGAATCGCGGTTGGCAGCTGGAATTAATCAGTGCCAGTCATGGAGAACATGGGGGCTACAAAGAAGTAATTGCCCGCATCAGCGGTACTGCAGTTTACTCTCAACTTAAATTCGAATCAGGAGCACACCGTGTACAACGAGTTCCGGAAACGGAATCTCAAGGTCGTGTACATACGTCTGCATGTACTGTAGCCGTTATGCCTGAAGTTGAAGAGATTGATGAGATTCAAATCAGCGCCGATGATTTACGCATTGATACCTACCGTTCTTCAGGAGCTGGGGGTCAGCACGTTAATAAAACAGACTCCGCCATCCGCATCACTCATATACCTACTGGTGTAGTTGTTGAATGCCAGGATGAACGTTCGCAACATAAGAATCGCGCTAAGGCGATGTCTTTGTTAAAAACACGCTTATTAGATGCTGAGCAAAGTAAACAAAGACAAGAACAGGCACAAACGCGCAAATCGCTTGTGGGTACTGGTGATCGCTCTGAGCGCATTCGCACCTACAACTATCCTCAAGGTCGCCTGACAGATCACCGTATTAATCTGACTATTTATCAACTTGGCGATGTAATGGAAGGTAATTTGTCCCTGGTTATTGATGCATTACAACGTGAATACCATGCGGAACTGCTCGCAGAGTTAGGACGCAATGATTAGCATACGCGCAGCTTTGGGTAATAACCCAGAGCTAGAAGCTGAAATTTTACTCTGTTATGTCTTAGGTAAAAACAGAGCCTATTTGTTTGCTCATCCGGAGAAGCTACTCAGTAAAGAGCAATATGAAACCTATCAAAGTTTCTTAATAAAACGAACCCAAGGTATCCCTATTGCCTACATTACCGGTGAACGTGAATTTTGGTCACTGAACTTAAAAGTTAATGTGCATACGTTAATCCCGCGCCATGAAACCGAGTTATTAGTTGAATTGGCTTTAGAAAAAATACCTCAGGATAGCGAGGCATGGATTCTTGAGCTCGGAACAGGTAGTGGTGCTATCGCCATTGCTATTGCGAAAGAAAGGCCAAACTGGAATATTGTTGCTTGTGATTTTAGCCAAGAGGCATTACAGGTCGCTCAAGAAAATGCACAACAGCATCAAGTGCGCAATTTAAACTTCTATCATTCAAATTGGTACAGTGCTCTTCCCAAGCGCCAATATCATGCCATTATTTCCAATCCACCTTATATCGCCGAGCAAGATCCACATTTACAAGAAGGTGATTTACGCTTTGAACCACGAAGTGCTTTGGCAAGTGCTCAAGATGGATTAGCGGATCTTCACTTGATTATCGAACAAGGTTATGATTATCTTTTACCTAATGGCCTGATTTTACTCGAACATGGTTATGATCAAAAGTTAAAAGTTAGAGCTATACTTAATGAACTAGGCTACAAAAACGTACAGTGCTGGAAAGATTTACAGGGTCATGACAGAGTAAGTGGTGGTTGGCGATAAATGTTGTTGATGATACAACAGTTTTTTGGTATACCTACCCCCTTCTGAAAAGATCCCAAATGAGTAAATCGTCTCAGTTGGTTTGTTATTATTGATGCGAAGACCAGCGGACAGTGGGATGGAGGCTAAAATGACCGAACAATTAATTGATAAAAATAATGAGAGACTATACAACGTGAAAAATGACACGATAGGTAGCATGGGAATTTCTCCTTACATTGAAAGCGAAGGGGAAGAATATATGAATGAAAAGCAGCTAGCCCATCTTGAAAAGATTTTGCTAGCGTGGCGTCAATCATTAATGGAAGAGGTAGATCGCACGGTTACTCATATGAAAGATGAAGCCGCTAACTTCCCAGATCCATCTGACAGAGCAAGTCAAGAAGAGGAATTCAGCATTGAATTACGTACTCGTGACCGCGAACGCAAACTCATTAAGAAAATTGAAGATGCGTTGGAACGGTTGAGAAATGATGATTTCGGCTATTGCGAAGCATGTGGTATAGAAATAGGCCTCAAGCGCTTAGAGGCTAGACCAACAGCGACACTATGCATCGACTGCAAAACCCTGTCTGAAATCAAAGAGCGACAAAATCAAGGCTCTTAACCTCTACGTTCGTTCACATCTATCCAAAGTCCGCGACATAGAGCGCGGACTATTTTTCATACCATTACCTTAATGCTCACTTAAGATAAAAACTTTATAATGGTCATCTTTTTCCTTTTTAAGATGCGCGATGAAACGAAAACAAGATTATTTAGAACCATCTAACTCTATTAATAAACGTCCTAAATTCATGGAAGAATCCTCCGACGCAAGGCATAGCTTTTTTTCAAGTACCCCAGTAATCCCATCCCATCAAGAAGAGAACAACGTAGTAATAACTGAAGAAAAGCAAAATAATTATCCAGGAGAAAAAAATTATTCCTACCAAGACCTGGAGGGATATATTCTTACAGAAGATGATGTCAAAAAATATTCCCAAAGCAAAGTGACTAGTGTTCATTTAGATTATGATGGGTGTATTGGTATTCGTTACAATAGAACCACTCAAACTAATCAGGCATTAATCGATGATTTAATTAAAAAAGCTGCAGGAACTAAATTACTGTTGTTATTTGTATCCAGTGCTCGACAAACGAGTAATTTAGATATGCTCAACGGGGTGAGAAATAAGAATGGTTCGGTATTTCATTATTTACCCGATTTTGCCAAGAGAATAAAGTCTTCTGTGAACTGTCCTCCAGATTTAGAAGTAAAAATTGTTCCTTTATCACTGTACGATTTAATAATGAAGCTACCGGTTGGAACAACCTATGAAGAAATTCTACGTTGTTATGATGGCAGTTATGATAAAGGCCAAGTAGCAGCATGCAACGCCCTGCGCAGAGTTCCCAATTATGAATCAAAGTTTCCAATCATTTATATGCAATTAAGCTTTGTATCCACATTATTCAAAGAAGCTCAGTCGTATTTCTTCGATGATTCAGATGAGGTTTTGAAGAAATTACTTAATTCGTTCCAAACAGCTCCCTGGGGAATGTTTGCTAATATTTGTTATCATCAACAACAATGTATACGCGGCCAATTACAGCCGAATGCTCGCTGGATTATTAACCCAGGAAAAATACAAACAAATCTTGACCCTTATAAAATTTTTCAAGTATTACGCACTCTAATTTCTGGACAGGCAATTGATGGTACATCCATGGGATATCCATGGCTATTACCTCTTGGGAATAAGATTTTGCAACAAGCAACAACTGAGCAAGACTATTTTATGCGCATCTATACATTTCTCAAATTAATTGCGCATAAACCGCTTGAGAAGTATTTCATCCGTGATGATCAGACGGTAATCGCTTTTAACGATCCCAAAAGCCCTAATTCATTATTAAACATTATACCAATACCTGATTATGATACAGACACTACGGTTGAGGATGATTCGGAAACCGACGAATATGATGCGCTTCAAGCTCTGCTAGAGCTAGAAGCGGTGGACCGTAGGGGATTGAATATTTAGCTTTTTGTGACGAGGACACTGCCATTAAGTTAAGGAATGACGTCATCCCAACCTAGTGAGGGATGACGTTTCAATGACTGTGTTTTTTTATTCATGAACTACCAATAAACTATCTATTTGCTGCATATGTCGCTGGACTGCGCCTTTGTTTTTTTCAAATACGGTGGTGGCATTTTTAATGAGTTGTTGGCGATAAAGAGGATCCGTATGCAACTTAATCAGTTCATCGATCACTTCATCCGCCCGGCGCACTAATACCATTGCGCTTGCCTTCTCTAACTCATGACAAATTAACTTAAAATTATGAACATGAGCACCACTAATAACCGGAACATTCATTGCAATTGGCTCAAGTACATTATGACCACCAACAGGAACAAGGCTGCCACCAACAAAAGCATAATCACTTATCTGATACATGCCTAATAGCTCACCTAAACTATCCAATACTACAATCTCATTCTCGGTACTTAAAGAGGCTAAATTAGAACGTAATCCGGTGTTAAATCCAGCTTGAATACTTTGCTGGTACACCTCTTGAAAACGCTCTGGATGTCTTGGTGCAATAAGTAATACTACCCCAGGGATTGCTTCTTGTAGGCGTCGTAGCTGGGCAATAATCTGTGACTCTTCATTGTCATGAGTACTGGCTGCAATAACAGCAATCCGCTCGGCCCCCCAATGACTTTTTAATTCAATAAATTTTTGGCGATCGATGCTGTGTGTTTGTAAATCATATTTAATATTACCCAAAACCCGCACACACTCGGTTTGGCCCCCTAAATCAATAAAACGCTGAGCGTCCTCTTCACCTTGAGGCAAAATGGCTGAAAAACGATTAAGCAGTGGTTTTATAATAAACTTAATCCATTTATAGCCTTGCATTGACCCATCAGATAAACGCGCATTAGCAAGCAATAAAGGTATATTGGCTGCGCGTGCTTCATAAATTAAATTGGGCCATAGTTCCGTTTCCATGATCAAACCAACTCGCGGTTTTATTTGTTTGAAAAAACGTTTAAGAATTCTAGGAAGTTCGTAAGGCACGTACTGATGACCTACTCGATTGCCATAGTGACTTTGCACACGCCCCGAGCCGGTAGGTGTCATGGTCGTAACAAAAACAGACCAATTTCTCTCTAACATGGCATCAATCAAAGGAATAGCTGCGATAACTTCCCCTAAAGAAACAGCATGCACCCAAACATCAACAGGCTTGTGTTCTTTTACTCCCAAACAAAAACGTTCGGCAACACGCTCTCTATAGGCTGGTAAGCGACGCCCTTTCCACCATAAACGAGCTACAATAAATGGTGTGAGTAAATACATTAAAAAAGAGTAAAAAAATCGCATATAAAGCCAAACCTAAAAGCCGACAGTATATACTTAAAATGTGGTATAAAGCGATAAGGCTATTGCAGATGGGAACAGCACCCTCATATACAGTAGAACTGACATTAATTTTAAGGTAATTCTCTATAATGAATTTTAAGGAATTTTTTACAATCAGCACTTGGTGGGGAAAACTTCTCGGAGCCTTCTTTGGCTTTTTATCTGCAGGTCCCACAGGCGCAATCTTTGGCATTTTAGTAGGAAATATCTTTGACCGAGGCCTTGCTAATCATTTTTCTAATCCGCTCTTGTTGTATTTGACTGAAAAACGCAGCAATGTGCAAACGATGTTTTTTGAGGCAACCTTCTCAATTATGGGCTATCTAGCCAAAGCAGATGGTCGCGTTAGTGAAGAAGAATTGAACATGGCACGTTCAATTATGAATGAAATGCATTTGGGCCAGCAACAAAAAATACTTGCTATGCGTTTATTTAATGAGGGCAAAGGGCCTCATTTTGATCTCATTGGTGTGCTTTCAAGACTGCGCCGTGCCTGCAATGATAATCGTAATTTATTAAAAGTCTTTATAGACATTCAATACCAGGCAGCACAAATTGATGGCCTGACTACTCGAAAAATACAAACCTTAGATATTATTTTCTCTCATCTAGGTTTTATGCCCTTTCACCAACAATACCGCTTTTATGAAGATTTTGGCTCGGCTCATAAGCAACAACAAGAAACCCATCAGTCTTCATCTGACTCTTATTCGTCATACAGCAGATACAACTATAAGCCTTCAAAATCAAATTTAGACTATGCCTATGCTTTAATTGAGGTATCACCTAGCGCCAGCAAGCAAGAAGTTAAGAAGGCCTACCGTCGTTTATTAAGCCGTAATCACCCAGATAAGCTAATTGCTCAAGGCTTGCCTCAGGAGATGATTAAGGTTGCTAATGAAAAGACGCAAAAAATTGTGAAGGCGTATGAGTTGATTTGCGAAAGTAAGGGCTGGTAACTCCGAATTAAAGCCTCGATCCCGTAGTATTACACACCGCTAATACGGCTAGGTTTTCTGCTCTCTGATTTGGCTGCCATTGAGAGAAGTTCTGGCTGCAAGCAACCAGGCTACCCCGTTAGTAATTGTTTTGTACAATAATCTCTTGTGTTGGTTCTGGAGGATCGTTATTATATCCGGCCCAATCTTCAGGCTCCTCATCCAAAACAAGATCATCCTTGGGGATAAGGGCAGCTATAGATGCTACATAAGAAACAAGTACAGGTGGGGGTTTTGGTTTATTTTCGGTAAGTTTTAACATCCAACCGCTGATGAATGATACCACCATGGGTTGATTGTATTCATAGTCATGATTAGCACCGGGTACTTTCATGGATGTATATTTATTTTGGGCAAACTCCCTTCCACGCTCCTTCATTTGCTCAAGGACCGTTCCATAGTCAAATTGTCCAGCAATATCGAATAAAGGAACTTTTAGCTCAATTTTTTTATCATCTTTTTTATCGCCTGCTTTAGATAAATCATACGCAGAAAGTAAAACCAAGCCTTCAATTCCTGCCTGTTTATCAAAGGCAGCTAAGGTTTGCGCTACTTGTTCTCCATAATGAATAACTACAATGCGGTTATTTTTTTGCTGGCGCAGTGTATTGATTGCTTCTGGAAGTGCTTTTACCCAAGGCTCCGTACTATCTTGCTCACAATTCAATAATACCGTAGACCAACCATAATCTGATAAATGTTTTGCTACGTACTCTAAAAAATCGGACCATTGCGCCTGTTCACCACCATGAATGACAACAATTGCACCATGGGGATCTTTTAATGCGGACCAATAAGGCAGCTTAATGCCCTTGCCATTAAGCTTTATCTCCAACTGCTCTGCTTGAGCCATGGAGATAATGAGGAAAAATGCTAAAACTAATCTTAAAATGTAATACATATCGTCCCTGAAAAAATTGATAGTAACTGTCCTTTTATTCGGTCTGCTTAAAAAAAAGTAGCCCGTATTGGCATAGCGTATACGGGCTATTTAGTTCTATTCTGTAAATGTAACACCCACTTCATCAAGCGCTTTTCGAGCTCGGTCCGCTAGCAATTCATGAGCTAATGCGGTTGGATGTACTAAATCAAAAAATAAATAGCCATCACAAGCATCACTATTCAATTTAGGCTTCGCTGCCCTAACCAGGTTTAGCACTGATTTTTTAGCGAAATTATCGTTGATTAAATCAACGCAAGATCCGTTAATGTTATTAAATCCATACATTTGAGGATTAGAAACAACATCATTAAACGATTGGTTCATATCAAAAAACAGCCATTCAACATCAGGATATTGCTGTTTGAGATTAGCTAAGGTGTTATTCAACAGTGAATTATGTATTTGCGAAAAATAAGACATAGTTTCAATCGCGTCAAATTCAATAGCAGCCGGAGTACTCCCTAAATCAGGGATATTAACTACTAAAATATGTTTTGCGCCCTTATCAGCCAAACGTTGTAAACTCTCGGTAATTCCCTCATTTACCTCACGTAGGGTTTTATCAACTTCGGCAGGCAATGCTAAATAATTATTGGAGCCTATCCACACCACATAAAGGCTATCTGCACTTGCCTTATTTTGATGGGAGGCGAAGTAATCTTTTACTTCTCTTCTTAACGTAAACAAAACATCATCATCTTCTTCATCTGAAGAAACGCCTGCACCACCATAAGCATAATCTAATAAATGTGCGGCTGGATCCTTAGGAAAATAAGAAGCGGCTAAATGTTCTACCCATACAGGTCCATTAGAAAAACGGCCCTTAAAGTAAGGAGGAGATGGAGGCAATTGATGATTCATGAATTCATAGAGGTTGCCGTTATCCGACAAGCTATCACCAAATACAACTATATTATGGAGAGGTGTTGCTAGAACAATTCCAGAAAATAAAAAAGCAGCTAAAGTTGCTAACAGTCTCATGTATACCCTTAATTATAATTGATTGTTTTTAAAAACAATATTTATCGATAATTATATCATTAAATAATCTTTTTGTTTATTTAATTCGCATTACCGATCCCCAATACCTCTGAGCCCAACATAAGAACACATCTTCATCCATAAGGAAATACCCTGCGCTCCTCTTCTTGCCCTAATTTCGAAAGATCCTTATAGTATTTCTTTTACGGTAAGGAGACCTTAAATGACCATATTTGAACAAGAATTTATCGAAAAATCCCTCAATCTGCTCCATCAGATTCTTTCTTGTGAAACAAAATTAGCTGATGCAATTCATGCATTTACTCAAAATGATCCACATAATCACCGTTATCAGCTCAATTCAAAAATCGCTGATGCCAAAAATTGGGAGCAGCTTGAATTACTTCAAGTGAGTGCGGCCTATTCTGAAACCCTATTTCGCACCATCTATTCCTACAACCAAGATCCAACGATAAGCCCTCAACAAATTGATGCAGCAATCAAATTATTGGAAAAAGAATATTTCAGCTTAATAACGTCTAATACCATTCCAAAGCAACGAATTAGCTCGATTATAAACAAGATTGCACAAATAAAGTTTGATAAGATTGGCACGGAAGACAGTAATCCAGTTACAGAGAAACCAACAGCCCATCCCTATAAATTTTTTACTCCTGAAACTACAACGGCAGGTTTGATTCTCACTGCATCACTCGCAGCGGCAGCAACACTCTATTTTGCAGCAAAATAGAAACCACTCTTCTCCTAATTAAAGGAGAAGAGTTTTTCTATAGCTAATTAGGCGCCACTACTAATTAAAGTTAATTTTAACTGACGGCCACAAACCCATGCTTTGGTTAAATCATTCACTACATCTTTAGACATACCTTTTGGTAAGCGAACAGTAGAATGATCGTCATGAATTTTAAGACCAGTAATATGACGACTTTGCAAGCCTGCTTCATTCGCAATCGCACCTACAATATTGCCTGGCTTTACGCCATGGACTTTACCCACGTCAATACGGAATAAATCCTGCTCAGTGCCGGCACTTGTACTTGCACCTGCACCTGCACCATCATCATTAAATTTCTTACGACCATCACCAAAACCTTTTCGGTCATTAGAACGTCGCTCATCAGAACGCGAGAATGAACGCTCACGATCAAATCGAGATCCTCGCTCGCCACGTCCTTCTTTTTCAGAACGAACCGCTTTAGGTAACGATTGCTCTTTTTGCTGCCAAGGCTGATCTTTATGAATTAACAAGGCCAAGGTAGCAGCAACATCAACAGCAGAGACATCGTTTTCTTTAATGTACTCTTCAACAATCTTTTTGTATGAATGCAAATGTTCATGCCCTAAGCGTGCAGTGATATTTGCCATAAATCGCTGTTGCCGTGCAACTTGAATCATATGATCATTCGGCACCGTTACTTTCGTAATTCGCTGACGCGTATGTCGTTCAACACTACTGATTAAACGTGATTCTTTTGGTGTAACAAACAGAATAGCAACACCAGAACGACCTGCTCGACCAGTTCGACCAATACGATGAACATAAGTCTCATTATCATGCGGCAAATCATAATTAATTACGTGAGTAACACGCTCAACGTCTAATCCACGCGCAGCGACGTCAGTAGCAACTAAAATATCTATTGCTCCTTGACGGAACTGGGCAATAATGCGCTCACGTAAGGCCTGAGTAATGTCGCCATGGATTGCCATAGCACGTAAACCTTGCTGCTGCAGTAATTCGGCAACTTCTTCTGTGCTGCTCTTGGTACGCACAAAGATAATTACGCCTTGATATTCCTCAACCGCTAAAACACGTGATAATGCATCGGGTTTTTGATAACCGGCAGCAAATAAGAAACGTTGTTCGATGCTTTTTACCGTTGCAGTTTCTGAACGAATTTCAACAGACTCAGGATTTTGCAAATAAGTATTGGCAATTTGACGAATGCGATGAGGCATTGTTGCTGAAAACAACCCAATTTGTTTTTGCTCTGGGAGTTTCGCCATAATGGTTTCAATATCTTCAATGAATCCCATACGCAACATTTCATCGGCTTCATCAAGGATAAAAGTACGTAAGTTACTCAAAACCAAGGTGCCTTTATCAATATGATCTAAAATACGACCTGGCGTACCTACAACCACTTGTGCACCAGCACGCAACTGTTTTAACTGACGGCCATACTCTTGCCCACCACATAAGGTAGCAACAGTCACCCCACGTTGTCTGGCACTTAATAATTCGAATTGCTCAGCAACCTGAATAGCTAATTCGCGAGTAGGCGCTAAAATTAACGCTTGAGTTCCTTGAATGCTAGGAGATATGCTTTGTAAAATCGGTAATGCAAAAGCTGCTGTCTTACCTGTCCCTGTTTGCGCCAAGGCAATAATATCTTTTCCTTCCAACAAAAGTGGAATAGTTTGAGCTTGAATGGGTGATGGGGTAGTAAACTTCATATCCTCCAGTGCCTTATTTATAGCATCTGAAAAATTAAAGGAGGCAAAGTTTGGTATATCTTGAATCATAAACTTCCTAATCGTGTAATGCATGGCCTAAAAAAGCCAAGCTATATAAAATTTGCTCAGTATAATAACAAAATAAACAGTGTGATGCACTATATTTGTTACATTTAATTCAACTTCGACTGATAAAAAATTGAAATTATCATTAATATTCATGCACTTTATGAGTTATATTTTGTCTTTACTTTATTCGTTTGTTACAGTTCTTAATAGTCAAAATAACATTAAACTAGAGACTTTTATTATGATAAACAAAGGGTTAGTGGGATTGCTACTCCTATTTACACACTATGTTTCTGCTGAAGTACCTTCTTTAGTGAAGATACCAGCCCAACAAATTCAGCCCCTATTGCTGAGTTGTCAGTAACGGTTAATGATCGAAGTGCGGTCGTATGTTCTAACTTTGTACAAAATTGTACAATAAATATTGGCACGACAGGTTGTGTCAATCCTCCAGGTTTCATTACCGTTACCAATAATTCCATAGTGAACGCAAAAAATATAGCCGCCTCTTCCTCAGATGCAAACTATTTAAGTTACGTGATGCAAAATAACAGATGTCCATCCATATTGAAACCTAAAACAAGCTGCGCTATATCCTTCACATCAAATAACGCCAATGCGTTTTATGTTCCTAATGTAGTAGTTCAGGGTAGCAATACAAATGCCACCTTTTTTAACATTAATGCACTTCAATGCGCAACACCATCAACCTGAGCATTAACCATCATGCCGAATAGTCCCTATGCAACAGGAGACGGGCCTGATGCAATTATTGTGACTCCCAATGGTTTATTTGTCTATGTAGTTAACGCAAATAGCCACTCAATCACCGGTTATGTTATTCATTAACAAAAAGAAACCTCGGCATTAATGTTTTGTCTTTCGACTCTTCCTTTGCTACAGTCCCAAATGCTTCAATAACATTAAATTAGGGATTTTTATCATGATACATAAAGGGTTATTAGGATTACTATTATTATTTGCGCAACAAACCTCGGCAGGAACTCCTCCTGTAGCAGAAACCTCACCAAAAAACACTTCTGATGCGATTGCCGAGTTAACACTGACAGTTAATGATCGTAATGCCGTTGTATGCTCCAACTTTGTTCAAAACTGCACCATAAATGTTGGTACCCTTGGTTGTGTGAATCCTCCAGGCTTCATCACGGTTACCAATAACTCAATAGTGAAGGCTAGAAATATAACTGCTTCATCTACTGATGCAAGCTACCTAAATAACGTATCACAAAATAACCGTTGCCCAGCAATATTAGGCCCTAAAGCCAGTTGCTCAATATCCTTCACTTCAAATAACCCCAATGCATTTTATGTCCCCAATGTAGTAGTTCAGGGAAGCAATACAAATGCCGCATTTTTTAACATTAATGCGCTGCAATGTACAACACCACAAACGGGAGCTTTAGAGCCTATTCCAGGAAGTCCGTTTACCAGCGGCAACTTCGCATATAATCTTGCAGCAACCCCAGATAGTCGATTCCTTTATGTTGCTAACCTTAGCGGTGGAGCAACGGCCTATACAATTGCCCCGACTACGGGTATCTTAACTCCTGTTGCAGGAAGTCCTTACAATTCGGGTAATGGGTATGCTGGCGTTGCTGTAAGCGCTAATGGCCAATATGTTTACTATACCGATTTTAATAATCTCAATGTTGCCCAATTCAGTATTAACCAAACCACTGGTGTTTTAAGCTCTGTAGATACCTATGCAGCTGGAGTAGGCCCTGCGTTTATTGGACTCTCACCTAACGGGCAATTTGCCTATGTAGCCAACGAAAATGGCGGTAACGTTTCGGCATATACAGTTGATCCTACGACCGGGGCACTGAACCAACTTTCAACAAGTCCTTATCCTGCTGGAGGGTCTAGCCAACCTGTAGGCCTCATCGTAACGCCGAATGGGCAATTCCTCTATGTAATCGATTATATGCTTGGTCGTATTTATGGCTATACGATTAACCAAACGACAGGAGAGTTAACCGACCTGCCAGATAGCCCCTTTCTAACAGGAATGTTTCCCGGAAAGATTATCACCAATTCCACAGGTACCTTTGTTTATGTTGCGGCTAATAATGGCGGACCACTCAAAGCTACGGCCTATGATACTGCTGTTTGGATCTATTCAGCTAATCCTACAACTGGAACTTTAACTGATGTAACGCCTACCCCCATAACAACAGGAGCGTCAAGTATCGCCTTAACGCCTGATGATAAATTTGCTTACACTACAAGTTTTAATCAGAACACAGTCAATGCAGATAGTGTTGATTCTACCACCGGCGCATTAAGCACTCTGCCTAATGGCCCCTATGCAACAGGGAACGGCCCTACAGCAATTATAGTGACTCCTAACGGATCATTTGTTTATGTAGTTAATTTAAATGACGGTAATATCTCTAGCTTTGTCATCCACTAACAATAAGCGTGACCTGGTTGCTTGCAACCAGGTTTTATCTAAATATATTTGGTTTATATCAATGCGGCTAAACGACAGGCTTGATCAATAGCATGGCGCGCATCAAGTTCTAAAGCTTTATAAGCACCGCCAATTAAATGCACTATTTTACCAGCCTCTTTGAGGGGGGCCTGCAATGCAGCAAACTCAACTTGTCCTGCACAAATCACTACATTATCTACTGCTAAAAGTTGTGGGCTTTCATTGATCCGCACATGTAAACCTTCATCATCAATGCGTTCATAAGTCACACCGGAAAGCATTTTGACGTGCTTATGTTTCAAGCTCAAGCGATGAACCCAGCCTGTAGTTTTACCCAAATGCTTACCCAATTTTTCTTTTTTACGTTGCAGTAAATAGACTTCTCGTGGGCTTGGAGCTACTTGCGCAGGCTTAATGCCTCCTCGATGTGCCCCTGTTACATCAATCCCCCACTCATCATAAAACTCTGCTGCAGAGGTATGGGGCTCATGCGTTAAAAATTCAGCAACATCAAAACCAATTCCACCGGCCCCAATAATTGCTACCCGCTCTCCTACCGATTTTTGGCCGGTGATTACTTCGATATAACTGACAACTTTTGGGTGATCAATTCCGGGAATATCTGGAGTGCGTGGTTTAATACCGCTTGCTAAAACAATCTCATCAAATTCGTTCAATTGCTCAACAGTTGCCTCGGTTTGCAAGCGCACGCTTACTTCGTATTTTTCTAGCTGATACTTAAAATAATCCAATGTATGCTGAAACTCTTCTTTACCAGGAATTCTTTTCGCTAAATTAAATTGCCCACCAAGTTGATCAGCTTTCTCAAAAACAGTAACCTTATGACCGCGTTCGGCAGCAACTGCAGCAAAGGCTAAACCAGCCGGCCCAGAACCAACCACAGCAATCGACTTAGGTTCAGAGGTTTCTTCATAAATCAATTCGCTTTCATTACATGCTCGAGGATTTACTAAGCAAGAGGCTGTTTTATTAACAAAAATACGGTCCAAACATGCCTGATTACAGGCAATGCATACATTAATCGCCCTGCTTTCACCCAATTTAGCTTTTTCGGCAAATTGCGCATCGGCTAAAAAGGGTCTTGCCATAGAAACCATATCTGCCACACCCGACTCAATCAGCTGATTGGCAAGTTCCGGTGTATTAATGCGGTTCGAGGTAATCACTGGAATACTGATTTCAGGCTTTAAATGTTTTGTTATGGGAGTGAATGCTGCTTCAGGAACCATCGTGGCTATGGTTGGAATACGCGCTTCGTGCCATCCTATACCGGTATTAATTATGGTCGCCCCAGCTTGCTCAATGGCTTTAGCCAATTGCACTACTTCTTCCCAGCTACTGCCATCACTGATTAAATCCAACATAGATAGACGATAAACAATAATAAATTTCTCACCTACTGCTTCACGCACACTACGTACCACTTCAACCGGAAAGCGCATCCGATTCTCATAACTGCCACCCCACTCATCCGTACGCTGATTGGTATGGGTAACAATGAATTGGTTGATTAAATACCCCTCACTTCCCATGATTTCAATCCCATCATACCCAGCTAATTGAGCCAGACGTGCGCAGCGCGCAAAATGCCTGATGGTTTTTTTAATCCGGTATTTACTCATCCCCCAAGGTTTGAAGGGGCTAATCGGAGATTTAATTGCACTAGGAGCTACGATAAACGGATGAAAACCATAACGCCCAGCATGTAAAGCCTGCAGTAGAATTTTGCTGCCCGCATCATGAACAGTCTGCGTGACCAACTCATGCAACTGCTGTTCTTTGCTATTGGTTAATTTTGCAGAAAAAGGAGCTAAACGCCCTGCCCTGTCCGGAGCAAAACCACCTGTGGTGATTAGACCCACCCCTCCCAGTGCGCGTTCGCGATAAAATTGCGCCAAACGATTCAAACTTCTCTTATCTTCTTCAAGGCCCGTATGCATTGAGCCCATTAATAAACGGTTTTTTAATTGAGTAAAGCCTAAATCTAAAGGCTGGAATAGGGCTTTGAATGGGGTATTGTCAATTCTCAAATCCATGAGCGCTCTCACTATAAAGCTACAAAATCAAAGTATAAACCGGGTCAGGCTCTTTTTCACCGAAAATCTTTTCGCTTCGGAAACCTGATGTAGTCGGATGGTTAAAATCAATTCTATTTTGGATTTTTTATTGATTAAAGTGATTAATTACTTTACAATTTGCATCGCTTAGCTGTTGCTATTTCATTAAGGAATAATTTATGTCTCCTCTTTTAGAACTTATTGATAAATTAACTCAATTTACTAATACGCCAAATATTTCCGAGATTATTGCTGATTTACAACAAGTTGATGGGCAAGAAGCCAATTTAAAGCAATTAGTTCAACAATTAAGACTTAAATTACCGCCAATAGCATCTCAAACACAAGAATTGCGTGTGAAAGACGTTATTACAGATTTAGTAGAAATTGATAAACAAGAAACAAATTTCGGACCATTCATTGAACAATTCCGAATAAAATTGCCAGCACTCAAATCACAAATGCAAGGCCCAGGCGTGGTAGAGCTTATTGCTGAATTCAAAGAAATTGATATACAAGAAATGAGTTTTCAAAGTTTCATTGAGCAATTAAGAATAAAATTATCACCACTTGCATCTCAAACCCAAGAAACCAGCGTAACTCAAAATGGTATTAATCTTGCCGACTGTGCTTATGAATGTTTATTAGAGCTTGCCAAACGATTTCCACTCAATTATGAAGATCCTATCTTGCTAATAAATATAGATGACAATGATAAGCTCTTTATCTCTACAGGCCATCAATTTTCATTCAACAGTTTGATTACTTATCATGAAACTCGCAGTTACCGCGGTTCTGCATTAAAAGAATCGCCGGAAAAAAAATACTTGCTAAATCCAATAACAAACCTGGAGTTTTCCCCGCGTGATCTAACCCATATCAAGGCGACTGCAGGCCAAAAAAGAATGCCAATCCCCTATTTAAAAGAAAAATCGCCCACAGCCCAATCGCCAGATAGGGTGGAGTCGTCGTCCTCTGAATTAGTTATCCCATCAGGGGAACCTGGAAGTTCTTTGATTTACCACCTCGCGTCCTCCGACGCCGGAAGGCAATTACTTCAACAGCTTATTAACAATCATAATCCTATTGCACTAAATCTCGGCCATAGCTTTTTTGGCGCACAAAGATCTGGACAACATCGGGATGCAAACTCATCTCCACCAGAAAATGACCACGGTCCGGCAATTTAAAACCAGTAAAGAGATTAGAGAAAATCGCATTGCCTCCCAGGCTAGCTTATCAGGAGGGGAATTCGATTCAAAAGTGCGATTTTTAATTAAATAAAAAACTACCGCCATTGCGAACGAAGTAGCAAAAGTATATACCAAGAAAAGACCACGAAAGTTCAATTTATGTACATTTGAATTTTTATAAACTATACTCTTAAAGAGGGCTTATTTGGGGATAGATTTATGAACGATCCTTTTGCAGCACTAAAAGATGCCTTACAACCAATTTTTCATAGAGCACCTATGAGAAATGAGCGTTTTATTTACTCTGAGATTCAGCAACTAAAACAATCTTTGGATAATTTCCATCCTATTCCACAAAGAAAGTTTATTGAGTTGTTGAAATTTCTAAGAGCAGTGCTTCCTCATCTGGAAAAATGGAATCTTGATTTTGGTGTTATTAAAGCACAAATTGATTGTTTGACTAAAACACTTAATTTGCCGCCTATGAAGTGGGATAATTATCTGTCCCATTCTAACGCCTCTCTCAAATTCCAATTCAGTGCATTAAATCATAGGTCCCAAGAAGCAGACTTATTAACCTGGTTAACCCATAAATCAGGGGCTACTACTATTAAGCACGATAGCCCAACCTCAATTATTACCATGCTACTGGAGTACAGAGACCATTTTGGCTTCAGCCAAAAATTAAGTGCTCAGCTGAAAAAAGAACCTCTTTTTTTAACCAACCTAATTATGGAATCAGACCATAACTTTGTACAAATTGTACGAACACGCCTAGTACTTTATTTAACCGACAGGGAATTAGCAGAAGCAATCATAAAACACATTCCTCACTTTGTACAAAATAACCCTGACCCGATTACTAAAGCGGCACAGCTGGTAGAAAAACTTAATGAGATTTTGTCTAATGGTCGTTCGATATCAACCATATTACGTAATGCGGAAGCAAAATTTATTTTGGACAGTTCAGAACTAATACAAAGATATCAAACAGTTGAATTGGCGAAAAAATCATCGCAAAACGCTCATCAGGTGTCGGATAACTCTCCCTCTTTATTGGAAGAAGGAGAGTTTAAGCTAACATTTTAGTACGGTATTAATCTAATAATCCTAAAGATTTAACAGTATCACGTTCCTGTCTCAGTTCATCTAAAGTTTTATTAAACATTTCATGACCGTAATCATTCATCGTTAAACCTTCAACAACTTTTAATTCACCGTTTTCACGACGGCAAGGAACAGAGAAAATTAAGCCTTTATCAACGCCATACTCACCTTCTGAATGACGGCACATAGAGAAAGTCTCACCAGCAGGAGTATCAAAAACAAGGTGATTCACCCCAGTAATTACCGCATTTGCAGCAGATGCAGCTGAAGAAAGACCACGTGCTTTAATAATAGCTGCTCCACGTTGTTGGACTGTAGAGACAAACGTATCTTTCAGCCAAGCATCATCATTAATTACGTCCGCAGCAGACTTACCATTAATTTTCGCGTTATAAAAATCTGGGTATTGTGTTGCAGAATGGTTACCCCAAACAGTCATTTGACTTACTGCAGTAATATCAACACCTGCTTTTTGTGCTAATTGAGTACGTGCTCTTAATTCATCTAAAGTAGTCATCGCATAGAAACGATCATTAGGAACATCACGTGCATGATGCATAGCAATTAAACAGTTAGTATTGCATGGATTACCTACTACAAACACGCGCACATCATCGCTGGCATTATCGTTAATCGCGTGACCTTGCTTGGTAAAAATTCCGCCGTTAATTTGTAACAGATCAGAACGCTCCATACCTTGCTTACGTGGTACTGAACCTACTAATAAAGCCCAGTTAACCCCGTCCATTGCCTTATTCAAATCAGACGTACAAACGATGCGCTTCAATAGTGGGAATGCGCAATCATCCAACTCCATGGCTACCCCATGTAATGCCTGAAGTGCTGGCTCAAGCTCTAGTAGGTTTAATTCTACTTCTGTATCTGCACCAAACATTTGTCCAGAAGCGATACGGAATAATAATGCATATCCAATTTGTCCTGCTGCGCCTGTAACGGCTACTCTAACTCGTCTCTTTGCCATGTTATCCCCTTTTTTTCTTATTCATTTTTGTGACAAAACGTATGTCATGATACTATTGCATTTCCAAACAAGCCAGTCTAAAAGCGTAATGATTCCTTTATCGTTGTATATACATATTCCTTGGTGTATTCGAAAATGCCCTTATTGTGATTTTAATTCACATAAAAGTCCGGAAATTTTGCCAGAACAAAATTACATTCAGGCACTTCTTTCCGACTTAAAAACTGATTTAATTGAATTCCAGTCTCGTGAAATCAGTTCAATTTTTATCGGCGGAGGCACCCCCAGCCTGTTATCGGCGGAAGCCTATTACACTTTATTTTCCGAATTAAAAAAAATATTGCCCTTTGCCCCAGATATTGAAATCACGATGGAAGCAAATCCAGGAACGGTAGAGCAGCAACGCTTTACTGATTATCGACACAGCGGAATTAACCGCCTGTCTCTGGGTATTCAAAGTTTTAATCCTGGGCACTTAAAAGTTCTGGGCCGAATTCATGATGAGCAACAAGCACACCGAGCGATTGCCGCTGCACGCAATGCCGGTTTTGATAATCTAAATCTGGACATTATGCATGGCTTGCCACAACAAAGCATCTCTCAAGGCATGGACGATCTACGTACTGCCTTATCCTATCAACCCGAACATTTTTCCTGGTACCAATTAACCATAGAACCGAATACGGTTTTTTACAAAGAAAATCCCCCCCTCCCCTCCGAAGATGACGCCTGCATCTTAGAGGAGCAAGGTTTAGCCTTGTTAAAAGAATCTGGATTTACCCGTTATGAGATTTCTGCGTTTTCTAAAACGCATAGACAATCGCGCCATAATTTGAATTATTGGTTATTCGGCGACTATTTAGGTATTGGCGCCGGTGCTCATGGAAAAATAACCGCCAATGGCTGTGTTTTACGAACACGGAAACATCGTCAACCTAAAGACTATCTCAACGCGGAAAAACCTTTTCTTGCCGATATGGAACAAGTAGAAGATAAGGAGCTGATTTTTGAATTTATGCTCAATACAACGCGTTTGGAGCAAGCTATTCCCTTGGAGCTCTTCTCCGAGCGAACCGGATTAGCGCTAGCTGAGCTATTGGGACCATTACACGTTGCAGCTCAGAAAAAGCTAATCCATCTGACGGAAACGCATTGGCAAGTAACCGATTTTGGCAGAAGATACACCAACAACTTACAAGCACTTTTTTTACCGGAAGCACAGTAATACGCGAATTTTAGTAAAGGATCGCCTAAAATATAAGGAAATCAGTACTATTACGTTTAAAACTCCGAAAGTGCAGAATAAGCAGGGCTATTAAGGTATTTAGGGGATTTTTTAGTGAAAAAGGCATTGATTTATTAAATGTTTTAGGTAATTCTTATTCCAAAACTGACGTTAATAGTCTAAATAAAGGAGTAATCCGTGATTTTAGCTGCTTTTTTGATCATACTTGCTTATTTAATGGGGTCAATTTGTTCTGCGGTCATCGTATGTAAAACATTTGCTTTGCCTGATCCGCGTTCAGAGGGCTCTCAAAACCCAGGCGCAACGAATGTATTGCGGCTCGCCGGCAAAAAATACGCCACCATCGTTCTAGTCACTGACTTACTCAAAGGTACCCTTCCTGTTCTTATTGCCAAAATGTTTGGCGCTGATGCAACCCTTGTTAGCTATGTTGCCTTGGCTGCAGTGATAGGCCATATGTACCCAGTTTTCTTCGGTTTTAAAGGCGGAAAAGGCGTTGCTACGGCTATAGGAGCTCTTTTAGGCTTTCAATTTATTGTAGGAATCATGGTGACGGCAACCTGGTTATTGGTTGTTAGATTCTCCCGCTTCTCCTCTCTGGCCTCTATTGTTTCCATCAGCTTGGCCCCGTTCTATTCAATACTAATTATCGGCCGCATCAACATATTCCCGCCCATATTTTTTATGGCCGTATTAATTTTAATCAAACATAAAGACAATATTCTTCGTTTGATCGATGGCACAGAATCTAAGGTTAAATTCAAACAAAAAAGTGTCCTTGAAGAGGTAATGGATGATATCCCTCCTCCTGCTAATTCAGCCAATATTACAGCAGACGAACACCAAGAAACCGCTAAAGTCATTGAACTCTCTTCTGCACGCAAAACGGTAGCAAAAAGAGCGAAAGCGGCACCCAAACCCGCAACCAAAGAAAAACCGGTGAAAAAAGCTGCCGTTAAAAAAACAACTGCTAAAGAAAATGAGGCAGGAAAGAAACCGAAGCCTGCGAAAAAACCTGCAGCGCCCAAGGCTAAAAAACCTAAAGATGAAAAACCAAAAGACAAGGTATAGATTACGTCACTTCAAATGCAGCCTGATTGCTTACAAAAAGGCACTTACCTAAGTTTTTCTTACCCAATAATCCTCACGAATTACCGCGGTTTGACCGCGGTATCCATGAGTTCGGAGTGAAAACAATCCAAGATTTCGACGCACAGAGCCCTGGGTTGCTTCACTTCGTTCGCAATGACGTCAGTTTTTTATCGAGTTAAAAAATTAACTCGCTCCTAATAATGGGCGCACCTCATCCTCATTTACCTCGATATCCACATTATTTTCGATCAAACCACGAAGTGCATCAATCTTAGCTAAAGTCGCCTCTGCATGTTCAAGATAAATCGTATGCAATGACTTCCCCGACCACAGGGTATACCATGAATTTCCCAAGGTGCATTTGTTTGCAACAACAGGATCTTTATAAGAAGGAAAGATTAAGTGCATAAGCATGCAACAATATTTTAATAAGCTGCTAATTATCGCGATGAAACCTAAAGTCTCTGTATCTTTAAGTGCCGCCATATCAGTACTGGCTATTTTATCACCTAATTGTTTCGCCATTTTAAATTTAAATGTTAATTTTTCCTCGATGCTCTTTGCTTCAGATTTTTGTGAAAGAATTTGAATAAGCTCAACCAAGAATTCTCTGCGAGAATTACATTGGACTGGCGTGGAAGTTACATCATTGGTATCAAGCCATCTCGATTGAGGTGCCACATGATCGTAAAGTAATTGGATATGCCATGACAGAATGGCATGAAACAATGTTTTTTCATTAATTATTCGTTTCCATTCTTCTTCTGGTAAGGCACTATCCGCATGGATTTTTTGCTCTCTGAAAATAGACTTAATAACACTAATTAAAAAATTATCATCGAAATGCTGAGGATACTTAGACAGAATTGTTTTTGCATCCTTTAATCTTGCTTGCACTAGCTCGTTGAAATCTCGCTCCATTTCTACATATATATCTGCTAAAGACATGAATAAATCCTCAATATCAAAATATCTTTTTGAGGCGGGCCATTTTTAATCAGACGTATATAAATATCAAGAATTTTTTGAAGAATGAAGCAGGTGGGAGCAATAAATTAAGGATAGTCCGCACAACCTGGTTGCAAGCAACCAGGTTATAATAAAAGATCTTCTACGCCAAAGGCCAACGCGCCTTAACCTCAACCCCAACGTGTGAATCCTGTTCTCCAGCCAGCATACGCAAGCAACCAGCATAGGCAACCATAGCTCCATTATCCGTACAATATTCAAGTGCAGGAAAATAAATCTCCCCACCAATGCCATGCATCCATTGCTGCAAGGCCAAACGCAAAGCCTTATTGGCCCCTACGCCCCCTGCAACAACTAAACGCTTGCATTCAGACTCTTGTACCGCACGCTTACATTTAATGATTAAAGTATCCACCACCGCCAGCTGAAATGCCTTGGCAATTTCGGCACGTGCTTGCTCATCCTTATTGCTCTGATTCCAGGTATTCAGCGAAAAAGTTTTTAAACCACTAAAACTGAAATCCAAACCAGGTCTATCCGTCATCGGACGTGGAAAACGATATGGAGTCGATTCACATTGATCGGCAAGTGCTGCTAATACGGGGCCACCTGGATAAGGAATTCCCATTAATTTAGCAGTTTTATCAAAAGCCTCCCCCACCGCATCATCCAAGGTATCACCTAATAATCGATATTCACCTAATGCTTTAACTTCAATTAACTGACAATGACCACCGGACACTAAAAGTGCAATGAAGGGAAATTCCAAAGAAGGTGTTTCCATTTTTGCGGCGAGTAAATGTGCTTCCAAATGATGAATACCTAGGGCGGGAATATTTAATGCATAAGCCAGACTTTTAGCAAAACAAGCCCCAACTAATAAGGCGCCAATTAAACCTGGGCCTGCTGTATAAGCAATGCCATCCAGATCATGCTTCCTAAGATTAGCTTGTTGCAATACTTCATCAAGCAAAGGAATAAGGTAATTCACATGGTCTCGTGAAGCCAACTCCGGCACCACACCACCATGCACCCTATGTGTGTCAATTTGGGAATGTAACGCATGCGCTAATAAGCCTGCGGCCGAATCATAAATAGCAACCCCAGTTTCATCACAAGAAGACTCAATACCTAATACCAACATGGCAAACCTGACAATAATAAATCAACTCAAAATTATAACATAAAATAAAAACAAAATAATTTCGTGCTATAATCTTGACGAGGGCTTCAAGTCGAACTAGAATTGCCCACCTAGTGAGAATAAATTGTTAGAGGATAAACTTAATGCCTACAGTTCGCGTCAAAGAAGGCGAAAACCCAGAATATGCACTGCGCCGTTTTAAGCGCTCATGTGAAAAAGCCGGAATTTTAACCGAGCTACGCCGTCGTGAATTTTATGAAAAGCCAACTGCTGAGCGTAAGCGTAAACAAGCTGCTGCAGTAAAACGTCACTTAAAGAAAATTTCTCGTGACACTTCTTCACGACAAAATATAAAACGTCGCCGTAAATAGAGTTTTTTATTCTGTATTATTGACCAAGGTCACATTTTGTGGCCTTTTGGTTTTTATACAAGCCTCATTTCCTTCACCTAAGGATTAGATCATGACTATTAAAGAACGTCTCAACAATGATATTAAAGACGCAATGCGTGCAAAAGATAAAAATCTATTAACCACATTACGTTTAATTACTGCTGCAGTAAAACAAATTGAAGTTGATGAACGTATCGATGTCGATGAAGAACGCATGTTAGCGATCTTGGATAAAATGAGCAAACAACGTAAAGAGTCTATTTCTCAATACGAAAAAGCGAATCGTAACGATTTAGTAGCCCAAGAACAATTCGAGCTTTCAGTACTTGCTAAGTATTTACCTGAGCCATTGGCTGCAGCAGAAATAGAAAAATTAGTCCAAGATGCAATTGCATCTACTGGCGCTGAAAAAATGGCAGATATGGGCAAAGTTATGGCGCAGTTAAAGCCCAGTCTGCAAGGCCGTGCTGATATGTCGCAAGTGAGCACCCTGATTAAGGCCAAGCTAAACTGAGGATATCTATGTCTGGCTTAATTCCGCAGCCATTCATTGACGATCTCCTGCAACGCACTGATCTGGTTGAGCTAATTGACAGCTATGTTCCCCTTAAAAAAAGGGGAAATAGCTATACTGCGTGCTGCCCGTTCCATAATGAAAAGTCCCCCTCATTCAACGTAGTTGCCAGGAAACAATTCTATCATTGCTTTGGCTGTGGAGCCTCAGGCAATGCCATTAGCTTTGTGATGAATTATCTAAACCAAGGCTTTATTGATGCAATTGAAACCTTAGCAACGCGCGTGGGGCTTACCGTTCCTCGTGATGGGCAAAACGAGAAAAATAATGTATCGCAAGATTTATATAAACTCATGTCTGCGGTAAACCTTTATTATCAAAAACAGCTCAAACACGAAGGACAACCGGCCATCAACTATTTACGTGGCCGAGGCTTAAGTGGTGAAATAGCGAAATTATATCAATTAGGTTTTGCCAATGAAGGTTGGCATAACTTAGAGAAAGCATTCCCGCGCGATCAAAAAGAATTGATCACCACAGGGATGCTCGTTAAAAATGATGACGGCAAAATATATGATCGCTATCGCAATCGAGTCATATTCCCGATTCATGATCGCCATGGACGCATCATTGGTTTTGGTGGCCGCGTACTCGATGACCAAAAGCCCAAATACCTGAACTCCCCCGAAACCGTAATCTTTCAAAAAAGCAAAGAGCTCTATGGATTGCATCAAATTTTGCAACAAAAAAAATCCATTGACTCCATCATTATTGTTGAAGGCTATATGGATGTTATTGCTTTGGCACAACATGGCATTATGAATGCCGTGGCAACTTTAGGCACCGCTACCAGCAGCTACCATATTCAACTGCTAGCCAAACACACTAAATCGCTGGTGTTTTGTTTTGATGGAGATAATGCAGGAAAACAAGCCGCGTGGCGCGCTCTTGAAAGCAGTTTGCCTTACTTAAATGAAGGCTTAGATGCCCGTTTTATCTTCCTGCCTGAAGAACATGATCCAGACAGCTTAGTACGTGCCGAAGGGAATGAGAATTTTTTAAACCGATTAAAACAAGCGATACCTTTGCATCGTTTTTTCCTAAATACTCTGGCCAAAAACATTAACTTGCAAAACCCAGCAGGGAAAACGCAGCTAATCAACTTGGTCAAACCTTTTTTACAAAAAATGACAGAAGGCTCATATAAGCAATTATTGATTGATGAACTGGCTCGTTTAACGCATATCGAAAGTCATCGGCTCAACCTTTTGCTAACCGATCAAGCACCTGCGCCAACACCAAAAGAACAAATAGCAACCATCGCGCGCACACCGATGCGCATCGCCGTGGCCCTACTCTTACAAAACCCAGAAATCTATGCAAAGTGTAAAGAGCAGATTGATCCCAGCTTATTAGATCCTAACGAGCATGAGATTTTATTGAAACTATTGCAGCAACTAGCAACAAATCCACAAGCCAATACCGCCTCACTAATTGAAACCTGGCGTAACCATTCCTATTTTGATTTTATTAATCGGCTGGCCGCGTGGAATCATCAAGTCCCTGAACCGGAACTGGTAAAGGAATTTATTGATATAATCTTATTTTTGCAAAAACAAAACCAAGAATTAATTATACGCCGCCTTATTGAAAAATCCCGGCAACAGGGTTTGACTGAAGAGGAGCGAATGAGTTTGCAAAAAATGTTACAGGAGCGACACGTGTAGACATCAAAAACTTATCGGGGCTGTTTACATTTCTCTGACTTGAGCCAGAATACCGCGAGCATATAAATGTAAACAACCCCTACTCCAAGCCTGGCGCGGGGTAGAACAAATCAGTGCAAATAGTTCAATAAACTACTGGCATGTTCCTGCTAGCCAGTTTATAATCAGAACATTTTGTAATGCTTAATTGTCCTTAAAAAGAAGTGCCTATGACCATGAATGATCAAGAACAGCAAAGCTCACAGATAACCAAAGTCATCAGCCTAGGAAAAGAACAAGGCTATTTGACCTATAGTCAAATCAATGACTTATTGCCTAACATCGTTGATACCGAACATTTCGATGTCATTATCAGCATGTTAGAAGGGATGAACATTAAAGTATTTGAACTCCCGCCAGGCGATGATGAATTAGCACTTCTACTTAATACGGAAGAAGTACCTGATATTGAAGAAGCTGCGATGGTACTTGCGTCCGTAGACAAAGAAACCGGCCGTACCACCGATCCAGTACGTATGTACATGCGTGAAATGGGTACTGTTGAGCTCCTGACTCGTGAAGGTGAAATCCGTATTGCGAAACGCATTGAAGAAGGAATTTATCAAGTTCTTAAGTCTCTGGCTCACTACCCAGAAACAGTACAATTAGTTCTTGATGATTACGAGCGCGTCAGCACTCAAGAAATCCGTCTTAATGAAATCATTAGCGGCTTTGCTGACGGTGATGAAGAAGCAGCTCCTGCTGCAAGCATTGGCTCTATGCTTGATGAAGTACAGCAAGAAGCAATGATCTTAGCGGATGACGATGAAGAAAGCGAAAGTGATGGTGATAGTGGCCTGGTTGAAGTTGATGATGGCCCAAATCCAGAACAAGCCCAAATTTACTTTGACGATCTTCGTGCATGTCTTGAGGTAGCAATTAACGTTGGCAATGAACATGGCAGAGCGCATGCTAAAACACTAAAAGCTTTAGAGGTAATGTCCGACTCATTCTTAAAGCTGAAATTAACTTCACGCCAAGTTGATCGTTTAACACGTCATTTCCGCCAATTACGTAATCATATTCGCGAGTACGAGCGTAATATAATGCGTCTATGTATTGAAAAAGCGCGTATCCCACGTAAGATGTTTATTGATACATTCCCAGGCCAGGAAACAGATCTGGAATGGTTAGGCAACATCACTACGAAACATGCTAAAAAATTAGATATGCCTCGTATTGAAGAATACAAAGAAGAAATTCTACGCATCCAATCGCGTCTGGTTTCTTTTGAGGTTGAATACGGTTTAAGCATTAGTGAAATTAAAGACATCAACCGCAAAATGTCGATTGGTGAAGCTAAAGCTCGCCGCGCCAAAAAAGAAATGGTTGAAGCAAACTTACGTCTGGTAATTTCGATTGCCAAAAAATACACCAACCGTGGATTACAATTCCTCGACTTAATTCAAGAAGGTAATATTGGCTTGATGAAAGCAGTAGACAAATTTGAATACCGTCGCGGTTACAAATTCTCTACGTATGCTACTTGGTGGATTAGACAGGCAATTACTCGCTCGATCGCGGATCAGGCACGTACCATTCGTATTCCGGTACATATGATTGAAACCATTAACAAGCTCAATCGTATTTCCCGACAAATACTGCAAGAAACTGGCCGTGAAGCAACTCCTGAAGAGTTAGCAGAAAAAATGGAACTAAGCGAAGACAAGATTCGCAAAGTTCTAAAAATTGCTAAAGAGCCAATTTCGATGGAAACGCCTGTTGGTGACGACGATGATTCACACTTAGGTGATTTCATCGAAGACAACAACATTGAGTCGCCAATCGATATGGCAACCGCTGAAGGCTTACGCGAAGCCACTTTGGAAATCTTGGAAACCTTAACGCCAAGAGAAGCCAAAGTACTACGCATGCGTTTTGGTATCGAAATGAATACCGACCATACTCTGGAAGAGGTAGGTAAGCAATTCGACGTAACTCGTGAGCGTATTCGCCAAATCGAAGCGAAAGCGTTACGCAAACTACGCCACCCATCACGTTCAGAGAAACTAAGAAGTTTCCTTGAAGGTGACGAAGGCTAGTCTACTTTCCCATAGCCTCAAAGCTATGGGAACTGCAATTGCATGTAGGTTGGGCCCATGGGCCAATGGCACTACCTTAAGCAGCTAGTGCCTCTTTTTCTATCATTTTAATTATTTTATTAGCTTTTTTCTGTAGCTTAATTTGCTCTGTTTTTCTTGATTTTTTTAGAACAGAAAAGGTTTT
>JARLJR010000106.1 GCA_031291095.1 Legionella sp. | reverse complement strand
GAGAAAGAGCGCAGATACTTTCAGGGTCCGAGTGAAATACCACTCAACAAGAGACCGAATATATGCCTGCATCTCAACCAATTTTGCTAAAAAATAGTGAACTTTTCCTTGCAAAACCGTAGGGTCCATATATGCTTCACGCTTGTTCGCAATGACGACAGTTTTTTTTATTTAATTTTAAAAATTTACATGCGCCACGAATTAATGAGTTCGCGTCAGGTTCCCGGATTACACTGCGTTGCATCCAGACTGGTAAAACCTAACTTCTTATCTTACAACTAATTTCAATTATCCCATCTTCTTCTGAAGCACTTATTGAGCTAAAGCCTGAGTCTGGCTCTGTAGACTCTTGTTCCCAAGGAGCATTAAAAGCTAATTCTGGAGTAGATAAAAACTTATAAGAAAGTGTTGTTACTGATTGAGGGGGCTTAATTTTGGTTCTCATTATCCCCTCTTCAGTCAATTTCCTTTGATGCTCTTGGATTTGTCGTCGTGTTTCGTCTAAAGAAGATTGCAAATACCCTACAGTTATTAATTCTAATGTGTCTTCAACGGAAGAACGCGTCACAGAACCATCACTAGACTTTTGCATTATTGATCCCACTGTCTCTTGAAAAGAATCATGATGTATACGTTTCCAGCTGCCTTCTTTAATTTGACGTTGCGCATCTTTTTTTAAAGAATAAAGAGCGACATCAGTACTTAGTAAGTCTAATATTTTATCAGTCGAACTACCCATAACAAGAACTCCAAATAATTAGCAATAATAAACCCGCTTATTAAGACCGGGGTTTATCACAAAAACTGGATTATTTTATAACAAATAGATACAGTGCAGTACCGTAAAAAATACGGTATGCACTCTGAAATAATTTAGTGGTAAGTCATTGATGCTGCTGTTGCTCCATGTTGCAATAATAAGTTACTGATGTCTTTCATATGATCTGATTCAGTAACAACCGTTTCACTAAGCGACAACGGGGTATTATTGTGCTCATCTCTTGCATTCACATCAAGCTTTGCATTCTCAAGCAACCATCGTACTAACTCGGGATTACCTGACTTAACTGCATGGTGCAGAACGGTGAATCCTTGGCTATCAACTAGATCCGTTTTCGCTCCATGGCTCATAAGTGTGGACACTGCATCTAGATTTCCTAGCTCTGCAGCCAGCATCAATGGGGTTCTCCCTTGGATATCCGATTCATTTAAATGATTTGGATATCGCAAGCATTGCTCCAAGATCATGTTATTTGCTTGGCGCGCTGCAAAGTGAAGTGGTTTCCAGCCATTACTATCAGCCAGGTCCGCACTATTTTCGTCCAATAAATGAGGAACAGCTTCCTCTTGATTATTCAAGATAGCAGTATGTATTGGATAAAGAGAATGATTATTTTTCATATAGGCAAGTCGTGGATTGCTAATTAATGTTTCATCAATTAAGTCACTAAAACCATGCAAAGCCATTCGATGCATCACCGTTTCGCCATTACTATCTTGATGTTCTAGCAGCTGATTTCCTTTATTATTCAATAGCTTAAAAATGGCTGCTTTATTCATTTTTAGTTTTGGTAAATCATTATCCAGCATAGGCATGAATAAAGCACTGAAAATGGGGTATTGTTGCTGATTATTTAGTGCACAGCTGTCCGCGCCAAGGCTGAGTAATGCTCGAGTCGTGTTTAGATACCCATTGCTGGCAGCAGAATGAAGCAGAGTTAAGCCATTTTTATTAGGAGTATTTAACATATTTTGAGTGGGGTTTAATGAACGTAATACTTGATCAAAACCCATTACGACCACTGCAGCAATTAAACTCTCTCCCTCAAGGTCTGGATTTGGTTTTTCAATATCAGAGCCGATTTTAGGAAGAATGAGAGCTAAATAGATCTCCGTTGCTTCTTCATATTGCTGATATTGCTCGCCCTCATCCCCTGAAAATTGTACATCAGTTGATACGGTGTTTTGAAACCATGCTTTCAACAATCCCAGTTTTTCATTTACGGGTTGATTGTCCTTAATGCCTAACTCGTCACATAGTGTATTAAAATTCATTTTTTCACTTCCTATAGTTAAAGTTTCATTCCGTGTACTTCCTCATCTACTGGCTCATCCTGTTGAGGGGCTTTTGCCGCGCCAACCTGATCTACAAATTTGGCTTTAAAGTCTTTAAAGCTTTGCGCTGCATTTTCTGTGTCAATTTTTCCGTCTTGGGTTAAGTTGACTTGCCCTCCTTTACCCCAATGACGCTGGGATGCAAGCGCCTGCATGACCGGCTCTGAATGGCCTGATGTTAAAAATTTACAACGGTCCTCAATAGACACCTTCGCCATAGTTGTCTCAATTCTCTCGGCTTTAGCATTCATCCCTACAGTAAAGATACCTGCTCGGTCCCTAAGGTCTTGAATTGCGCTCCTTACCCCTTCAACTGCTTTATCTGCTTTTAATACAGCCACAGTCTGTTGTAACTCCGCTAGAATTGCTGGGCGATCTCCTGGGGCAGCATTATTAATTTGTTGCTGTTTATTACGAATGAACTCGTTCATTTTTTCATCATTTTCACCAAACTTCAATGCTTTAAGATCGGTGAATACCGCTTTAAACTCAGGGTTATTTACCATAAAGAGGCGATCAAGGGCTTCCCTTACTTTCATGCGCTCATTAGGCTCAGGTTTTACTAAGCCTTCAATAATTTCTCTATATTCTTGACCAACAGGCCCTTCAAATCCAGCTCCATCAAACTTAAAATCCGCAGCGTCATCTCCTTTTCCCAATTTTCCTGATGCATAGTAATATAAATTTTTACCCAATATGTATGCATGTACTGCATCAGCACTCACTGTCGAATCATCAAGTTCAGGGGGAGTAAAACCGCCAGTTCGAAGCATTGAACAATATTTATTTCCAGGCAGTCCCTCTGTATATTGCTTATTTGCATCGGTAAAAAGAAAACTTTTAGTATCAGCAAGCTGAACTTTTCCGCGTGCATCAACTAACCAATTCGTAATTTTGGCGTCAGGAAACATACATCCTGCTTCTTGAATATTAAGCAGCGTGCCAGCCATTTGTTCAAAAATCTTACCCGTGTTGCTTAATAACTCTTTTTTGGTTGTCAGAGTACTTCGGTGCTCATTAACACTACCGCCCTTACAAAAATCGGTAACTAACATCGTGCGCGATACTGATTCGCCATTAGCATCTCGGCAGCACACTTGCCTTTCTGCGGCAACTGGCGCAAAGCGGTCTGGCATCTTTTCGCGAAGATGAGCTTCAACATTTCGAGGCATATCAAGGCGGCAGTCAATTTTTAAAACTGCTTCATTACCATTATCGCGATTTACGACTTTAAAATTTTTAGAGTTTCCGCCACCTAAGTAGCTAACCTCATGGTCACGTAAAAACTTACGAAAATTTTTGGCTTCGGCACTTACATCAGCCACATCATATAAGCTGTTAAGTTCGGCCGCTAAATTGGGATTTTTACCTTTGATCAAAATACCAAGAAGTTTGTCCGCTTTCTCGGGGGCCATATTGGCGACAACTTCTGACAGTGGAGAGGAGTTCCTGGGCTCGTTAATTAACGAAGGGGTACCTAAACTGGCGTATTGATACTTTATGTCATTAAAAAGCGCCGCTTGCGTCTCTTGATAACCAGGAGATCCTGCCAAATGTCTCGGTTTATATTTGTATTCGACCTCTTGTATCTTGTCTTGTATTTGCCTCAAAATTTCTTTCTTTGCAGGATCAGGTATGTCTTTATTGTATTGATTTATTAACGCATTTACGGATTCTGTAAATTGAGTCATCTCATCCGATGGCAACCGACCTGCATTAAACGGAGCAATTAATGCCATTGGCTTTTTAGCCGGTAATTCAGGTCCACGCACTACTCCGATTAGTCTAGCTAACATAGAGCCCCCTTTTTTCTCCTCCCGATATATTAAGTATATGCCTTAGCAAAAATAATAGATATTTTTAGATCTAATTGGTTGATTTTTGTGTTTATTAAAAGCGCGTTAAAAAATACCTATTTTCATAACCGTTTGAAAAGATAGATAAATTGGCTATCAGCCCTCTGCTAAAAAATAATTTTTATTTTTAGATGGAAATCTATATGCTCCCCCGCTAGTATGGAATCTAGGAAATAAATATAAATCAAAGGATTGATATGAAAATAAAAAAATTAGCTTTAAGCATTCTCGCTGCGTCCCCAGCATTTTTTTTAACTACCTCTTATGCGGCTGAATCTCCCAAAGAAGCCTCCTCAATAACCAAAAATGTAAATAATGAACTATTAAAAGGACTACCTTTTAATGATAAGGAATCATTTACTAATGCATCTAAAGGATTCATTGCCCCCTTGCCTGATGAGGGTGTGATTAAAAATGCGAATGGAAATGTGGTATGGGATTTAAGTAAATTTTCCTTTATTAAAGAGGACAGTGCATCACCTGATACGGTGAACCCCAGTTTATGGCGTCAATCCCAACTGGTAAAAAAGGGGGGCTTATTCCAAGTTAATGAGCACATCTATCAAGTACGTACGGCAGATTTGTCCAACATCACCTTTATTGAAGGGCCACAAGGCATTGTGATCATAGACCCCTTAATTTCTACGGAAACAGCAAAAGCCTCCCTTGATTTATACTTTAAACATCGACCTCAAAAGCCTATTGTTGCAGTTATTTATACGCATAGCCATATTGACCACTATGGTGGAGTTAGAGGGGTCGTTAATGAGGAAGATGTTAAGGCTGGCAAAGTAAAAATTGTGGCCCCAGTTGGATTTACCGAAAGTGCCGTGGCTGAAAACGTGATGGCAGGCAACGTGATGAGTCGCAGAGCAAGTTACATGTATGGTAACTTATTGCCAATGTCCCCAACTGGACAAGTAGGTGCTGGTTTAGGAATGACAACTTCCTCAGGAACTGTATCACTTATCCCCCCGACTGATCTCATCAAAGACAATCAACAACATTTAAACTTAGCTGGATTAGATTTTGTCTTTTATATGGCTCCAGACTCCGAGGCACCGTCTGAAATGTTCTTCTACCTACCCGAGTATCATGCTCTATGTACTGCAGAAGATGCCACACATACCCTGCATAATACCTATTCCTTAAGAGGAGCAAAAATCAGGGACCCATTAGCATGGTCTAAGTATTTAAATGAGGTACTTTATCTTTGGGGTAATGATACTCAGGTATTGTTTGCCCCACACCATTGGCCAGTATGGGATAAAGACAATATTGCCAAACATTTAAAATTACAGCGAGATATGTATCGCTTCATCAATGACCAAACCTTACATTATGCGAACCAAGGTTTTACGATGGATGAAATCGCTGAAAAAGTGAACCTTCCGGATTCGTTGAGCCATTACTGGTCAAATAGAGGGTATTACGGAACGATGAACCATAATACAAAAGCCACCTATGTAAAATATCTAGGCTGGTTTAGTGGCAATCCTGCTACCTTACATCCTTTGATTCCTGTAGAAGCGAGTAAAAAGTATGTTGATTATATGGGTGGTGCTTCCAAAATTATGGAGCAAGCAAAAAAAGATTATGAGCAAGGAAATTATCGTTGGGTAGCTGAGGTGATGAACCATGTGGTTTTTGCTGACCCTAATAATCAGGAAGCACGCAATCTTGAAGCGGATGCCTTAGAACAATTAGGTTATCAATCTGAATCAGGCCCATGGCGTAATTTTTATTTGAGCGGAGCTAAGGAATTACGTAATGGGGTGCAAAAAGTTGCATCACCGGATACAGCAAGCCCAGATACAATTCGCGCGATGAGTACAGATTTATTTTTTGATTATTTAGGCGTCAAACTCAATGGAGAGAAAGCAGCTAACACGACACTCACCTTGAATTTTGTTTTCCCTGACATTAATGAAAAATATCTTGTAGAACTCAATAATGGTAGTTTGCATCATATTAAGGGATATCAATCAGATAAGGCAGATGCGACCATTACGTTAAATCGGGAAACATTAAATCAAATTATTTTGAAGCAAAAAACGGTTGAAGGTACGCTGACAAATAGCGAACTAAAAGTTACGGGCAATCAACAGTCTCTACAGCAATTGCTTGGGCTAATAGATAATTTTGACTTCTGGTTTAATATTGTTACTCCGAACAGTTAATTTTTAAGTTTATGAGTAAGCGGAGGCTGGGCTGAAAAGCCCAGCAAACACAGTTTGAGCTAGTCCCGATGCTGGGCCGTGCAATAGTCCAAGTTGATTGCCTTTTAAAGAAAGCCTGGTTCCAAACGACAAGGCTACACTATTTTATGAAGGAGCTTTCCAAATTTATCCCCCAAAATAATAAGCATAAGGGATAAGATAAACAGAGAGATGGTTAGTAGTTCAAGTAAAATAAAGTTCTTAAATCTTGGAATATCATAATCAGGGCTTGTGCCCGAAACAATATAATTATTAAGTTGAGAAATCAGGAAACTGACTTGATTATAGTTAGTAGAATAGAGATTTAAAAAATAAAAAGTATCATAATTACCTTTTAAATAGACATGATAAATTACCTTATCCCGCCTTTTTCCTTTGTAATCTTCTTCTCTAAAACCCGCTCCTGTAATGCGATCAAGATGATAATTTCGTAGAGAAAAAGCATACAAATTAGACGTTAAAGTACAGTTAGACAGAGCATTAGCATTGTCTCTACAGTTACAATGTAAATGATAATTTATAGGCCAGTAACCTCCCAATGATAAGAGCAATAAAAATATGCCTATGATGCGCTCATACATAATCTTTAGAGAGTTTTTTATTTAATTGTACCACCACAAGCCACAAATTGGGGCTAAAACTCGATTTATATTCTAATTTCGCCCCGACTTCATTATACTAACCAACGTATAAACAATGGATTAGGGATTATCATGTTTAAAAAATTTTTATTGTCTTTATTTGCGGTGAGCACCAGTTATGCGGGCACTATGGGATGTGCTAAAGATTCAGTGACAGTTCCTTGTGCACAGCAAGGATGGGAAATTGGGGGCGGAGCTTTGTATGTGAGGCCTTCTTCGAATTCGCTATTAAATCCTTATATAATAAGCGGTTTTATCAGCGCTGATAATCAACATTATAGCAATCTTTCTTCTCCTTGGGATTGGGGATTTACATTGACGGCAGGTTATTATTTTAATACCGGAAATGATATTAATTTGAACTGGCTGCACTATATTGATAACTATCAAGCAAGCAAAACATCATTTTTCCCTGGAACAGCTGATGGTATTGCTGCATCCACGAATATAGAAGCGTTCAAATTAAAACCCAGAATTGATATTGTTAATTTGGAAATGGCACAAAGTGCTGCATTAGGAAGCCAAACTGGTCTTCGACTTCATGGCGGCCTTCAATATGCGAATGGCCAAATTACTCGTCAGGTAGCTGCCTCTCAACAATTAGACAATGGTCCATTAAATTTATATCAAATCACCTCCTTAAATGCTAAATATGATGGTGTAGGCCCACGTCTCGGTGGCAAATTAACCCGAGCACTACCTTATAATTTTTCTGTATTTGCCGAGGGAGCTACCTCACTTTTAATTGGAAAGGCACGAACTAAATTATCCGGTGAGTTTCGCAGCTCTATAATTAGTCCTATTACTGGTTTTAGTAACGCAACGAGAATAGTCCCAGGGCTCGATATGAAAGTTGGCGCGAGTTATAGATTAAATATGAATAGGGGGCAGTTCGACCTGACTGCAGGCTGGATGTTGCAACACTATTTCAATATGTATACCCAGTTACCTGGTGATGTCTTTAATCTTGAGACCACTCCAACCAGCCACGAATTTTCTTTAAATGGTCCCTTCATTCAAGGAAAGTGGGTTTCTAAAGCCTAAATTGGGAACAGTACAACATGCCAGATGTTTTGATAAAGCTTAAAGCTTATTACCAAGCAGGCATGTTGTGCCTCCTATTATCTCTTGCAGTATTATGGCAAAGCACACAAGACAGTTTCCTCTTAGGGATGAGCTATGCACTGATTTTAGCCTCAGCTTTAGTTTATTTCTCTGCACAACGCCAGCAAGTTAAATGTAAGATCTCTACTCTTCATATCGTACTGATTTTATGGTTGCTGTGGATTTGCATTCCTCCCCTACTAGGATGGGTACCTCTCAGTAGTTTATTTGGTATTTTTCAATGCAGTTTGTGGATCTTTATTTTTTTTATTTCCGACCAATCAAAAACAGGCTTATGGAAGGTATTTTTTTACACCCTTTGGTTACTGGGAGTAATTAACGCTTGCTATTCATTGTTCCAATTTTTTATTTTAGGTCAAATGCCCTGCGGTCTTTTTATGAGTAAAAATACTGCAGCAGCGTTTTTTATGCTCACCTTATTAACGATTAACGGCCAATTTTTAACCCAGTCTATTCAAAAAGAAACAGGCAAGCGTCATGCTTTCTACCTTAGCCTTTTAGGGATTAGTATTTTGATTTTGTTAATCGCTTTATTCGCAGCATTTAGTCGCGGTGTACTAATTAGTTTAAGCAGTGGATTGCTGCTGGAGTTTTGGCTGCTGCGTAAATTAATAGTTAAAAAACGACTCCTAGGTTTTATCGGTTTGTTGTTGCTCGCTATCGGAATTTTAGGCCTGTTTGCCCAGCCTGAAATCCAACATCGTCTAGTGCTTTTGCAACGAGAAAAATCACGTTGGATCATTTGGCAAGGAGCATGGTCTTTATGGCAGAACAGCCCTTGGCATGGAATTGGGATATTTAATTTTATGCATTATTATCCCGCCTTTAGTCTTCCAGGTGACGGCTCTTTATTACAATATGCTCATAATGATTTTTTACAATTACTCATCGAAACAGGCTTGCCTGGAGGATTGATCTTATTGAGCCTATTGATAGTCATAGGCTATTCTTTTATCCGTTATTGTTTACAGCAAAATCAATTAGATCCAGAGCGGCATATTCGCATAGTGATTTGTTTTACTGCCTTGATGAGCTTCTCCCTGCATAGTATGGTAGATTTTAATTTTTATGTTCCCAGCATGAACCTATTATTAGGATGTTATTTAGGCTGCTTGCATCGTCTACTGAAACAAGAACAGCTTATTACTACTCTCGTCATTAATTTCTCAAGTAGGAGTAAACGGATATCCAATAGCCTAATTGGGTTATTTTTTCTTTTCCTGAGCATTAACTGGGGACAATTAGTGCTGATGAGTCATTATAGCGCTCGTACAGAAGAAGCCATGCAAAAAGGTAAATATCAGCTTGCCTTAAAAGAAAATCAGCATGCTTTAGCTTGGGGAAAATCAGCAGAGCTTTACAGTCAGCGAGCAGATATTCTTTTGCAACTAAGTCAACATGCTGAACACGAAACCAAGCCTCATCAATTTACCATGCAGGCGAACCAAGCCATAGAAAAAGCTATAGCCATCAACCCTTATTATGCCCATCCTTATGCTCAACGTGCTTTAGTGCAATTATTATTAAATAATCCCCAGGAAGCCCAGACCTTTTTTTATCAAGCATTGCGCAAAGATCCTCATGATAGCTTAAGCCGTATAACCTTTTGTCGCTTATTAGTAGCTCAGCAAGAACTTATAGAAGCGCAGCAAATTTTAGAGCAAGGTTTAAACTATCCTATACCCGCTGAGCAAGCCGAGCTTTATTTAAATTATCTAGCAAAATTACGGTACGAAAATGGTGAACAACAGCGTGCATTGATGGTTGTCGAACGTTTAAAAAAGTTGTCTTACGATAATGAAGACTATAGTGATTTAACATAGGCCCCTACTATAAGAGGTGCCTGTACTGGCCCGTATTACGCTGCGCTAATACGGGCTACATCGGTTGTACTTTTTAAAGACACAAACTAATTGCAGGTGCCATGTCCTCTTTTAATCTTCTGAGCTGTTCTTTAAATTCCCTTAAAGTACTGGTTTCTTTTTGGGTGGAGGTGATGCGAATAGGTAGTAGCCCCCTATTTATATTGATTGTCTCAAGAAATTTACCAATTGCGGTATCATTTTTTTGCAATTGCTCTTCTAATTCCTCAGGGCTGTATGTAGCCAACTCTAGTTTTTCATCCATAGACAGCGCTTGATAACTAGAACGAATGGCTTTGATCTTCTCTTGAGGAGCATAAGAAAAGAAGGTATTTCGTTGAGAAATATTCTTAATAATATTATCTATATTCGAGTTCATTTTATTAATGGTTTTTATTTTTTCTTCTAACGAACTAAGCTCTTCCTTAGAGTTAGGTTGATCTATTTCTTCTGATAAAGAGGCTTTTTCACTATCAGTCAAATTGAAGGAAGGTATCCAAAAAGTAAGCATATGCGTCTTTTTCTTTTGCATTGCTTCGCTTGGATTCTCTTGTACCTGCGGGTTTACCGTAGGTACATCTTTGACGGATGCTCTTAAAAACATTGCCGCAAGTTCGGCTTCTGCTTCTAAAGCGCGAGATTCAGGGTCTTCCTCCTCAATTTCAACTACTTCTATTTGCTCCTCTTGGATGGACTCTCTTAAATATTTTGCTGCAAGTTCGGCTTCTGCTTCCTGATTCTCAAGATCTTCTTCTTGATTTGCCAATTCAGAAAGAGAATCAATAGAAACCGAACTGCTTCTTGAACTGCTAGCAAAACTTGGTTCAACATCGTCTTCTAAATCGAAAAACTCTTTAGGACTCAGAGGAAGTGTCAACTTGTTACGGACTAAATCCTGATCGCGCTCTTTAGTTTTACTGATGATCCATTGCCCTAGTTCACTTTGTGGGCCAAAAATAGTACGAACCATTTCCTTACATTCGGGATGAGACTCAGCAACAGCTATAGCCGCTTGAGCCACTTGGTACGCAGTATGGTATTTGTTAGTAGGACCTATTTTTTTACTTTTTATCGCTTCAGCTACTTCAGCATAAGCTTGAATTTTTTGTGTTGCAGTAAATGTTTCATCAATAGGTTTTATACTTTTTAAAATAACCCAAAGCGGATGTTGACTGTCTTGATACAGCCTGTTTAATGCATTCGCATCAAATCGTTGCGGAATGAGCTCAGAACTCGCATTTAAATGCCTATAGTTATATCCCAATGCAGCACATACATCAGCATATTTTGAGTGATTTGCTGAGAGAATAAGCGCTAATTCACCTTTACGGGTGAATTGAAAATACTCAGGATAAGTTAGTGCCAATATATTGTTTAGATAAATTGGGAAATCTCTGGTTTTCTGAGAACTGTTAAGAGCGTCTCGTTCAAAGGTAATGATATTTCTCAACATCATGTTTTTGTTTTCTGAAGCCTGGTTGTATTGCTCTATGGCTCTGAGAACCGCTTGTCGCCGACCAATGGTGTCTTTGATTCCTTGAATAGCGTCTTGCGCTTTTTCAATCATTGCTGGAATGTTGGGATTAAGTGATTCTAATTCAGCCACTTTAAGTTTTTTTACCATTTCTTCGAGAGGCATATAATATCTAGGTAAATTTTGAGCAGGCATAATCAGCATGCCTTGGAAACCTAAGCCGCGATTTATTGTGTTAAATAACTCTGATTGTTCTAATTGAGTTCGATATTTTTTCTCGAAAACCTCATTGACGCTGCTGTATTTTTCAGTCAGGTCCATCAGTCCATTTAGGGCTTCCTGAAAATACGTTTCTTTAAAACGCGCGCGCATTGCATTAAGTAATTCTTCGGGATTTGCCGAAACTATGTTTTCTAGAAGATTGGGGAGCTGTGAATAATCATTAAAAAGTGCTTCTAATTTATCTAAATAGTCCTTAAATAGAAGAGTATCTTTTCGCGCTTCATCTGTATTTTGCGCTTCAAGATGCCGCAATGTCATCATGAGAAGCAATCGAAATCGTTTCATATCTGCGATGAATTTTGCTTCAGTGAGTAGTGCTTCTTCAATTTGAATCGCCGCTGGGGCAGGGAAACCATTTGTAGGATCAAGCCATTTTTCTCTCCAGGCATTTGCGTTTTTTTGTGCCTGTGCTAGTTCTTCTTGAATTACGTTGAGTAACTTATTCGCTTCATTTAAGAATGACATAGATTCTTCCTCAATGGATTTGAAATAGAGCATCCATGTTGGGTTAAAAAATACCTTTATGTTCTTTCTTTTAACCTTTAATGCATATTACTTGAGAAAGATTAAGATAAAATTAACTGTCTATAAAATAACCTAACTACCTGCTTATAAATGAGTTTAACCCTATAAATTGACAACATTTTCTTCTAGCTAGGGGTTGGATTATCCCCCTGAATCACAGTTATCTCCTCAGCTGAATTAACGTCATTTTTTGGGGAAAGCTCAGTCTTGGAAAAAAAAGTAGGTAGTGAGGTTAAAGATTCCGTGCGTTGAACAGAACAATTAGCGATATAAAGGACAATATCTTCATGCCCCATTTCCTTTGCTAATTCCAGTAAGGTTTGCCCACCTACTGGCGTCCATAAATCAGCACCATAGTTAACTAAGGTTTTCAGTGCATGAAGAGAACCCGTAAACACAGCAACATATGCAGGCGCCACCCCTAGAGAAATAGTCGCATTAACATCTACTCCAGCCTTATATAAAAAATGAATCACATCGACATGACCGGTTTGAGCAGCAAGATAAGCTAAAGTGAATCCGCGTGAATCAGGCTTTGATAGATCTGCACCAAACCTATGCAATATCCTCATTATCTCTACATGTCCATTTTGACATGCAGCGAATATAGGGGAGGTTTTTTCATCACTCTCTTTATTTAAGTCTGCCTTAAGCTCGCAAAGTACTTCAACCGCTCCAATATTCCCCTCTAGAGCAGCAATGAACAAGGGAGTAGCCCCATTATTATCAGCTGCATCAATATCTGCATCTGCACCATGTAAAACTAAAATCATCTCTGGATGATTAACTTCAGCAGCTCTATATAGTGGGGTGTGTCCGTATTTATTCCCCCCGTGCACATCACACTGTAACTCAATTAAAACTCCCATCGTTTCAAGAGAATTTTTTTGAGCAGCAATAATAGCTAGTGTATTTTCGTGTAAATCCGTTTTTTTTAAATCTGCGCCTAATCGATGTAATAAGCGAACCACGTGAGGATGATTGAAATAAGTAGCGACCGAAGCTGGACTCAAACCACGATTATTGGTTTTATCTAAATCAGCCCCTAAATCACTCAAAGTTTGCAACATCTCAGTAAATCCAAACTCTGCTGCTGCACAGACAAGGGGGGTAGTAAGTGCTGTTTGTATATCTAAGTCCACACCTAATTTGAAAGCTTCTCGAAGGATTTGGGAATTATTACATCCTACTGCAAGGCAAATTAAACTTTCTTGAAATTCGGTTGCAAAACTAAGCTTTGCTAATGAAAGAGAATGGCTCTGTTTATATTCCTCTGATTCTTTTAATTCGTGAACCAAAGATTCTAATTTTTGTTGATCATGAGTGGAGCCATAAATATAAGCATGGAATCCAACCATATTTGCCTGATCGATATTTTTGAAACCGTGTAAAGCCCCTTTAATTATTTGCCCAAGGTTTTTAATAGGTGTCGAAGGATGCAGCGGTAAATTAGCATCAAGAAAAATCCACAATTTTGCCTCGTGATCATACAGAAGTCCAATTGAATGCAAGCCAGCATGCAACTGAAGAGCAATACTAATACCTTTTATTTGAACAAGGATATTTAACTTATCTATAAATTGCTGCAACTCCTCTGTGGTGTACATATTTACAGAAAGGAACTCACTTGTAACCCCAGACTCCGGAAAAACTACGCGGTTAATGTCGACACCTTGAAATTGCTGAATTGTTTTTTGATTAAACCAACCTCTATATTGAAAAGGAGCTTGGGATATCACAATACTTTCTAAAAAAGCACGAATATACTTCAACTCTTTTTCTGCATCTGTAAAAGGAATCAAAGCCGTATCTCTATCACTCTGAATTTTAATATGATGTGCTATTTTTTCAGAAATACTTTTAAGCCGAGCAACAAGCTCGTCGGGATTATTTTTCCTGAAATGCTCAATCTGATTATATTGTTCCCGAAACGTTAATAACTCTCTACTTAAAAAAGACAATATTCCTGTTAATACAAAGCCATTACATACGCCACCACTTACCTGATAACCAGAGGAATTAAGTAAACGTATAAGGTAACCGTGAAATGATTGCTTCCATCGTTCTGTTGGCGTTGGCATAGAAAACCTAGATTAAAAATAGTAAAAATCAACCTTTATGGTCTTTTATTATACGAAATTTAATTACGTGCTAAATACCGTATTTTTTACGGTATTTGACCGAAGAGTAATTGGTGTGCGCTATCTAGATTTATTAATTCTCATTATACGGGTATTTAATAAGTTTAAAGGTCCTTTCACTAAGAATTCTCATTATAATAAGAAATTTTGAAAAACAAGGCTAAATTCACTGTAATTCTCATTATAATGAGAATTAACGGGTGCCAACTTATGGATAAACATATTATCAATAGCACAGAAGAATTAACAAAAGTACTTAAAATGCGACGTCATCATTTGAATATAACCCAAAAAACGTTAGCTGCTTTTTGCAATCTTTCCCACAACGGAATTAGTCGTATTGAACTCGGTGAATCTGATGTTCAACTATCAACAATTTTGAAAATGTCTAAGGTTTTAGGTTTTAGGTTTTAGGTTTTAGGTTTTAGGTTTTAGGTTTTAGGTTTTAGGTTTTAGGTTTTAGGTTTTAGGTTTTAGGTTTTAGGTTTTAGGTTTTAAAATTTTACTAGAGATGGAATCATGAAATCTCTTTATGTTTTTTACGAAAATCAGCGAGTAGGCATTTTTTCACGCGATGAAAACTTAGTTTCTTCATTTTCGTATGATGAACAATGGCAAGCGAGTAAAAATAGCTTTCCTTTAAGCCTCGCGATGCCGCTCTCTCAGCAAGTTTTTAACAATAAAATTACGCTATCTTTTTTTGAAAATCTTCTTCCTGAAGGTGATGTGCGGGATACATTGGAGCGTGATCATAATATTCATGGTTCTTTCGAATTTTTAGAACACTTTGGCCAAGATTGTGCTGGGGCTATTATTACAGCAGACGAAACGTTCTCATATAAGCCCAGCAACTCGCATATGAAAAAAATAAATCTAGAGGAAATATATACGGCCATAAGTAAAAAAATCGATTGCAGAAGTTGTCTCTCGAATGAAACCTGGGTATCTTTCTCTAGCTGGAGCAGTGCATTGATTGCTAAACGAGCAAAAGGACTTCATCAACAAGGGAAAAACAATCAATACACAGTAAAAATACAATTAAGAAATATAGACTTATGTTACATAATCTGGATTGATGCAAGAAAATTATCCTGACATCAACATTTCAATATACTAGCGAGGTTCTATTGGATACCCCAGTACTTTATACATTTAGACGTTGTCCCTATGCTATCCGAGCAAGGATGGCGCTTGCCTATGCTCAAATATCTGTAACTCAACATGAAGTGGATTTGAAAAATAAGCCCTTGGAATTACTACAGCTCTCGGCCAAAGGTACTGTTCCGGTCTTGGTTTTGCAAGATAACCGTGTTATTGATCAAAGTCTTGATATTATGATTTGGGCATTAAAACAATCTGATCCTGATGGTTGGTTAAATCCCGAATTGCAAGCGGCTGGTGATGAATTGATTCGCCAAAATGATACGCAATTTAAGCCTATTCTAGACCGCTATAAATATTCCCAAGATGCGACAGTCGCCAGCAATTACCGTGAGCAAGCCCATAGCTATCTTAAGCAGTTAGATTCTTTGCTAGTATCCCATCCTTACTTGCTTGCCAACCATATAAGCTTGGCAGATGTTGCCCTCTTTCCCTTCATTAGGCAATTTTGTATGGTGGACCAGGCCTGGTTTGCGCAAAGCGAATACGCGCATTTACAAACCTGGCTCCATTCTTTTTTAGACTCAGGATTATTTCTTAAGGTAATGCAGAAAGCCTAATAAAGGAAAATCGGTTTCCTTCAACTATAACTTGCATTTTGGGAACTACGATTATCTTCAGATGCCTTTTCATGCCAGCGAGCAGCAGCCCGCGGATCAAAAAACAAAAATTGTCGTTGATTATACAAATCACCAAGCCTCTCTTTACCCCCTTTATCTAAATAATGGAGACCTATTCTATAAGTACATTCGGCATCGCTCTGTACAAGTACTTGCAAGGCATTGTTGAGGTCTGCATTATTCGGATCATCACCTGATAGATACCAACTCAAGGCGTTTAAATTATCCTGGACTACATGTTGGTAAATTTTACCTATTTCTAGAGCAACCACTATATTATTATCTATTCGTGACACATTAGGGCCTATGCGCTCTAAAGCTAACAAGCCTTTTTTATTGTTCGCTTGAGCAGCAATAAGATAGAAATTCCATGCTTTAAGTAATGCCTCATCCATGTTTCGTTCTTCTGCCTCCCAGCCCATCGTGAAAGCACAGTTACTATCGCTGAAGATCAAGGATTGTATTTGACCAATCGCTCCCAGGTTATCAGGAGCGGCTTTTTTAAAGCACTCTAACGCAGTCAAATTATCCTCAAATGGTTGTATGTAAAGCCCCCCAAGTAAGAGCCACAATGAATCGCTCGGTGCGGCTTCAAATCGCTTTTAAACCAGATAAGGCCTGTGAAACCAGGGAGGCTGATTGATCATAATTACAAAGCGTTAATACTTGGCGGTAATAGATCCAAGCTTGAGGTAAATCGGCTGGGTTATGCGTTTGAATATAAAACTCTGTATCCGGCGCTACCAAATTACTTAATGCAATCGCTTGTTGATACAGTTCTAAGGAAATGTGCTCATCCGCCATTCGTACCGCTAAAGGATTATTGGTATCAAAAGCAGACTTTTGAAAATACGCTGCCGCTTGGAACATGGTGTTCGCGATATTTTTGGGAAATCTCTGTTGTTGAGGCATTTTGAGAAACACCTAAAATTTGGTAATAATCTATTCGAGTTTTGGGACGCATCAGTTCACATCGGCAAAAGGAAAATATTTTACCCAAATGTGCATTTTAAAATACCGTAAAAAATACGGTATAGGCAATCTAATCCTGACTATACAATAAACACACAAACCCATATGAACTAAAAAAGTTAGGGGCAGTAACATGGATTGCAAGAAAACAGGCTAAGCTTGTTTTATAAGTTGAAGGAGTGCTGAGTTGGGGGGATTAATTGTTTACTGAAATGCTCTAATTCAATCTGTTCTTTGGAAGGTTTAAACAGCCCATATGCAATAAGGCCGCCAACTGTTGCACCAGAAACAGCACTTAGCGACAAATAAACTGTAGCAGTAGCGGTTGCTGCACCAGCAAACAAAGCCCCAGGACCGGTCCAAAAACCTAAAGCAAATCCAACACCAAAACCGACCACGGCCGCAAGCACAGCCACAGCCAAACCTGCAGAAAAAGAAATTAGTGCTTTTTTGAGTTTTGCATTTTCGCCTTCTAAAATGTATTCACATCGGTTATTAAAATTTTGAATCGCGTTCATCTTAATTTGCAAAGTATCCGCAGAGTTATCATTTATATCAAAAGGTATAAATTGCTCCTCTAATACAACCAATTCCGACTTTATCGCTGTTAGCTTTTCTTCGGACAGTTGATTCAAATGTTCAAATAAGACTTCTGAAGATGTCTTCCAGAACAATTGTTGCTTCTTTTTCGCGAACTCAATAGCAGCAACGCGCAGTTCGTCTATTCCATCATTGTCTTTTGCCGAAGTGATAATTTGTCTAACGAACAACCCATCGAGCATATTCAGTTCATTAAACTGCTGCAAACGTGCTTGTTTCTCATCATCGGAGAGCAAATCAGTCTTTGTTCCGACCAAAACAATAGGGGTGTCATTTACGAGATGTTGAATATAGCGTGCCCTGTTTTCAATTTGCTCCCTATTAAGAGGGAAACTTAAATCAACACAAACTACAAATACCTGAGCACGGTGAAAATAAGATAATGCATAATCGGGAGAATCTGATATATCCCAAAGATGGAACTCATCTAAAGAATCAAGCTGAATACGATAGCGGTCAGCGCCTATAGTTGAATTCTGACCTTTACTAAATTCCTTTGCTCGCAATGCTTGAACAAGTGCAGATTGCCCTGAGTTTTTTTCACTCCAAAATACAACATTCAGTTGAGACATAAAGTTCCTCTACAGACAACCTTTTATCCGGCATTCTAACAAACAAAAATTAAGTGATAATTAAGAAAAATAAAAAGAATAAATTGAATATCTGAGGATTTACATTGATATATGCCCGTTAAATAAACTTATTGCCCATCACTCTAGAAGAAAAAACTCAGAAGAGCATATAAAGCCTGGTTGCTCTTCAATGCGATTCCAACAAAAATATTTTGAACTATAATAAAGAGCCCCGTATACAAAAAACAGATCCGGATGTAAAATATTTGCCCACATATCGGCTTGAAGAATACGGACAAAAAATGCCAAGCACATCTTTTTTACCTGGCTTATCCCAAGAAGAAACAGACCATCTGCTCCCCTATCTGTCTCATAAAGACTTAACCCGGCTCTCTTTAACTACTCCCCAAAATCATAGCTTTTTCACCCAAGACCATTCAAAATTTAGGAAGCGAACTTTAGCGCGCTTTAGCTCTTTGGGCATTAGTAATATGGAGTTGGAAATCTTCGAGCTTTATTGTGTTCAAAAGGGTGTTCGTATCAACCATACCGTTTTATATAGACACTTAGTCCAATTAGCAGAAAACTTAAACTATGTTTCCCCTGATATAAAACAACAAATAAAAAATAAAGAAAATCGTTTATTAATTTTATTTTGTTGCAGCAACGATGAAAAATTAGCTCAGCTCTTGCCTGAGACAGATCCCAAACTCATTATTCAAATTGCGCTACTGGCAGGCTCTGGAGCTTTTATCCAAAAAGCCATTCCGACTCATAAGTTGGCGCTGGATGTCTCTGCAGTATTACAAGCTGCTTTGTATAATCAACCACTAGCAAAAGAATTGCTCCTATTTTTTCAAAAATCTATTGATGCTAAGTCCATACTACGTGCCATATTTCAGCTACAAAACCAACTCGATGAAAAAGCACTTGAATTTATTGGCCATCTACTTGAAAAAATGGAAATAGACTGGCAGAAAGCAACTGATAACTTCAATACTGATGAGTTATCTCGACCAGAATCCGCCGTGCAAATATTTATCACAGAGGGCAATATACTGGTAGCTCGATTTATCATGGAGCTATACAAAAAAAACAACTTACTTGTTAATGATCATGTTAAATTAGTTTACTTTTGCTCCCATGATTCTAGATCATTAGCCCAGACTCGTTTATTAGTAATAGACTATCCCCCAGTAGCAATAGCGCGAAATCTATTCCCAAACAGGGAGTTGTTGTATAGGGGGCTTCACTCCCAGGCAAATACAATGATGGATTATCTTTTATCAAATCCCGAAGAATCTTTTCCAAACTCTTGTCATATGCTTGACCTCGAAGAAATTAGAGAAGTACTTGAAAGGAATACTTGTTTAGGAGAATACGGGCGAGGATACAACATAGAAGAAATCAACAGCTTACTTACTATGCCCCTTTATACTCTTGATTTAAATACTAAACTTACACTACTCGATATACAAAAGCTGGCTCACGTTTTATCTTTAGTTGATTATAAAACTTTAGGGAAACAAATACTTAACAGCGAATTGTTTCACACCCAAATTCTCAATGAAGAACAAATGATGATGAGGGTGCTTATCGAAGCTATTCAGGCAAATAATAGGGAGTTAATCGAAGAACTACTTCCCATTCCTATAGTAAAGGAGCTCTTATCATCCCAGCGTTTTCTAATATATCTCCTTGATGTGATAAAGGTTAAGGAAAGTAATTTTACCCTTTGTAAGCTAGTGCTCTCTCAAATGAGTATAAAAGCTAAAACAATCACAGTTGCTAATAGTGAATATCTATTCTCCGGAAGAAATCCCAGAAGTATTTTAGAAAATAAAGAATTGCTAGAGTTTTGCATCAATGAGCTTTACACCACTAATGGTCTGTTATTGCGGGATAGCCAAGAAATCATGGCGTTGATTTTCCAAAGCGTATTGAGCAAACTACCCATGACTACAAAATCAACTCTCTATCTGATTCACTATATGGGCAAAATAAGTGATACCGCCCCCTTTTTATTAGCTGATGCAGAAACAGAAACGTTAATTCATCAAAACTTCCCCACTTTATTAAAGGGAGCTCTTAATCCCCGTCATCCTGCATTGGACTTTGCATGGTTTTTACTCCACTTGAAACAGGTCAATGGCCAGCCCATAGTGCTTTCCCATCAACTAGACGAGATAATTAACGATAGCGGGTTAAAACAAAGTGCCCTATCGATGCAAGCTCTATGGAAACAATACGTGGAGCAAGGTACCGTTTTAAATGAAACATTAAAAAAAGCATTCAAAGGTTCTGCACATTATTTTATGGAAGAATTATTGGACTTATTTAAGCAAGCTCCAGAAAGTAAGGAGACTTTTAAACAACCATTATTAGACCTATTTGATGACTATACAGATGCCTCAACAATCACGCTCAATGAAACCCAAGCAATAATGGAACTGCGTACAGCCATTTGCGAGGACAGTTTAGAGCCCTCATTAGATGGCTCACCTGGCCTGTCCAAATAAGTAGTAGCCTGGTTGCAAGCAACCAGACTACATTTACTCTTCTATCTTAACAAAAATTGTTTAGAATACCGTATTTTTTACGGTATATATAACACCTGATTGTGGCTTAAAATATTACACATTGAAAATTAAATAACATGGCCCCACGCCATATGAGGATGTTTCTATGAGTTATAGTAAGATGACAGACCAATTGGATATAAGCCCACCCGCTAGAATCCATCCCCTATTTCCCTTATCCCAAGAAACTAAAGCAAATCCAGCTCTAGCCTATTCTGATCATTTAGCAATCTTAGCTCAGGTTCCCCTATCAGATGACTCAACACTTAATATTATCTCATTAAATACTTTAGATAGGATTATGTTTTCCGGAGTACATGAGCCCAATTCAAGAGAAACAGATTCGCAAACACTAGAGCGATACCACCGAATAGTGGACGGATTAAAAATGGGTATTGAGCAACACCATGTGGATATTCTTGCTTTTCAAGAAGCCCCCCCTAAATTGATAGTGCCTGTACTCAAAGAGAAGCTTGGCGATGCCTGGACAATTATAGAGGACCCATTTAAAGTTGTTACCTGTTACAGAACTGATCGTTGGATTGAACAACAAACCGCCTCAGATAGAGAAAATAGAATCCGCTCCATTACTCTATGCCGCAGTGATAACAACGCGATAACTGTTGATTTTCATAATATCTGGGGGCTTTTTGATGCATTGCCCTTAAACTTAGAACGTCAATGCAGAAAGGCTCTTGAAAACTCTACCTCAACTAGAGCGGTTATCATTGGGGACACTAATTCCAGGCTTGCTCCCCTGGATAATACCGTGAGAAATATCACTACGGGTGCCGTCCCCCTCGCATTTAATGAGGAAAATGGTGCCAAAGAAGGTATACAAATTCCAGATCACCCAGATGGCGGATTTTATAAAGACGAACAGGGTCAAATTCATCAATTACAAACACAGATCTTAAGTTTTGAAGATGGTTCTATTGTTCTGGATCAGCGCACAGTAGATAAAGTAAGCCCTTGGCCAGAGTATCGAATGGTCATGTGTTTAGATGAGCATTATCAGCATACACCACTAATTAATAATCAAACCATTTTTGAATACGAACAATTCCTACAAAGAGAGTTTCGCAGTAACGATATTGTTGCTCGAGTTGCGGCAACCTGCTTTAACCAAAAAGCGATTGCTATAGGACTTCGTCCAACCAAAGACTTAAAACCTCTATGTGAATACATTAAGCAACAATTTGAAAATGAACCTGATTTCCAATTTAAACGATTAAATGTAGAACTAGAGATAGAACCCGCTGGCAAAAAACAATTTGTTTATAATTGTATTTTTGTTCCTATGGATAAAATTGATTTATTGCATCAGGTCATTGCAGATTACTCCTTCCAAAAGAATCATCCTGTCCTCGCTGCAACGAAGCACTTATTTACTACCCCTTCGTGGATGAGAGATGCACTTATCGGAGTGGGAATCGCAATACCTTCATCTCTGCTTTTCGGTCCGGGAGTCTTTGCGTTATTAGGGATTAAATTGTCCGCGTTTACATTAGGGGGAGTGACTCTAAGCACTGTAGGAGTAATTACAGGTGCTTCAGTTACTATCGGCTCTCTAAGACGAAATGCAGAAATATATGAAGGAGAGCAAATTAATTCTATTTCGTTAATGAGCTCAGCAGAAAATAGTTCAGAGATGGCAAGCACCCCTCCAAGATCTAAAATTCAGCCCAGCCCCCTGGTTAATCACCAAGTTCCTACGGCCAGTACAGATTTAGTAGAGGACGAAGAAAATCAAAGAACATTGAGGATGAATTAGCACTGTGACCAAGTTGCAAAAACTGCTCTCTTTAATCCCAAAGTAGTTTTGAAAAATAAACAAGAAACAACATAAGGTATTTATATGAAAACAATTATTAGTGTCGCACCAGGTGAAACGATTACTCATCGTGGTGATTTACGGATTACCCAAGATGTTGGAAAAGGGGCTACCGTTATTGTCGAAAATGGCTCTTTGATTATCGAAGGAAATGTGGAGCGACATGCTAATTTGCACGTATCTGTATCAGAGGAAACTCGGCGAACATCAGCAGTATGTCACTTGGAAAGTCTTGGAACCAAACTCACTTTTGGCGGAACGACTCTCAAAGTACAAAGCACGGCAGCTCAAGGTAGAGGAAGCTACACCTTTTCATCGCTTGATGTGTCAGCATTCCTAGTTATGGGAGATACCTATGTCGGCAATGTAAAGATCAATAATCGAATATACACCGACGATACGGTAATCTCTCGTGGCAATAATATCTTTGAAATAGTCCCAACAGCTCCGTCAATGAATTTTTTTGCTAGCTCATCATCCTCTGCTGATTCTAAGCCCGCCGGAATAACGAGTGCAACCATTGATGGAGTTACCTATAAAGGCACTAAAATTATTGTTAATGGCTCGAAAGTAAACGTTGAGGGTAGCGTGGGGGCATCTCCAGCTCCGTCTTCTTCTACTGCTGCACCTGAAGAAGAAACAATATCCACGCCTAAATTGCAAGTTAAAGGAAGAATTAGCCGCTTTGTAACTATTAACTCAGATGCGCCAATTGAAGCGGATGTGATTAGTAAAAAATGCAGCATAAAAAGCCCACATGAAGGAATTACTGCGACAACTATTGGTACAGGAACCATCGTAGAGGTTCATGGAGCAATCAAAGTAAGCCAAGATATTCAAGATGATTGTCAGTGTAAAAGCACTTCTTATGGAATTGATTTTGGACGCCTGGGAGACCGAGTAACTATCGATGTTCACGATGCGATAAAAGGCGGTGATATTGGTGATGCTTGCGTTTTAAAGAGTAAGCAATACGGTTTAACTGCTGACAACCTTGGGACAGGCGTAAGAGTTGAGGTGAGCGACGCCATTAGCGTGGGAAATATTGGCGCTGACTCACATCTATCGAGTAGGAATTATGGATTAAATGCCGCAGAAGTAGCTGATTTAGTTACCATCCAAGTAAGTGATGCGATTAAATTAAAGAGCATTGGTAGTAATTGTACTATAACCTCTAAAAACTATGGAATAACAGTTGAAGAAAACGTTGGGAGTCACTGTACCTTGACTTGCTCAGACGACATACATCTCAATAGCCTAGGCGCTCACAGTACATTAACCAGTAAACAGAAAAAAATTAAAGTACGCGGAACCACAGGAAACGATTGCATTATTCAAGCACAAGAGTCCATTCATTTACATGCTGTTGGTGATAACGTGCGAGTTACATCCTCAAATGATGAAGTGACTACCAGAGACATTGGCAGCTATGTTTACATAAAAGCAAGAGGTGATATTGAGATTGATGGAACTTCTCCAAACCCCTCCTCCTGCACATTTACTACTAAAGAGGGCAAAGTGACTAAGCCACAAAAAACCGCCTCTGCTCAATCCTCATCTCAAGCAGCTCCGAGCATATCATTATTTAAAGTTGAGGCCCTGAAAGCATCATCGTCAATAGAAGCGGGAGCTGGTATGAGCAACGCGCCTAATGCCAAGCCAAATACCGAGGAACCACCAGAGCATTTATGCTGCCCTATTACTCTAGATTTGATGACTGAACCAGTAATCTGCATACTAGATGGCATTACGTATGAACGCTCAGCAATTACCAAATGGCTTTCTGAGCATAAAGAGACTCCAAGCCGCAATCGCATGCAGGAATTACAAAAAATCTCTGATGTGTTGATTCCTAATCGAGCTATTGTAAGTGCCATTGAAGAATATAAATCAGCATTAACTGCTAGTGTTGCTCCAAAAGCTTAACTATTCGATTTGATTGGGCACGAAAGTGCCCACACTATCGATGAGCTTCAAACAAATATCTTGAACAATTCACTAAGCATCCAGAGGTATATGTAAGTTACATTAATTATGAACACTCCCTAAAATACTGTATATTATATGGCCACCAATCTGTTATAATTAACTCTATAGGATCGATACAAGTACGACGCTTGCATCTGGGAGAATAAAGCTGTGAACTTAATTAATGTTGATGACTTTTATCATAGACCATGTCATCTTTATATCAAAGACTCCAAAGGCGTCCTTTTGGAGTGCAATGAAATGCAAGCTATCAGTGCAGGCTTTACTAATCCTTCAGATGTAATCGGTGTCAAAGATAAAGATCTTGTGCTTGATCCCGATGAAGCATACAAATTTCAAAAAAATGATACGTTAACTTTATGCTCGGGCAAACCCCAGATTTTTGCAGAATATGCTTCATTTGAACCTGGCAAGATTAAAGGAGGTTTAAGTTATAAAGCGCCTTATTATTCGCACACAGGAAAAGTAATCGGTGTCATTGGGGTTAGTTTTTTTCCTGAAACTTTGGAGAATCTGGAGCAATGGGATGATCAGCCCCTTTTAAAATCGCTTTTATTAATGACGGCCTCTCACTTCAAGTTACTTGAATCCCCAAAGAGTCCCTCTTCATTAGTATCTCAGCTCTCCTTACAACAAAAAGCCATTTTTAGTTACACGATTCAGGGCAAAACGATTAAAGAAATCGCTTCTATTATGAGGCTATCTGTTCGAACCGTAGAATATTACATTGAAATTATTAAAAACAAATTAGGCTGTGCGCGTAAAAAAGATTTTTTCTATTTTTTAAATAGTTAATTGCATAAAAACCGGATTAGCACACCCGGAATACTGGATCGAGCATTAGGCATTTTTAATAGCGCTGAAATAAAGTTTTAGGGATAATGCTCATATACCCATTGTGAATCGCTTTTTCTACAAGTTCGGAGCGAGTATGGCAAATAAAGATATTTTTAAGTTGTTCAACCAATGATTCTGCCGTACGAATGGAAATAACTAGTCGTTCTGATATCTCTTTACAGGTTTTACCCCTAATGAGAAAAAATAAACACTCTTCTTGGCGCATAGTTAACACGTTTTTCTGAGGGTTCTCGCTAATTAAAAAACCAGCTTGCTGAATAGAACGAGTCTTCTTTGCATTGAAACTTACTAAATCTACAAATTTAGTTACGTCAATGGCACTAGTATGAGTCAAATCAGTAATATAGGAGGCTAAAGCGATTGCTTCTGAAGCCTCATTCTTTAAGAGATACTTCTCCGCTAAAACAACCTTCCAGTCATCATTATGGTAACAGTACAAACCAATAATTTTTCCATAGCCATTTTTCTGGTTTAAAATTAACTGATCTTGGGCTACAAAATTTTCATGCTGCTCTGATGCCTTACAAGGCATATCACCATAAGACAAGCCCTTCATTACATCCAAAGATTTAAAGCCAGTCCAGCTTAGTGTTGTCTGATTAGCAGACAAAAAACGAGACTGCAGATCGAGCACCACATATAAACCCGGCAAGTTGTTTATATTAATTGAATCAAAATTCATCATATCCACCAAGAGGTAGAAAAAAAACTTATTGTTAATATTATATACTATAGCCCAACCATAATAAAATTATAATTCTTCGCCAAAAAGCTATACACACGCCCCTCTAAATCAAATCTAATATAGTGGATGTAATGCGGTGGAATCCGGAAACCATGAGTGCAGCGAGAGTTCAGCTTGGTTTATTATTTAAACAAATTATGCCATTAGTTAAGGCCTTGACGAAACACTCCAAAACAGTGCCTCATCAGACCTCTGCTCTAGAGTGCTTCACTTCGTTCACACTACCGGCTGCTTTTATAATTTTGCACTTAAAACATCAGCTTGCTCTGGCAAAGCCACGTTGCTTTTTAAAAGCTTAAAAAATAATAAGCGCGGTTGACCACCAAATTTAATAAATTCCTCCTGTTCCTGATGCTTCAGTGTTTTTTGTAAAATTCTTTTTGAGCCTTCATTTTCAGGATGAACTGTAGCAACAATTTCTTTAATGCCTTTTTCTAAAGTTTCATTTTCACTTTCTGAAATAATATGTTTAATGAATTTCTTTCCCAAAATTGCAAGTTCAGTCCCATACCCTTTTCCCCAAAAAGCCTGGTCAATAATATAAGCAATTTCACTGACATTTGAATGGCCGACTCCTATATGAGAAAAATCGTCTAACGCATGTCTTACTTGAAGAAACCCCATAAACTCTTGAGTACTCGAATGATAAATTGAAAACACTGAAAACTTATTGCCGGAGTTCCAATTTTTTATTTGATCGTGTAGGAATTCTATTACCTCGGATGACGTCCACGCTGTTCCTGCACCAAATAACTTTACATTTTCAATATTTCCTAAAAGACAAGTATATTTCTCAATTAAATCAGCCTCCTCCTCTTGATTAAGGGATCTGGCCTCTACTCGGCTCGAAGAAATCGTGTACTGATTCAATTCATTTTTAATAAGTACATTACCCAGTTTTTTTGATGTATAAGTTACTTGTTTCATGCATTGTCTTCCTCAATTTATTTTTTATTCACTGAATGACATTTACAAAGTTGTAATCACCGTCTCGCGCCTATATAGAGGCGTCTGTAATAAAAACTCACTGATGTTGTGCTTTACAATATCTTTAAGACTCTCATTATGAGCAAATACTTTACGTTGTCGTTCGGAACTTGTCCCCGCATCCATAATCATTTGAAGAGTAGAAAAGTATGTTTGATAATTAAATTTTTTGATATAGGGATTTAATTTTTCAATCCACTCATTGATATCTTCACGCATTAACTTGGTTTTTCCCTCTGTATTCATTAATAATTCAGCATCTAAACCATAACGAATAGCTCGCCATTTATTTTCACGAGAAAGCCAATAGGGAGGGCAAGCGACCGATTCTAACCAGCTCCCATTATCAGCAAACCAATGAGCAAGCGTATGAATCAGCGCAACTAATGCAAGGGTTTCAGCCAGAGTCGCGGCACCATCACAGACACGCAGTTCTAAGGTACCAAACCCAGGGCTTGGCCTTAAATCCCACCACAAATCTTTAAGTGACTTAATTGACCCACATAATTTTAACGACCTATATAAATTTTCAAAATCCTGCCAATTTCGAACATGATAAGGCTGGCCTGCGGTGGGTAATGCTTCATAAGTAGTTGGTCTATACGCAGCAAGCCCCGTATCGATTCCTTGCCAAAAAGGAGAACTTGAAGAAAGAGCCAATAAATGGGGCAAAAAATACATAAAAAAATTATTAAACCGAATACAGTCTTCCCCACTGGACATACCAAGATGAACATGCAAGCCATACACGCTCATACGACGGGTAAGCCATTGATTACGATCAATTAGCTCTTGATAACGCGTTGTAGGAGAAACTACCCAATCAGAATATTTAGAAAATGGGTGGGACCCCGTTGTTGAAAACAAAATTCCTAAATCCTTTGTTGCATGCTGTAGTGACAACAATGTTTTATAAAGATCATCTTCAACTTCCTGAGCAGAACTACATTTATTCGTATTCACTTCGATAGTACTTAAATAAAACTCTGGTTTAATTTTTTCGAGATGCTTTGTGGCATTAAGTACCTCAGTAGCTCTTGAGCATAAATTATAATCTTCAGCATTGATGAGTTGCAGCTCAACTTCTACTCCTAAGGTTAAAACACCATTACTTTTAAAATAAATCTCCTCCTCATCCGAGGTGCACGTCAATTGCGAAGCATTTCTGGTTAAAAGGTTATTAATTTGATTATCCATCCGATAACCCTCCTTTGTTTATAATTTTTGTAGAGAGTGCTAGTAATTGAGTTACTACTTTTTGAGGATATTCTCATAGCGATATTGAATACTTAGATACTACAAATAACACTCTTATTTTTATTTCTGTTGATATAATTCGTATTCAAATCATTTTTTATAGTAAAGGCTAAGTTATTTTTTTTCAACCTTTATGAACTTGGTGCAACCATGAACGCTTTTATTTAATGCCTTGTTAGGGACAAACTATTTTTGCTAAGGCTGCTATAGTTTACATACCCACTTAGATATAATAGAGGGCCTTAACATCCAGGTAATTACACTATATGAGTGATACTCCCCCAAGAGTTGACAAAGCTACGAATCAACTCGATCACCGCTCTAAAACCATTATTCTTGCTGTGCGAAAAATTATGCAGCAAATGGATTATCACTCAAGAAGACTGAATAAACATTATGGCTTAACAATACCTCAAGTTATTTGCTTGTATGAAATTTACGAAAATGGAATGATAACCATCTCTTCGCTTTCCAAACGGGTCTATTTATCAATGAGTACTTTGGTTGGAGTTATAGATCGTTTAGAAGAAAAAAATCTTGTTAGCCGAACTCGAGATGTAAAAGATAGACGCAGTATTTATATTGATATCACAATAAAAGGTAAAGAATTTGTGCAAGAAGCCCCCTACCTTTTGCATAATCGATTAAATGAAAATCTTCAGGCGTTAACTGAGCAAGAACAACAGGTTATTGCAAATTCCCTTGACCTCTTAATTAATCTTTTGCGAGAAATTTGATTTTTAACATTGGGGACAGACCTTGTTTTTTGCTATTAGTGATCAAAGAGCAAGATTTGCCCCAAATATGTCTAAGCGCTAATAATAATGAACCCTCGGTGCATATCTTTGTCTTTCGTATTAACCGCACTCCATAAATCCTCTATCTTTACCCAGTATGCAGGATATTTATATCGTGCTACATCAAGGATTAAGACGCGATCGGTTTTTTCATCATAAGCCGCGATTGGTGAATGATGCCCACCTCCCTGCTGCTGTAACTCTGTTCTGAGGAAGTTAACAATAATAAATTGCTGATTTAACAATGCTTTTTTTAACACGGCCCGAAACTCGCCCATCGATAGCTCATTAGCAAAGAATACGTCACTTTTTAACCCAAAACTTTGAATTACTCGATTCAATGTGAATAGATTAATTCCTACTTTTTGCACTTCCTCTGGGTTAATAATCTGCTGCACCTGCTCATTGAAAAAGCCTTCCTGTGTAAAATAATGATAAGGCGCGTGTTGAAAATCAGGAGGGGCCGAGAGGCCAGATGAATTTAATACCATGACAACACTAGCAATTCCGCAATAAGTCATTGTTTTTTGAGTAGTAAAATGCTCAAGAAGCTTTAATGAATTCTGATTTATATTTTTTTGAAAAAGAGCAATCCCTGGTTTGCTTGAAATACCGATTAAATTATCGGGTAATGGCTCAACGGCATAACATTCTGTAATAAAAGCAAATATAAAGCATAAGCACGCGAATTTTAATTTCATAAAAATAAGGTTCCTACTTAACAGTTTTTACAGAGGAATTCATAAATTCCTCTGTCTGAATCATGGAGCAGAATGAATAAAGAACTTAATATCTCGGACGCGGGATAAATGTACTACCAGCGTCTTCCTGATGCTCCTCATCCTGTTGAGGATCTATTTTAGCTGAAAGACGTTGAGAATTGGCAGCAAAAAAACTATTTGTAGTGAGTAGGCTAAGTTCACCGATCTCTTTTTCTTGAATAATTGGTTGTTCTAATTGTACAAATATTTGCGAATTCTCTGTCGTGTTATTACTTTCTTTAGCTAAGATTTCTGTATCATAGCTCTTACGTAAATCAGCAAAATTTATTTCGATTTCTTGAGAATCATTTCCATATTCTAGAGCTAATGTGAATTGCGAAGCAAAAGGAAAAACATCTTGTTCAATTAAAAGGATTAAGGGGGCAATAAGTGTCTCGACCGGACATTGAAAATGCCCTGTTTCATTCGATAATCTATTGATATGCCATTTGCCTCCTACGTCGACAAACTCAATTTCGCCGGCTGCGATGCATGTGGAGGATTCTTCTTTACCACACGCAAGCTGGCTATGAGACATGCCGTCTCCTTTTATCAGCTTTCCCGACCATTTAGAAAATAAAATATATACCTTATCATTTTGGTTGATTACCGCAAAACGGAAATCTGAGCGTCCTCCCTCAGCACGAACATTAGGTAAGTCTGCTAAGCCAAGGCGTTTAAACTCAGGAAACAGAGGATTGTCAATTTGATCATTAACCAACTCTTCTGCAGATGGCTTACCAAATGCTTTATTATTAAAATATTGAAGACTACTGCAGCGCTCCTCAAATCGAGCATTAATATTGTCCTCAGAAAAAAGTAGCCCAAGAACCTCTTGACTGTTTTCTGGTCTTTGCTGAGGCGAATGAGCGATTATGGGCATAATGTCGGGAATAATATCTATGATTAACGTCGGTACTGGACTGCCTGAGCGGATGAGGCTCAGTGGAGAAGAGTTTGGTGCATTCATTAGCATTCATCCCATAAAATAATTTAGATCAAAAATAAATAACTACAGTTATCAAATAACCAGGCGACTGGAAGCAAAAAACATCAATGGACAAAAACACCCTATCGACAAAGTTCTTTAAGGCATTCTGTTTGGCCTAACGACAAATCCCTCTGATTTTTAATTTCAATTCATTTTTGTTTTACTTAATTATAATGATGCATGCACCCAGCTGTAGAAGAAAACGCCAGTAAATTCACGTTGGATTATACTATTATAAATTAACAATGTGTAATTTTTATTCATTTAAACGATAGGTTTTCCAATGTTCGGCTTGCAGTGTTTATTGGTTACTATAGGGGATTGATTTAGAAATGAAGCTGGATATTTCCAGCTTCATTTCAAGATAATTAATCTTTTACTTCACATTTTATTTGAGTGCAATCGCGGCAGTTTTTAGCTGCAAAGGCGAAGGATTGTGCAGCAGTACGTTGAGTATTTGCCATTTTATCGTCTGCAGATTTATCATCAGCTCTCACGCTGCCACTTGCATTTGTAGTGCAAATCCATTTTTCATTCATATTAGTTTGAACTGAAGCAAAGCTAATAGTTGAGCTAAAAATAAAAAAACTTATAATTAATTTTTTCATAATGTTTCCTTATTTAGATCATTGTTATTAATGTTTTGTATGATTTCTGAAGTCTTTAACTGCCTTCTCAACTTCATCTTTTGAATAACCGTAATGTTTTTGAAGTTTTCCAAAAATTTCCTGATGATTTCCTTCAATTACTTTAAAGTCATCATCCGTTAATTTACCCCAAGTTTGCTTCATTTTACCTTTTAACTCTTCCCATTTTCCTTCAAATATATCCTTATTCATTTTCATTCTCCATAATAGTTTCCGTCTAAAAATGTAGATCAATTTGTTAGAAAAATCCATTTTCAATTAATCGTTAATTCCCCTAACGTAGCCTAACACTATATTAAATAAACATTATTTTAATGCTGGAAATATTAAAAGGGCTTTGAGCCCTTTTAATAAACTCCTATCTCATAGAAAATAAATCATACAAGCAATAAAATGATTAAAATAAGGAGAAGTAAACCTGCCCCACCACTGGGATAATAGCCCCATTCCTTGCTATAAGGCCAACGAGGGAGCAAACCTATTAAGAGCACAATTAACACAATAAGTAGAATTAAGTGCATAATAAAAACTCCTTTTAAAGCTTAAAAAATATACATCCCAATCTTATATTAGCTTTTTTTTATCGTCTTTTAAAATATTAAAACCCAACAATTCAAGCCATTGGGCTTGATAGTCCTGTAGAAAAATAAAATCAGTTGGGGTAACACGATAATTTAGCTAACAAAAAAAATCCAATGCATTCAATGAATTGAAAAATATAAAATCACAAAGATACAATGTTAGTTATACTATGTAAGATAAGGACTGTAGTACTCCGAAAAAATACGTCAAAGCACGAGATCTTAATATTAAGGGACACAATATGATCAAAGGTTCTGAGCTCTTAGTCGCAGCGCTAGAAAATGAAGGGGTTGAATATATTTTTGGGATTCCCGGTGAAGAGAATCTTGATGTGGTTGAAGCGCTCCGCACCTCCTCCATCAAACTGGTATTAACGCGACATGAACAAGCAGCGGCATTTATGGCGGCAACCTATGGTAGATTAACCGGGAAGCCTGGTGTTTGTATAACCACCCTCGGCCCTGGGGCACTAAATCTTACTACGGGAGCAGCATATGCTTTGCTTGGGGCGATGCCGATGATTATGATTACAGGGCAAAAAGGCGTTTTATCATCGCATCAGGGCCGATTTCAAATAGTGAATACCGTTGCGACAATGCAACCGCTTACCAAAATGTCGCGTCAAATTGTTTCCCCTTCAATGATTCCGACCTTGGTACGAGAAGCATTTCATATTGCCCAGGAAGAAACCCCAGGCCCCGTTTATTTAGAGCTTCCTGAAGATATAGCCGCTGAGCGAAGTAAAAAAGTGAGCCTCATTCAACCGCACCCTATTGAATACCCCATTGCCAATGAACAAGCTCTAAGTCGTGCAGCGGAGATGATTATGCACGCGAAACGCCCCTTAGTCATGCTGGGTGCCGCAGCCTCTCGCCCCAGAGCCACTAATGCGCTGGCCGACTTTATTTTGCGCACCAAACTCCCCTATTTTACGACTCAAATGGGTAAAGGGACCGTAAGTGGGGCAAGAGAATATTACATGGGAACCGCTGCGCTATCCGCACGGGATTATGTTCATGAAGCAATCGAACAGGCGGATCTGATCATCACCATTGGCCATAGTACTGTAGAAAAGCCACCATTTATTATGGAAGGTACGAATCTTAAAGTCATCCATGTGGGTTATCAATCAGCTACAGTCGAACAAATTTATTTCCCTCAAGCAGAAGTCATTGGAGATATGGGCCCCTCATTAAAATTGCTTGCGGATAAAATTGAAGGAAAAATCCCTCATGCCAATGCCCTGCTTCCTTTACGGGAAGACATTTTAAGTAAAATTGCTGCTCGAGCTACAGAAGACCGCTTCACCCCGCAACGCCTGGTTTATGACATTCGGCAAGTAATGCCCGAAGATGGAATTCTGGCGCTGGATAATGGGATGTATAAAATCTGGTTTGCACGAAATTATCGGACGCAAATGGCCAATACCATTCTACTTGATAATGCCCTTGCGACCATGGGAGCAGGACTTCCCTCTGCAATTATGGCATCACTTTTGTATCCTCAGCGTCGTGTAATGGCGGTTTGCGGCGATGGTGGCTTTATGATGAATAGCCAAGAATTAGAAACAGCGGTACGGCTTAAATTAAACCTGGTGGTACTCATTCTTGAAGATAATGCCTTTGGAATGATACGTTGGAAACAAGCCGTTGATCAGTTCCCAGATTTTGGCATGACATTTACCAACCCTGACTTCGTAAAATACGCTGAAGCTTATGGCGCACGAGGTACCCGAGTAGAATCGATTGAGCGTTTTCAATCGATTCTTGAGGATGCGTTTACTACAGGTGGTGTTCATCTTATTGTTTTTCCAATTGATTATTCAGAAAATAAGCGCGTTCTTGTTGATGAGTTACAGCAACGACTTCCCCCGATTAAAAAGTGAGCCTAATCATGAAAAAAACACTGCAAGTAGTGCATGCATTTGACCGCAGCTTAATCACCGAAATTCCTGCTGATGATGCTGAAGCACTGGAAGCAAAGCTTGCTCAAGCATCTTTTGCTTTGAACAATCGCGATGGCTGGCTTAAGCCGCATGAGCGCATGACCTTATTGAAACGTACGGCCCAATTATTATCCTCTCAACAAGAACGTTTTACCCGGCTGATTGCCCAAGAAGGAGGGAAACCCTTTACTGATGCAGCAATTGAAGTAACCCGGGCAATTGATGGCTTAAATGATGCGGCTGAGGAATTACGTCACTTTGCCGGCAAAGAAATTCCTATGGGGCTTACGCCTGCAAGTGATAATCGTTGGGCATTTACGATTAAAGAGCCTATTGGCGTGGTCGCGGCTATTTCAGCCTTTAACCATCCATTAAATCTCATTATTCATCAAGTAGCCCCAGCAATCGCAGTAGGATGCCCAGTGATTATCAAACCGGCAGTCCCCACGCCCTTATGCTGCATAGAGCTTGTTAAATTGTTACGCGAGGCAGGCCTTGCCGAACAATGGTGTCAAACCTTTATTACGGATGACAATAACTTGGCAGAACAGTTGGCAACCGATAAACGCATCGCATTCCTAAGCTTTATTGGTTCTGCTAAAGTAGGTTGGTACTTACGCAGTAAACTCGCCCCGGGAACTCGTTGCGCCTTAGAGCATGGCGGAGCAGCGCCTGTAATTGTAGATCGCAGCGCCAATTTGGAAAAAACCATCCCTTCTCTAGTTAAAGGTGGGTATTACCATGCGGGTCAGGTTTGTGTTTCCGTACAACGAATTTTTGTTCATCAGGAAATTATCGAGTCATTCATGGATAAATTTGTTAAACAGGTCAAATCACTTCGTGTTGGTGACCCCTTACTTAAAGAAACTGAAGTAGGACCTCTTATTCATCCACGTGAAACAGACCGCGTCATTTCCTGGGTTGATGAAGCCGTCACCCAAGGCGCAATATTACATGGTGGAGGACGTCTTTCTGGAACAACATTAAATCCCGCAGTATTATTCAATCCCCCTGTGGATGCCAAGGTATCGCAGTTGGAAATTTTTGGTCCAGTAACCTGTGTTTACGCATATGAAGAGCTTGATCAAACGATAAAGATTGCAAATTCGTTACCATTCGCCTTTCAGGCCAGTGTCTTTTCAGAAAACCTAGAACCAGCCTTAAGAGCGGCAGAATGTCTTAATGCCTCGGCAATACTCATTAATGATCACACAGCCTTCCGCACGGATTGGATGCCATTTGCTGGATTAAAGCAATCGGGCTATAGCACAGGCGGGATCCCCTGGACGATGAAGGATATGTCACAGGAAAAAATGATTGTTTTGAAAAGGAATTAGCTAGCGTAACCTGCACACTAGGTTACGCTGTAGATTACCCCCCATGTGGGGTCGTTCTAGATATCTTAACCGGTTATCTATGAGAGAAACCAAGAGGATTTACAACTTCTCCCTGTTCTCGAGCAGATTTGAAAAAATTTAAATAATTACGAACAGATTCCTCAGATGGAGGATACGCATACAATCCATTACCATGCTGAGACTCTTCAATTAGTCGTGCTGATTTAAACAACTCCGCTTATCTTTGCTTATCTTTGGCCGTAGGAAGAGCCATCTCAACAGTATGATTAAATTTGCGATGTAACTCATAACAGATAGCAACGGAACTACCATTTGCCTGAGCAAGTAAGCTTTTTACTGACTCTTTATCTTCAAATCGTTCAGGTTTATCGCTAAAACAAGAAATTAAACCTCTTAGCGGAGCTCTGATAAAATAAGTAAGTGGCGTTGTAACAACTTGCAATGCGCCTTTAAGAATATTTAAAACGCCATAACTGAACCAGGATAATGCTGTTTGAACTGGTTTGTCGGAAAACAACGTTAATGGTGTTGCTAAAATATATCCAATTCCTTTTAGAATAGTACCGATTCCTCTTAGAGGCTGCTTTAGATCCTGAACAAAATATGAAAAAGATTTGTACGGCTTGAAGGTATTTATAAAATCTTTTCCAATATCAACTAAAGGTTGAAATCCACCTAATAGTTGGGACTGATTTTGGTGGGGTTATAATTAGTTGCTTCCATCTTGCCACAAATAAAATCCCAGAATGTGCTAAAACCACGATTAATTTTCATAAACTACCTACCTAACAAAATTGTTTTATTTTAACCCTAAAAGGATATTTTTACAACAGCCCCTTGATAGCTCATCCTAAGCTGATCCATCCAATCTTCCTCCTCAAGCAGCAAATCCTGTGGCAATTACAACTGTATCTAATAGTTTTGCAAACATTTAGAAAATCTCCTCGCTTAGTGGGTGTTCTTTCTCAGCCAAATTAGTTTATTATTACGTAAAGACCGATTAAAACCTGATTGATGCGCTCAAATTTTAACCTTATATGGGATTTTAAAATACCGTAATAAATACGGTATTCAATAACTCACCCAATAAGAACAATAAGAAACCAAAACAAACATTCCTTTAGAAAACTATTTGCTTATAAACACAAACTCAATGGATTAATTACATGACTTTTTTTAAACGAGAACTTGTTAGTGCTTCAAAAAATAGCCCAACTAAAACTAGAGAGAAAACCGTACAGCTATTAGATTTGCCACATGAGCTATTATTTAAAATAGCAGATAAATTAGAGTTGCCGCATTTAGTATCGCTAAGAAAAGTAGCCGCGTTAAATGGTGTTTTTTTTAACCAAATTTTTCAACAGGACAATGAGCCCATCGTATGGGTTCGCTATTTACAATTAATCAATTTTGCAAATCAACAGCTATTTTATAATCTAGCTCTTCAATATAAAAACCATATTTTAAACGCTTTGAAGACAACTTCTGACCTTCAAGGAGAAAACCATGTTGCTCTTCTGCTTCCCATTGCCAATCAAAATAATCCTCAACTGGTAGTGAGTGATGATTTATTTAATGAACTAATTCCCCCGTTTACTGTAAAAGATAGAATTCATACTAAATATATAACATCCCTTGCTTTAAGTTTACTTAGCTCCCTTAGCTCACAACAAATTAATACATTATTCATGGCCTTGATCGATAAAAAAACAGGCTCGCTTGGCTATAACTACGAAGAAAAAATTACATTATTTATGGCATTGTTACCGAAACTAAATACAGCACAAATTGCCCAAATTCCTGTTGATTTCTATCTACAAAAATTCCATCAATACAAAAATGAAAAAGGCTACTTAACTAACTTCATTTTGACTATGAATTTTCTAGTTTATTTATCAACAAAAATTCCTAAGTTAAACTTTAATATCACAACATATTTCGAATTTGACAAACAGTTTAAAAAGGATTTTCTCAACAAACAGAGAGAAGCTGTCCTTGCCAGTATGGCAAAATATATCCCCGTAAAAATAACCGAATTATTACATAACTTATTAAGTCGCTTGGAGCATAAAGACCGGCATGAACGTAAAGTCGCATGGGTTACCTTACCTTTGTTAGTCCCCTACTTAAATGATAGGGATGTCCGCTCAACATTAGCAGTCGTTAATAACTATTTAGATAATGAACACAAACCTGTTAGAGAAACGGGTTTAAATATATTGTCTGCTTTAATTCCTAGAATGAGTGACAAAGAATTAGAACACATACATACAAAAGTTAGGGATAAATTGAATGCGAAAGGTGAGCTCGTACGAAAAGCCGCGTTAAATACTACAGTAAGTTTAACAAAACGACTTCCTAAAGACCTAAGTCATACCTATTTACAACCGATTATAGAGAACCTGAGCTCTGAAAATATTTTTGTTCGCTTGGCAGCCCTAAATGCCAGCACTTCAGTATTAGATCAATTTGATGCGGAGCAAATCGAAATATTATTTAAAGAATTTATTAGGAGTCTTCATCCAGAGAACCTTAATATTCTAAAGAAAATACTTCGCCCAATAATTTTGGCATCAAGATTTAATGGAGAGCAAATCAATCGTGTTGTTATGGCGTTATTAACCTTATTTAAAGCCCCTAAACTTCAATTCGTCTATGTAGAATGGTCTTTAAATCAGATGATACATGATGCCTTAATCATCCTAATACCACACCTTTCACAGCAACAACATCGTACTATTTTTGATGAATTCATGCCTCACTTTAGGCAAAGAGATAAAAATATACACCGGGGAATTTTAAATACTCTAGAAAAGCAAGCTTTGTTTATTACGGACCCTGAGACATTAATACAAATTATACGTTTTATTCGTTCAGTGACGTCGGAGCGTACTGTACACACATCAACTAAAATCATGGCATTAAACATTTATACTAAATTAATGCTCGACTCCTCGCAAATTTACTCCACTGCAAGAGAATGCCTACTGCCCTTATTAGCCGAACCTAATTTAAGAAATAATGCGGTGAGGGTCCTCTCTGTATTAGTAGCCTCCCTCAATAAAGAGGAACATTCTAATATTATTGATGACGTTACAGCTACATTAACAAATTTAATGTCTGTATCGGATTCTAAAGCATTAGACTCTTTATTCAGTCATTTACCGGATGAACAACTATCAGATATTCCCAATATTCTTAAATCGAACGCAACTAAAAAAAATGAGTCATGGAAAAGTTGGGGCGTTTTAATTCAGCGTTTAAACCCTTCACAACTTGAGGAGGTATCGGATTTTTGTGTAGAGCATGTTAATGACGAAAACATACAAATAGTAACTAACGTATTTAATTATTTTACTCTGTGTATACCCATGTTAAATGACAAACAAATAGACTTGGTATATGAAGTCCTCATTCCTAATCTGAAAGCACGAGTCTCGCTTTATTCAGACCATAGCGAGATCCAAACAGCCGTGATAAACACCTTAACTGCCTTAACCCCCAAGCTTACTCTAGTAAAAACAGAACAAATTGCGACTATTTATTTATACGCAATAAAAGATCGTTTCTTAACCAAGCAAGATTGGGAAGCCTTATCGGTTTTAGCAACGAAAATTACTGATAAACAATTAATTACGTCTATTTTAAGCTCTTTCTTACAGGCAGCAGGCTATACGATGCATTATCCAGGGCCTGGAGCGCTTTGCTTTAATTTACTTAATATTTTGTTACCTAAGCTTGATCCCGAACAATTAATTCAGGTTTTAAATGCTGATTATCGAGAAAACTTGCAGGAGTTATCGAATACATTAACTCATTTTATAATGTCAGGGAATGATCAAGGCAATGCTTTAATTCAGGTAATGAACGAGCAGAAAAGTATGCGTAACAGCCTCATCCAAACATCAGTGCTTACTCTTTCTGAGTGGTTTGGTATGGTAGCTACAGCTGAGCCAGAAAATGATTTAGAGGAATCGGAGTTACCCGCGGTGTGCATCAACTAATCCATTATGAATTATAAGTGGTTGGACTAACTGCTTTTTTAAAAGAGCTTCTTTGTATTTCAACATGAATGATTCATTGTCTGTGTAAAAGTCTCGCTTTTTAAACATAACATCACCTTTTAAATCTAAATTAATTTTTCAGAATGAAAGAGGTTGATTTTAGTACAATAAAAATAATGTGAATACCGTAATTTTTACGGTATTCATATGAATTGATAATCATAGAGAAATAATGCAAAAATAAGGTTGCTTGCACAGAAATCGACTGCCTATCCGTCATCATATTGAAACAAACTTAACAATGGAGTGTTCATGAATCAATTAATCACTACGTGCCTTATTTCAAAAAAGCACAATGTTACGCATGTTGAGTTAGATAATGAAATCGTTGTTTTGGAACCTACTAGCCAATCTTATTTTAACTTAAATCCCATAGGTGCAAAGCTGTGGCCGCTATTCGATAAACCAGGAAAATCGATGGAGGAAGTGATTCAATTTTTAATGCAAGAATACCATATTGAATGGCTAAAAGCTGCGGATGATGCGCTTTCGTTTATTCAAACGATGATCAATCACAATCTTCTTGCTGTTGAGCCCAGTGATAAAACCGTCCCTGTAATCGCATAAGTTCGAAAATTCAGTGAGGGAGGACGCATGCTTAATGCGCTCCCCCAAATAATCTTTTACGCATGAATACCAACTAACATTGTCTGAGAATCCGCTATGATATGACTTACTTCATAGGCTTATCGGCTCAGTTTTAACCTAAGTAATTTGAAATAACTCGAAATACTACCTATATTTTATTAGCGAAGAGAATAAAAATTAAAAGGACTTATCGGTGAGATCATCTAGCATGCGTTTATTTCTATCATTCATTTTTTGTATTACCTGCGGCTTATCAACCTCTGTACTAGCGCAAGAAAATACCGAAGTGGTTCTTTTAATTGATACTTCAGGGAGTATGAAACAAAACGATCCCCAAAATTTACGAATTCCGGCAACGAATTTATTGATTAATCTTCTTAAAGACAGAGCAAAGCTTACTATTTTTACTTTTTCTACAAATACTAAATTATTAGTACCTACGAAAGAAGCTTCTGACGACTATGTGAATCAATTTCATGCAAAGGAAAAGCAAATTAACTCTAAAGGTCAATTTACTAATATTCTTGCCGCACTAAAAGCAGCAAATAGCTCATGGAAAGACAGCAAATCTCGATTTATTGTGCTGCTTACCGATGGACAAATCGATCGCGGTTCCAAACAACAAGATAGTGACGATAAGCAAGTCCTCAATAACCATTTAATTCCAGAGTTGAAAAAGAATCACATCAAACTCTATACCATAGGCATAGGCTCAAATATCGATGAAGAACTGCTTAAATCCTTAGCCAGCCAAACCAATGGAAGTTATCAGTTTATCAACTCCATGTCTGATGCAGAAAAATCCTTATATAATACCTTTACCTCAGCCATCTCAGCACAAGGTATTCCATTAGAAAAAGCAGACAATAATGAACGAAAAATCCCAGTAGACGCGCATGTAAAACAATTGTCCGTAATTATTGAGAAAAAAGATCAAAAAACGCCAATTGCTTTATACCAACCCGATGGAAGTGTGCTTAAGTCAAAATTACCCGAGCTTAATAAATTTATTTTCATCGATGTAAAACATCCTGCTGCAGGCGCCTGGAAAATCAAAGGAGATGCGCAACAAGAAGAACGAGCTATTATTTTAACTAATTTAGAATTAATAACAAATAAGTTAAGTGGTGAGTACTTTAATAGAGAACTAATTACCATAAACGCAAGATTAAAGTCAGAAAAAGGCAATAATGATTTATCTCCGTTATTAACGAATACTGCCGTAACACTCAACCTGAAAAATGAAAAAGATAACTTTTCTACTCCTATCCCCCTAGTCAAAAATATGCAGTTTGAAAAAGAGATTCTTTTAGACATGTCGCCAGGAGTAACCAAGAGCATAGTGACGGCAAAAAATGATTCTTTTGTGCGAGAAGAACAAGGTTTATTTAAAATAATGCCAACACCCTTTCAACAAAGCATTACCAATAACGCCTTTAAAGTCGAATTAATTAACCCACACATTGAACAAGAATCAGTACAAATCAAACTGGTAAACCAAGAGCGAAGTGCTTTATTAACCCTGGCACCAAATAATGGTTCTTGGCAAACCAGTATCGAAACTCTGTGTAATTTACAGAAATTACCTACGTTTTCACTGCAAGCAGAAATTACAGCAAAATCGCCAAGTGGACGCCCATTGGCATTCCTCCTACCTCAAGAAAAAATTACCTGTAATGCTGCCCCAATACAAATAAGTAGTTATATTGAACCAGTACCCTTAAATAAAATAGAACGAAGTGCCCCAGCTCCAACGGTTAATAAAACAAAACACATGAATAAAAGGCATCCCCTGTTATCAATTAATCTAATTTCCATGATTGGCATACTTGTATTAATTTTAGTTTCAGTAATTTGTGGCTATTTCTATAAGAAAAACCAAAAGCTTTATAAAGAAAAAATGGATCAATTAAGGGGCAATGATGACATCTGAGGCTTTGTTACCAGTAATACTGATTATTACCTTACTAACCTTTTCATTAATCATCTTCTTTATTCATAGGACATTAACCAATCGTGCCAAAATAAAAATCTTGTCTGATGCAAAAATTAAGGCTGAAGAATATATAGAAAATAATGCATCTGAACTTACCCCGATACTCATTAATTTTTATGGTGACCAAAGTGAGCATTATTTAAAAAATATAAAGAAGCAAAATCAGCTCATTTTAAACCAATTAATTCTATTAATGATGGAGTGCAAATCCAATATAGCCAACCGCCTAACAAACACATTGGAACTACTGGATCAAGCCTACGTGAATACATTTTATGAAGCAGCGCAACATCATCACTCACTAACCAATCAGCCGCAGCAACCTGCAGCCGCTCATCACCAGTCTATTGAACAAGAAATAGAAGACATGATTTTAAAAATGGCTCACTTATGTAATCTAAATGTTGATGAAAAAACACTTGAAGATCCAGAGGCCATAAAAAAAACGATTAGTAAGTGTAGAGAAAAAATAGAGTCCGTTTTTGAAGAAAATAAAAGGACAGCAGAAGAATCGGCTCAATATTTGGACTTAATTGAGCAAATTCGTTTGGAAAAGAAAGAAATGCGTCAAACAATAAATCAGGCACTAGAGATTTTAGAGCAAACTTATCAAAAATATAAAATAGAATTGAAGCTTGGCGAAGACGTTACATTTAAGCAATTTAATTATGATGAGTTTGCATCCGCTTTTAAATTAAAAGAATCGGATGAAAAATAAATAAAACATGCCATTTAAATCGATTTTATAATACAAAATGAATGAAAAATCTGAAAACATAAGCTAAATTTTCTTTAAGCACTTATAAATTATCACAAGGATGTCATGATGAGCTCATTAAAAAATAAACTATTATTAAGCGCTATCTTATCTACTCCCTGTACATTGATTTATGCACAGAGTGCAGTTTCCCTTCCTAAACCTAACCCTAATCTTGCTGCAGAACAATCCGCGATTACCCCTGTGAATCCTGCTGCCACTGATTCGTTTACTTACACTATTCCCCAGGGTGTATTTCATATTGATTTAAGTAAAACACCACAAGTAGTTGGCGGGCCTGTGAATATTATGACCTTAAGTTCTCCCTCATAAGACTACATGTGGGGCGTTTCCTCAGGTGGAGTAACATACATCAACAAAAGTGGTGATAATTGGAATGAAGTAGCTCGTATTAATATTCCAGGAGTAAAACCAGTAACCAGTGCCTTAAACCAACAAGCCCTGGAACATGAGTGCAAAACAGTACAAGAGGTAGAAAAGTCGGTAAATAATGTCTATAAATCATGCGAAAAGTTATATAGACCGGACAAAAATTAAGCACTGATGAAAAAGATGGGGCTTGGAGCTCACCCTATGATTTTGGCGAGCAGCCTCCTGTAGTTAAGGTAGGTATCGGTACTGGCTCTACGCCAACACTTATGGGTTTTGATGCAGATCCAGATAAGTTAGTCGTGATCACGGATGGTTCAAATCATATGAACTTAGTGGCCTTCTGGCGTGATAATATCCCGGCCGACTTTAAACAAAAACCCAATACTAAATCCAGACGTATCGCGGATCAAATTGGAGTTACTTGTGGGCTTAATCCTTTACCTAAATTCATTCAAAGTGAACAATCGGTCGTCGTTAAAGGTTATGGTGCCTTTGTAGTGAATAACATTGGGACTCAAGGGCATAAAGACTTATTGGTCAGTGTTATCGGTTTAGGCCCCGTATTCCCACCTCCACATGGCGTTGAGCGTTTTCAATGGGATGCACAAAAACATCAATGGCACTCCCCCTGGGCAAATGCAGAGGCGGTTTCAACCAGTATGGTACCAGTAGTCCGTATTCCTTCTAATACCGTATTAATGAATGGTTATACGAAAGAACGTGGCTGGGAAATTACAGGTTTAGATTGGGATTCAGGTAAAGTGGTGCATCAAACATTTGGGCAGACCAACTATGGTAATGGGGCCTATGCCATCATTCAATTACTTCCTGACAATAATATGATTTTTAATAGTATTGCCGGGCCTTATCGTATTAATTATTCAAAATAAAATAGCATAGCAACGGTCTTGAATTTTATTTCAAGACCGTTGCTATGCTTTACACCGCAATTCGATATCTTAAATTCCAAACTGTAGCAATTGGCTGATGCCCATTAATTGGCAATGTTTTAATAAATTGAATATTAGGCGTTAATTGAGAGTTAGGTGTTAGTTGAACTCGATAAAAACTTTCTAAAATAGCTTGATTTGTTGCATCCTCAGCCAGCTGCGCATACCCCATCCCAAGTCCCCATAAGCCAATAGAACCATACAAAGGATGTTGTAAACCAAAACCGGTGATAAATAATTTATTAAAGGTGGCGACTCGCCCCTTACTCCAATCTAATTTCACAAAAGGAATAAATTTATTAAATAGATTTTTTTGCAGCACCACTGAAATACCTTGATCGCTTAATTGGTGCTTTTCAGGCTGGTCCGGAACATGCCAAAGAAAAATATGATAATTATCTGATTGAGGATTAGTGATAATGTCTCGAAACCCTACTTCTAAAGCAGTAAAAAACTTCCCCCGATCAAATGAAGAAAAACCTGAGGTTGTATCTTCGCCATCAAGACCTACAGCACCTAAGGCAGTGTAAAAATGAGCACCTAAAGCAATACCAAGCACAGCCCCAGGAGATTTAGATGGAACCGCTGTGGCTGGATGCTTAGTAAATACATTACTTAAAAAATAAAATTGCCTACTGTCAAAAGCATAAGAATTCATCATTGAGGTTAAATCAATTTTTCCTAAACGATAAGCCAAAACATTAGGTATAAGACTTTGTTGTATCCATAGCTCCGTCACTGCCAAAGGATAAGGCTTATAACCTGAGGTAGTTAAGATGGCAGAATTAATTTCTTCGGCAAAATTTCCTGGTGCAATGTCAGTGTATCGATGATTACCTTCTACTTTTAATCCTATGGTCGTTTTTAATTGCTGAAAAGGTTTCGGTTTGTAACTGCCAAAAAACTGATATGCACTCCCTGATGCATTCACCTGAGGATAACCCGAGGAAGAATATTCCAACAAAGGGATATAATTCATCCCCCAATTGACTCCATATTCCTCCTTTTGTCGTTTTTTTTCTTGCCCTATTTTTTTTAATATAGCGCTTAACGGAGTTTTGGGGATTAAACTGTTGTTTTCTTTTTCCAAGGTGGATAACAGTTGCGTCACGTCATCGGGAGAAGAACTTAATTCATTTGATATTGAATCAGCTGCAGAAACAGGCGCAGCAAAAACATGGGAAACGAATAATTCGACGACTAGCGTCGAAAAAACGATTCGTTTTTTTAATCTAATTTTATTTTTGCAAGGCACCCTATCCATAGGTAATTTCTATGTCCTTAATAATAATTTTTAACTCCAACTAAAATAACATTTTTTATTAAAATACCGTTCAAAAAGCGTTAACTTGCGTTTGATACTGAGATAAACTCGCCCGGAGTTTGTACCTGGAATCAGTAAAATGGCAAAAAGCAAAATCGATCTATTATCATTACCACCAGAAGTTATTTTAGCAATTGCCGACCAACTTAGAAATGAAGATTTTAATAAGCTAACCCAAGAGTTGCAACCGATCTCAGATCAACTCGCGTTTTTCAGTACCAGCAAAAATTCGCATAACTTTTTATCTACTAATCCGCATAATATAAAGAGAATGTTAAATACAGTTGAGGAATGTATCAATTCTTTGGCTGTTAAGACGATAAAAAAAGAGCACATGCTTAATGAACACTTGCAGGTGATGGCTGAAAAACTCGAGCGGCTAAAAGCTCAACGCACCTCATTAATAACCACGTTTTTTTCTGCAATGTTCTTAGCTTGGCTTTCTTTTATTCTTCTTTTATTGGCTAATGATTATGTGGATACGGATTTATCGACGCAACTGGTTATAGCAACATACATTGCTATAACCTTACTGTCCACCCTTATCCTGGCTGACTCCCTAAACCATGAGCTAAGCCAACGTACATTACGCTTTTTTGAAAAACGATCTGTGCAGTATGAAAGAGAGCGAGTAGAAAAGTTAAGTCAGTGTTTACCGGAAAAAAGACTGAGCTTAGAAACTCAATTGGCAGCACAGCTTACAGCAGAGATAGAGGCAAAATGCAGTCCCGATATTAAACGTCATCCCGAACGTAGTGAGGGATCTCCAATGCAAGCACCAAGCCAGATGCTGTAGATCCCTCACTTCGTTCGGGATGACGTCTTAACTTAATGGCAATGAAGGGAAAGGCTTACTCCTTAGCCCAACCACACTACCTACAACCTAAAGAAAACAATGATCCTTCCCCCGCAATCACGCTCCCTCATATTTAAAGATTCTAATAATGAAAAGCGTCTAAATCCTGATAAAGGAGTTGATGCAATGCTTGTCTTCGCCGGGATAATAGATTTATCAAATAATGGAACATATTTTAAGCCACTATTGAATGCCTGAGAAACTCTGAAAAATTGGGGACCATTGTTTTGTGCATGTTGAGCAAATTGTTTATGACCAGGCATGTTATACCTAATCGCCGATCAATGCTTAAAAATCAAGCAGTTCCTTTTGACATTATTTTTCCTTATTGCCAAATCCATAACATGACTTAATTATAACAGTACTGTAGATACCGTAGAAAATACGGTATTCCAAAATAAAACCAACTTGTATAATAAGAACACCAGCTTATTCTTAGAGAGATATGATGCTTACAAGCCCTGTTGCCAAACAACTTCAATTGACCTTAGACGCGATTAGAAAACTGCTTGCCGCTAATACGGTAGCGCTACAAGATAAAGACATTACTTCTTTAAAATTACCCTATAATAGCTTATCTGCTCATGTAATTACCTCTACGAATGATGCTGAGCTAACGCAAATAATAAAGAAAATCAATTCACGGACTCTTGCTGCGGAAATGCGCTATCAAGATGAAACCTATAAAAATAACTTCTTGCATTGGTGTGTTTTAGCAGATCGCCCTAAAAGTTTTGAGTTACTTTTAAATAAGGGTGTAGAAAGTATGTTGGAGCAAAGTAATGTCTATGCATTGAGCCCCTTACAATTAGCAGCAGTAATGGGCAAAACAACCCTATTTTCGTCTCGATTCGGACAAATACCCGAGTTTCACGAATCACATGCAGATTTTTCTGACCATGGAAAAAAATACACGATAAATATTAATGAATTACAGTTAGCAATCGCATTTAATCAAAACGATATTTTGAAATCTATTTTCGCTACCTTTTCTAGCATGAATATGCATCATTCGAAAGTTCTTCAAGAAACAAAAATAAAACATATTGGCAATTGTTTGCACTTTCTAAGCTATGTGAGCTTGACTCTTCTCGAGGACGAAAATGCAGAAGCTATTGAACAGCTTAAACAAACACTAACTTTATTATTGAGTCAGCCCATATTTAACAAAGAAATAATAGAAATGCTGCTCAACGCAACATATTGCAATTACGAAGGTCTGACTCCGATTGCTGTAGCAGCCCAATACGGGCAAAAGGCGTGGGCAGATATATTAAAGCCTTTATACATCGATTGTGGACTAAATAACTGCGTAGAAGACGCCGAACGCCTTTTAACTGCCTTTGGTAAACATGCTGAACCAAGCAAACCAAAAATTTACTCTGCATCCATGTGGAAGCCGGCAACAAGCTCTAGCGACCAAGCTGAAAGCTCAAGTGCACCTTATGCCTCAATGAATGGATAAAACATCAAGACTACTAAAAAAAACGTCATCCCGAACGTAGTGAGGGATCTCCAGTGCAAGCACCGAGCCCGATGCTGGAGATCCCCTCACTACGTTCGGGATGACGTCTTGGCAGTGAAGCCAGGGGGCTGTATAGCACAGGGACATCATTTACAAGTGTACGGGGACATGGTTTACAATTTCTGCAACAATTACTCAACACAGTTTATTTAATATCCTCACGCTTATACCCCATTGATTTAATAATCATTCTATTAAAATCAAATTCATCCTTACTAAACAAAGTTGAAAATAAAGAAGGGTTGGTGTTTAAAAATTCAAAGATACATAATAAAGGAGAGCGTCTAAATGTATTTTTTAATGAAGTCCACCGGGTGCCAACGCCAATAGAGGAAGTAACATTTTTTGTATAATGCCAGGTATACGCTGGCACATAGAGAATATCTCCAGGCTCTAAATCCACTTCATAGTAATCCAGATATTCATATCCCAGGTACTTATTAAGTTGCGGCTTGAGAGGATTTATATCGCAATATTTTGCAGGCCCCCTATTCGCCCTGGGTTGAAAAATATAGGAATAATCAGTGGGCCACAAAAACCATTTTTTCGTTCCAGTGACTTGTAAAAATAAATTATCATTACCTTCATTATGGCAATTGGTAACAGAGTCCTTTTTCCCCAAAAACAGTACATTAAAGACAAACCCGTCCAGAAGCTTTTGCGACATTCTCTCGGTTAGCCATTCTAAGTTTAAATACTTTTTTAACTCTGGATATCGGTCTAAGAGCGGGTGAAATCGTGCATAACGCCCATCATTTTTATCTAGTGAGCCTAGATACTCTTCTAAAGTAGACAGTTCAAAATCAGATTTATTCTCTTTATTTCCATAGGCCTCATGATTCACAAATAAAACCGGCTCTTTACCATAATGAGTTGCAAAATAATTGAAATCCCACTCTTTACAGGCTGGCCAGTCTTTAGCGATGCCTCTAAAGACAACCGGAACACCCGGCTGAAAACTGTATTGAAAAAACTCGTGCGGCGACAAATCAGATACTTCAGTAATAGGAGTTGATCTTCCTTTCTGAGGCGTTGCAGCTAAGCAAGCGTGTATTTGCTGTTTTAGTTTTGCCTGCGATTTCGATAAAAATCGCGCGGATAAGCGCCCCCCCATGAGGTGTTCTAAGATAAATTGCGCTGTATATTTAAATTTTAAAAACCAGGGTAATTTTGCTGCCAATGAATCTATTTTATTAAGTTTCATAATTTATATGCTTTTAAAATTCGAATAAAAACGTGTGTTAATAAGATATTAATAAATCGCCAAACCGCACGCCTAGGTAATGATAAATGTTTCGTGTAGACCGCAGCATACTCAATAAATGGTTGGCCACCACGATTGATTTTATAATTAGAAGCCCCAGAACTTAGGTTTAAAATCTTATTGTTTTTATTGGCGTAATCAATAACCAGGCTAATCAATTGCCGATATAATCCGAGTTCTTGTGGACAATTAGTGTCGTAGCCTACTAAAGGAGCAGACACTGTAGTTGCATTTTCAAAGATCCCCACCACCCCATCAATCACACCCTCCGTGCTTTTAAGAGCGACCATAGTGAGCAAATTATTTTCGTGCCAATGTTTAATCATTGCCACAGTGTATTGAGGATTATGCTGTGAATATTTCTCTAAATACAGCTTATTATAAAGTTCTATAATTCTTGGAAAATCCAATTCCAAAATATCCTTGTGCTCCACAAGCGTGTATTCGGACTGCTTACGAATCGCTCTATCTCTTTTTAAATCGCGACTGATATTATAATTTTTAAGTTTCGTATCAAATAGATAGACTTGGCGCGTTGGGAGTAACTGATAACCCGCTTTTTGAAGTGTCGTAAGCAGCGCTTCATTGGTATGATAATTTAAAGAACGAAAGATGATGGTATGCTGAGGATAGCTCTTATTCATTTCTGATGTAAAACAGTCAATTCCTTCCCCTGACCAATTGGGGTATAAATTAGTCGACAGCAAGTAGTTATTAACAAATAGATTTTTATCTATTCTTGCTGCTTTGAGCATCATACTTTGTGCACGGACAACCATTCGAATAATAAATTCCAATAGTGAATTATTAAGCTTAGCTGACTCCTCGGCACTATAAGTCACTAAAGCATTATAAATTGAACACACATAAGAACTGTCATATTCCTTATCATTAAGCCCACATGGAAAAACGAAGTCATTAATGCTTAACAGCATTGCTTGTGTTTCTACATTATCAATAAAGTGCTTACTTCCTTGTTTCATTAATGGCTCTAAATAAGAAGCCACAAAGTCGTTATCAGTTTTAATCAAAACGATTCTCCATTCCATTCAATATCATGGGTCGTTGCCTCTTTAAATGATTTATTAAATCGGATGGATTTAAGTAAAATTTCAACAAATGCAGGTAAGGATTTTAAATGCATCCATTTATCCCAGCTAATATTTAAAACATCAATAGCGCGTTGATAATCCTGCATAAACTCTTTGCGATGCGGACTAAAAAAATTGGATATTCCATAACTTAGCATGGCAAATTTAAGCATTTTAGGTTTATCAGCCTTGGGAACCGTTTGGCCATGCCCGTTTAGAATTTCTTGCCAATTCACGTGTTGAGCCAAAAGATGTAGACCACTCGTTGCACGTGGATTACACTCCAAGACATAAAGTCCATCTGCAGCCTGAATAAAATCAAAACTAATTTGCCCAGTAAATTGAATTTTTTGCACCAAATGCGTGATAAATAACTCTATTTCTTTTAAGTTAATTGGCTCAAAATAAATACCTGCACCGGCCCCGGCCGTGTATTTGGGCTGGTAGGCAGCATGGGCTAATAATGTTCCTTCATGAGCAATAGCATAAACACAATACTCAGTTCCGGAAATGAATTCTTGTGCCACATAAGGTACTCGAACATCCAATGCCTGAATTTGTTGTTTGCCTGGCTTAATTAAGGCGTGCGAAGCAAAACGAGAAAAAACCGGTTTTAAAACCAGATCAATTGTAGGTAAAGTCTCTTTATCCTGATTGGTGCTAACTAAATAAGATTGCGGGACTTTGATCAAACACTTCCGGCAAAACTGCGCAAATTGATACTTATCATGCAATATAGATAGTTTTTCTAATGGGTCTAAAAATAACTTACAATACATGCTCAGCTCTTTATGAAAGCGGCTGATAAAAAATATCTCCTCACAGGTAGGAATTAAATAATCAATTTGATGCTGTTGAATAGCCTGCTTTAATGCCTGGTAATAACCTTGTGGATTAGCGTTTGGGGAGGGTAATACACTATGCTGATGCACCGATTTAGAAAAGCGACACGCAGGAAAGCGCATGGAGTCAGCACTATAGACCTGGTGTCCTTGGCTATGTAGCGCGCGCATAAGGTCCAAAGCAACGGGCGCACGAGAACCTGTAACCATAACCTTCATAGCTTAACTTCTTCTATCAGCTTACAAGAATATAAACAATAACACATGATGATTTAATTTTAAACACCCAACTTAATGCACAGAAATGCCCGTCATCCTGAGGAGTTTACGACGAAGGATCTCCTGAATGTGGCATTATACCCATCCAGAGCGCTTATGCCACATTCAGAAGATCCCTCATGACATTCGGAATGACGTATTCAACGTCTAGAATGACATATGCACCCTTGATAGCAAAATACTTGTTGATTTATCAAGAAATTTAAAGCATAAAGCCAGGACGCTAGTTTATTTAAGGACGTAGACGATGATGCGCATTATATGTGTCGGTGGAGCGACTGTTGATTATAAATTAAAAAGTATCGCACCACTTGAGTTAGGGTCATCAAATCCTATTTACTCGTTCCAATCTTTTGGTGGTGTAGCCCATAATGTAGCCAGCAATTTAGCTTATTTAACTCCCCCTGAGCACATACAATTACAATGTGTTTTAGGGGATGATTTCGAAGGCCAAAGCCTACTTAATGATTTAGCTGCTCGCTCCATTAATACCGAGCGCTCACTGATTCTGAAACAACAAAATACTGCTCGCTATTATGCAGTGCTTGATACACATGGGGAATTGCATACCGCCTTATCCGATATGCATATTTTTGAGCACATCCCTATCGATTTATTTGTTAAACATTGGGCTAATGATTTCAAAAATAATCTGGTTTTTATCGACACGAATCTTCCTGAACATCTCATTGCGCACGCAATTAAATTAGAGGCAACGCCTTATTTGTGCATCGATGCGGTCTCCATCAGCAAATCAGCCAAGCTGCCTTATGACATGCAGGGAGTGTACCTACTTAAAACAGATCGGCACGAAGCCTGTGCATTAGCAAATATGCCCATCAACTCTCTTGAAGAAGGTATTAACGCGGCAAAAGCAATACTGCAACGAGGAATGAAAAATCTTCTAATTACCCTAGGCGCTGAAGGCTATCTCTTAGTCAATCAGTATGGAGCCAATCATTTCCCTGCTATTCCATTAACCCATCTTGTCGATGTAAGCGGGGCTGGAGATGCCTTTGTTGCCGCTCTATTAGCTGGTTTACAACGTAACGTGCCGCTAGAAGAATCTTGCCAACTAGGGGCTACGGCCGCTTATTTCACCTTGCAATCGACTAAAACGGTAGCAGGTAACTTTAGTTTTTCCGACCTGGAATGTTTTTCATTAACTGTATAGGGAGCTTTTATTATGCATCATTTCCTTGAATACTCCGATGAAGTCCGCACAGCTCTTAGTGCGAATAAACCTGTGCTTGCCTTGGAGTCCACCGTAATTACCCATGGCTTACCCTTCCCCGATAATTTAAGCACCGGTTTTGCTTTAGAAGAAATTGCCCGTCGCCATCATGTAGTGCCCGCCACCATTGCGATTATGGATGGAAAAATAAAAATCGGCCTAAATGCTGACGAACTGGAACGTTTAGCAGAAAGCAAAGACGTCCTTAAAGCAAGCAAGCGTGACCTAGCTTTTGTCCTCAGTGAAAAACGCCCAGCAGGCACTACCGTTGCCGCAACCTTATTTTGTGCTGCTGCGGCAGGAATCAAAGTTTTTGCAACCGGCGGTATTGGCGGCGTTCATCGTGGAATGGATATGGACGTTTCCGCTGATTTGATTGAGCTTTCCCAAACCCCAGTTGCCGTTATTTGTGCAGGAGCAAAGGCAATTTTAGATTTGCCTAAAACATTAGAGTTTTTGGAAACCTACAGTGTACCGGTCATCGGCTATCAAACAGATACTCTTCCTGCGTTTTACACCGACAAAACTCCTTATAAATTGACTATGCGTGCTGATAATGTAAAAACGCTAAAAACGATGGTAGAAATACAGAATCAACTTAATTTAACCTCTGGTATATTGATCATGAATCCAATTCCTCAAATAGATTCAATTCCTATGGAAATGATTGAGCCCGTAATTGAAGCTGCTGTGAAGAAAGCTGAGGCCTTGAAGATTTCTGGTAAAGAGATAACACCCTTTTTGTTAAGCGAAGTCACCAAGGCAACTTCTGGTTTAAGCCAGCAGGCAAATATTTCGTTGATAAAAAATAATGTGCGTCTTGGGGCGGAATTAGCTTTTGCACTAGCAGTTGAGAACTGATGATGGTAGGCCGCAGCATCGGGAGTGGCACAAGATTTTTTTGCTGGGTTTTTCAGCCCAGCCTACGTACTCTCACGATGATGAATAATATTAAGACGTGTAGGTCCAACATTGAGTTCTGGTGTGGCTCGATGCTTTGTTGGGCCATGGACCTGAGGGATCGACTCGTTTTTTTTTTAATTAAGAGGAGCATATATTGTGCTCCTTTAAAATTAAGCCCCACTCACAATTGAACTTTATTTCTTTCCTAATAATCTGACATCCGAGATAGAAAAAAGACAAGACCCGCCGAT
>JARLJR010000105.1 GCA_031291095.1 Legionella sp. | reverse complement strand
CCAAAACCCCAAAACCCCAAAACCCCAAAACCCCAAGTCGCATGCCAGCGGGGAACATCACCAAAGTCAATTTGAGCAAACTGCGAAATGCTAATGCGGGGGAATCTGGGCAAGTACTACTGCTCTTCATCTGATTCATCCATAGTAATATGTTTGTATTGGAAACCTATAATTATGAGCCGAGTTGAATTATGTTAGTATATAGAATTATAGCACATTCCAATTCTCAACTATAAATAGAATAATGTAAGATAGTGATGTTGCTAACTTTTAATTGCGATTTCTTACTTACTAGGAGAACCAACTGAAGAACGACGCGATAGCAGAAGCAATCTGCTTAACTGCACAAGCCACAACTTTTGCGACGCGTACCACTACTCGACGGATCGCATTGCATGCATTCCAGAAGAGCCTCTTAACATCCTCCCACTCGAAAATAATTTTGGAAATGAGCCCACTTATCAATCCCCCTATGAACGCTCCCAAACCTGGAATAGGAATTGATGCCTGACCTATCACACTGATTCCTTGTTCAAGGAGCACCTTCCCCAAGCATACTCCTGTCAGTTTCCACTTCGTCCTAGTGTCATAATTTCCATTCCAAATATTCAACAAATCTATTATAGTGAATCCCACAGTAAATAGAATGGATGGGCCTCCAGGAACCTTAAGCTTGGAACTGAATTTAAATGTTGCATCACAGGCATTTACAAATCCTGCAACAGCTTGGTGGACTATTTTTGCTCCCAATCCTTTAACGCCCATCTGAAGTCCAGCGACAATTTTCTTGTGATCAACATCGAAAGATAATTCGCCGCCTCTTACGCTTATGCAATCCGCTAGTTTACTCCCTGCTGCTCCTGCAAATGCGGAAATAGCGCAGGAAGGAAGATTTTCCCATACTTTTTTCATCTCCTTGCAAATTTCATCACGTAGTTGGGGTTTCTGGTCGGCAACCCCACCCTTCGACGATAAGTTCTCTTCGTATGATTTTTGCCCGGGCTTTAGTTCGCCCACTACTCCTAGAGCACGCAAGTCCTTTATTGTATATGTTGTAGTACCATCTCGATATCCTGGATCGTTACATATTAGAGCTCCATCAGATTTTGCCTTCAAAATTTGAATAGTATGCTCATTACCATCGAAATTCAGACTCGAACCGTTTCTAGTGGTATGATTGGCCCTTCCAATTACCATAAATCCTGATTCTATGTTATTGTTGATCAATTCTGGTGTGATGTCGCTCTTTTTGTAGACATGCATGCTCATATTGTGATAATGCAGAATATCTTGCACAACAACGGTCCCTGTGCTTTTATCAATGCAACGACTGCTTTTTAAGTCCCTACAGAACTCATTCAGGCTTGTTTCCTTAGTAAGTTTGCTGCATTGTTGAAGCACATTGTATAATGTCGTAATAACACATCCAGTCTTGTCCATGGTCTCACAGGGATGCTCACGCAAAACAAAGTTGCATTCGTATTGTTTGGCTCTGCATATCTCTCTAGGATTTTTTATAGGACTGATTCTTTTATCTTCTATCGCAAAAAGGCAGGGTTTGTCCCCTTCGTGACTGCTGGCCATTTGTATAAACTCTACTTTTATAACTTCTGTAGCGATCGCGCTTAAATACTGCTTATTGTAGAATTAATTTCTCCAAATGACCAAATAGTAGTATTTACGACGATAATGCAGTAAAACTCTGTTCATAATTATGGGTTTCCAATACACACGTATTACTATGATGGTTATGGGGTTTTGGGGTTTTGGGGTTTTGGGGTTT
>JARLJR010000104.1 GCA_031291095.1 Legionella sp. | reverse complement strand
CCCTTTTGCTCTCTTGTGTGAGCACGAACAAATGGCGGTTACTCTATAACCAACTTCTAAAACTCATTGCTACAAAGAAAGTAGGGAACAGGCCTGGACGACATGAACCTCGTGCTGTGAGATGTAGGCCAAAAACCTTTGCTGTTCTAAAAAAATCAAGAAAAACAGAGCAAATTAAGCTACAGAAAAAAGCTAATAAAATAATTAAAATGATAGAAAAAGAGGCACTAGCTGCTTAAGGTAGTGCCATTGCTCCATGGCCTGCTGATACTGTAGGCGTTGAATTACCTAAATTATTTATAGTAACTCCAGTAGCATTGACAGTTCCTCCAATAGCACCTATTCCTGCCCCTGTGCCTGTAGTTTGAATAAACGTACCGTTTAAATTTACTGTACTGCTACTGTTATTCGCTAAAACAGCATGTCCATTTTGAGTGAGAAGAGTGACATTGTTTGATGCAGATATGTTTCCCCCATTGGCATTTAGAGCATTTCCATTTAATGTTTGTATAATAATTGTTCCTGGAGAAGGCCCAAGGAGAGAATCTAAAGTAAGAAGGAAGCCTGTAACATTAGTGCCGTTTGTTGCGCCGCCCGAGGTCACTGTCGTGCTACCTACAATCGTGGTTCCTTCGATGTTTACATTTACTGGACCAGTAACAGCGCCTGGTCCGACAATAATTTCGGCATATGCTGGAAGAGTTAGTGAGAATATGAATATAACGGAACTAAGTTTTCCCTTTGTTTGCATCCCAATCATCCCTGATTATACATTTAAACTTATTCTATTATCATCTGTTCCGACTTTAAATATGGGGTTAACCTTAGTATCGAATTCAGGTAGCTTACAATCAAAAATTTATGAGGCAATTGTCGTTTATTCTAGGAACTGACTTAATGAGTAAAATATGATGATAATAATGGATGCTGTTGACCTAACCCAAGAAGAACTAAGCTTTATAAAAACAAGACATGCAAAAAAAGCAATTAGTATTTTTCTTGTTATTTACTTGCTTATCAAGCATATAACTCATTCCCCATTGAAAGGTTTTGGCGTAATTTGAAAAGGGGAGGGTGATTTATGATTATCCACTACCACATCTCCCTCAACAGCTATCGTAGCCCCTGGCTCTCTACGCTTCGTATCTTCTAAAGTACTCCTATACTGCTGCATTTTTTCTCGAGCAGCCTCTAATGAGGCTGGCTCTCTTGTTTCTTTCAATGGTTTCGGTGGCGAAACAAGGCAAGATTCTACATAAGTATCAATTAGAGCAGTATCCCTTTCCTCTTTTGCTTTCCATCCAGGCTGAACATCTCTGGAAACTCCAAATTTTTGAAAAAACCAGTTAAGACCATGTGTTAATTTAACTTCTGGAGATACAATTACATCAGCTAGAACGTGTCCATACCCGTGCCCAGAACCATTTTTAGCATCGTCCCCATTCGCAAAATAGATAACTGCTGATTTTTCCTTCACATCCATTGCTACCCATCCACGCCATTGATTCATATCTCCTGAATGAAAGGCAGTCGTAACTTCACCTGTGTCATCGAGTTGCAGACCCAAACCCAATCCCCATGCAAGGTGTTGTCTATCTTCCTCTGCAACGCCCATGTCTATAGCCCATTGGTCCTCAGTCAGTGATATGGCCGGTCTGAATGCTTCCTGCAATGGGTTGGTATGACCAGTAATTGTGGTTATCTGTGAAAGTGCTTTATCTGACAACCTTTCAATTGGCCTAGCATCCGTTACGTGAGAGAATGAATCGTGTAGCTCTGCAAGCTTAAAACCAGCTTCATCTAAATCTATTTCTTGGACGATTCCTTTCGACTTGTTATTATAGTAAAAACCTGTTTCAGTAAGAATATAGCATGAACTTGCTGAATCTTTTTGATTTTCGGCAGTTGGCACATCAGACATTTTTACTAAACTACAATCTTTTTCTTGCATCCACGCTGCGGCAAAACGAGCATAATCGCTGGCTGTTGTGTGCAAACTGTTAGCAGCATGTGGAATCAAACCACTTTTAGCTGGGGGTAAGAAGCTACTAAGGCCCATTCCCAGAGGAATGAATATTTCGTCTTCTGCAAGTGTTTTAAGCAATTTTCCAGTTTGTTTTTCAATGGCTTTTTGCAAATAATATAAAGCTGTATTTCCATAGGCATATTGGGTTCCTGGTTCAAAATCTACTCTGGGAGCACCATTAATAGGTATACCTGTTGTATGAGATAATACCATGCGGGGCGTTATCTTTTTTGCTTCTAAAGAAGACTCGCTGCTGATCTCTTTACCATAAAATTCATCTATCGGAAGAATTTTAGAAATAGGGCTATCTAAATCAAAAGCTTTCCCATCTGGTGTTAATAATTTCTTATCCGCGATTAGCTTAAGAACCAAATAAGAGAATACGGGCTTACTGAGAGAAGCTGCTCCAAACACAGTATTTTCCTCTATTAGTACATGTGGCCTATCAGCATGCACATCTGTTGTGCCTATGACTACCGGATCAATAGGCTTAGATTTATTTAAATCAAGATAGGCAATCGAAACACCAGGCACATTACCTTTTCCCATTCTCTCTTTAATTTCAACTCGTGTTGGCCTTGGCATAGATATTAACCATCTGCATAATATGTTAATTAATTATAGGATATTATTTGTGGGATTATTCATTTATACACCGGTAGAATATCGACCTACTGACTTTCATCGTTTCGCATATCTTGGGTCTGGCCTGTTGCATGCGCTGATGATTTGATTTTAGTAAGAGATCAACCATACTAATTTTGGAAAAATGGGACTATTCTGTTAGTAGATAGAACAATACAGTATCAAACTAGAAGGAATTTAGTTATGAGTTACGATTTTATTGTTGTCGGTAGTGGGAGCTCAAGCTGTGCACTAGTCAATAAGCTACATGAATTATGCCCTGATAAATCAATACTTATTCTCGAAGCTGGGGGTTCAAACGAAGATCAGCGTGTTCGTGATTTTACGCGAGCAATGGAAACTTATGACGCTTTTGGCTGGAATATAAATTCTATTCCCCAAGCATTATTTAACAATAGAGAAATGCCTTATTTATCTGGTCGTATTAATGGAGGCAGCGGATCAATTAATGGTATGGTTTGTGTTAAACCACATCCTCACGATGAACTAATGAAGCATGTGAATAAATCAAGTATTAATGAGGTATGCAGCAAATTAAAGCCCACCGATATTTTCACTCATAATGAGCCATCAAAACATACCATGGACGCTTTTTTAAAGAAAGGCTTTCTTTATACTAATAATTACTTAGAGGATGGTGAGGCTAGTGAAAAATTGTCTTATCCAAGACTTAATATTTCAGATAAGGGAGAGAGGCTAGATCCTTATTCTGTTTTTGTGAGCGAATTGATAGGTCAAAATGTCGCGATTATTAACAATGCATTAGTACAAAAATTAATCATAGATGAAAAGAATAACGTTCAGGGAGTTCGTGTGTTAATTAATGGGCGTGAAGAAGTATTTCATGCAAAATGTGAAGTAATCTTGTGTGCTGGTGCAATTTATACGCCACAAATCTTATTAAAATCAGGTATAGGTCCCAGAGATACTTTGACAAATAACGATATATTCGTGCTGAAAGATTTGCCTGTTGGTAAAAATTTACATGACCAACTGATGATCTATTCTGTTTGTTCTTTAAAAAAAGAAGCTTTTGATTTAGTGGTTAATCAAATTATGAATTTAACTGGTTTTTTTAGATATGATAATTTTAACTTTGACTCCGAATTGAATTTTAAGCCGATTGATAATAATCGACAACCGGAGTTTCAGTTGCAAACCTATCCCATTAAGGACGGATGGGGCAATATCCCTCCCTATTCTTTCGTACTATGTATTATCGTATTACATCCCAAAAGCCGTGGCGTCGTATCTTTAGATAATCAACGCGTTTTCATTGATCCTAAATGCGGCTCTGATTCGTCGGATTTTTCCCAACTATTGAACGCATTAAAAATTGCTATGGGGTTTATGGATATTTTACCAGCAGATTTATATGGTAAACGGATCCTTCCAGCAGGAAACCACCATACTGATGATGAGTTAATGGAGTATATAAAAGAAACTGCTATTACCAATCATCATCCGGGTGGTACCTGTAAAATTGGTCATGTAACCAATAAGGATTTTAATGTTATCGGCATCAACAAATTACGTATTGCAGATTCATCAATCATTCCTAGCCCTGTATCTGGAAATCCACAAATTGCTGCGTGTGCACTAGGGATTCAAGCGGCGAAAGTTATTGCCTCTTCTTATAATGCTAAGATACTTCCTAATATTGATGATGCTCATGCTAACCTGACATCCAGGGATTTGCGTTTTTGATATCGAGGGGGCAAGCCCTAATGGCACTTACTTAAGGATAAATTATAGAGTAAGACGTAGGCTGGGCTGAAAAGCCCAGCAAATACAGTTTGTGCCACGTCCAATGCTGGGCTTGACAGCTCAGCCTACAAGCAGACCAGCCGAAGGGGTAATCAGTCTTAAATAAGTGGGGTAAATTACAGAAAAGGGCAAATGCGAATTAAACCACATTTATTTTTTAGGCAGGAACATAGACCTAGCATCCCGAAACTTGCGTTCTGACCCAAAAATTTATTCTATTTTAGGGCTCATTTTTATTTAGATTTTCAAAAGACTCATCAATTTCATCAAACAATGCGCTATTTTTGGTTGTTTTTATTTCGCTAAAAAACCCAAACGCATTTTTACTAGTAGCAAGAGAATACACGGCTAATGCCAAATGAGCTAACCCTATAGTTAGTAAACCAAGGCCGATGTTAGCCAAAATATACCCTGCTTTGTGATGCTCAAATGTACCTTTGTTTTCTCTAATAAGTTGCTGAGCCTCTCTAACTTGTTTAGAAAAATCCCGCATCATTTTTTGAGAAACTGATTCAGATAACATATCAATTTTACTATTTAAATTCTGCACTAACCCATTTATTTTTTGTTTTTGTTCAAGATTTAAATCAGATTGATTTTTAGGCAAAGAAAGTTGTTCCACTTGTTCTCTGATTTTGATTAGATTTTTTTGAATAAAAACTGGCTCTTCATCTAAAAGCGCCTTGGTATTACTGTTGGGGGGCAAATCGAATGCAGCAGCAATGGGCTTTTTGCCTGCTGATTGCTTACTATTTGTAATTTGATTACCTAGGTTTACTTGAGCAAATAAAGCAATGGCCCGTTCAATTGTAAATCGTGAGTCTATATCAGCACACACCATTCCTTCCAGCATCGAACGAATAATTTGTTGATTATGAGAATCTAGATCATTTAAACCTAAAAATAATGAATCTAAATTTACATGCATAGCATTATTTCTATAATCATGTAGAGAGGAAAATTTGTAGCTGCCTGGATTAACATGCCAGATAAGCGCTAAGACTCTACCCAAAGAAAAAACATCAGCTTTTGTGGTCTGTTTGCCATTTAAAAACATTTCTGGAGAAGCATAAGCTGGTGTTCCACAACACTTACCATCAAGCGCATTAGCCTTTACGCTTAAACCAAAATCCAAAAAGTTCACTTGCATCGATTTAGACTCTAAATCTACTAAAATATTTTCTCCCTTAATATCGCGATGAATAATTCCGTTATCTGTTATTTGCTCTTTTAATGCTTTTAATAATAGTTGCGTTAGTTTAACTCGTTGTTCTAAAGTTAAAGGGCTGATACCACTAAGATCATCAGAGATGATATCAAATAATTCTTTCCCTTTTAGCTTTTTCATTACTGTATAGCTAGTCGTTCCCTCAGCTGTTGTAGGTAATTTTACTCCTAAATGGCTTGCTTCTTTAGACAAATTATATTCTTTAAATACCGCATCAATAGGATTTTCTGCATGGTGTTTTTGAATTTTCACCGCACGCGTTTTACCATTTAGTCCATGAGGCTTAAACTGGACCTCATCAGAATCAACAACTAAGGTGCCTTCTATTTCATAAACTTCGCCAAAATTTCCTTTTCCGAGCAGGCGATCACTAATAAATTCGTATCGATAGCCACTTTTACCTTCTTTACGATGGCGTCTTACAACATCCGAAGTAAATTGAAATTGAGTCCCATCTTCGAATGTATAAGGTTGTCCCTCTTTCCAGACACCAATATTTGATGCTTGCGTATTAAAAAATTGCGCTAGCTTTTTTGAGTGTTCTGAAGAAATATTTAATGGATCGATTAGGGTCATAATATTTATCTATTTTGTTCTCTATGACTAGATTATACGCATGTTTTATTAACAGAAAGTTAAGCCTATGTTATAAATCATCAATTGAACTTGTTTTCAATAAAATATGTGGATAGTTATGTGACACTATGTTCTTGTCCGCGTCCAGGGACAGGCCTTAGGAGGCCTAGATTCCCACGGTTATTTCGCATTAAAAATTTTAATAGCAAGAGTATTTTCAGGGTATTTGGTCTTTTTTCGCATATCGTTCAAGCTTGTAAAGAAATTAAATGTCCAATTGTTATCTTGATAAGACTCATTATTACTGCCAGAGGTTGTTCCAGCGTCTCTCTCAAGGAATCCTTTTTCATGTTCAGAATCTGCAATATTAACGAGTGCGTGAATTGGATTGGATGCATCGCTCTTAACAAGACAAACTCCTTGATTTAATTGGATATCTTTAAAATCACAGTCGACAATCTTGTATTGAGTTTTACTGGTCAGTGCCCGAACAAGTAACTGAATGTCAGCAGCTTGAGTAGACACCGTAATTTCAAATACCGCTTTCTCTTTATTGTAAATAATATGCACATCCTTCTTTAGAATTTCCTTATCATATTGAGTTATGAGCTTTAAAATCGATTTTTTTTCGTTTTGGATATTAACTTTTTTAGCGTTGCAGGATAAGGAAATCAGATACATCACATTCTGTTTTGTTTTGGGAAAAGCTTCTGATTTAAAGTCGGCAACAAGTTCTTGCATGGCGATAACATGCTCTGTTGACGCTAAGCAGGAAACAGGTAATTTAGGAGCTTCAGGCGCTCGTGAAATTAGATAATGATCGCCGCTATCGCTATCTATCTTTTTCTTTTTGAGCATGGAACCATTTACGTTAACGGATTTTCCATAAAAACTATAAGTGGAAAAACCTGACTCACGTGACGTGGATGGAGGAGTAATAAAATTGTGCTTTTGCATAAATGCATCAATTTTTTTTTGTTCTTCAGGATCTTCGATAGGAATAACTTTATTGCCAACTTCTTTGTAGTAGTGTTGTTCGTATCCCGTTAGTGCCTGCTTTCTTTTCATAATTTCCTTTAACCTAATTGCGTTATAAATACAATAATTGGGTAATTGTACTACAGGTAGATTAAGTAATTATTAATGAAACAGTTAGTCTTGAATCATGGGGTTTAACCTCAAGCTAAAAAAATATTTAAATTCAAAGCTTAAAGTCGGTTCCTATTGATTCTTAGGTGCTTTTGAATGTGGATGTTATAGTATTACCCATTGCTAGCACACATAATGGGTAGTAAATCTTAAATTTGTAATGCTAGGGGAGGGGTTCCTTTTTTCTCGTCTTCACGGGTCTGACTATTAGGCGTACATTTCGTTGTCCTTTAAAAAAATAGAATACCCAATCTATAAAGACCAATATTTTAGTTCTGAAACCAATTAAAAAGTAAATGTGAACAAAACACCAAGCTAGCCATGCAAAAAAGCCACTGGATTGCAAAGGACCCGATAATACAAGCGCATTGAATCGGCCAATATTTGCCATCATACCTTTATCTTTGTAATGAAAAACAGGTCTATTATTCGCGGGGAATTGTTTTCTGATTAAATTGCCCACAAATTTACCTTGTTGCAACGCAACGGGGGCAATAGCCGGTAATGGCTGATTATTTTCTTGAAAGCTGGCTGCATCGCCAATTACAAACACATCAGGATTCATAGCCAGACTTAAATCGGACTGAACAATAACTCGACCCGATTTATCGCAGGGTACATCAAGCGATTTTAATAGCGAAGATGCCTCATTGCCGGCCGCCCAAATGATGTTGTGCGCCGGAATAAATTGATCGCTAAAAGCTACCCCTTCGTCAGTAATCTCCGTGACCCGTGTATTCAATAGTACCGTTACTCTCTTTTTTTCAAGAGTACGTTGTGCATAGGATGCTAATTTTTGAGGGTAACTATTGAGGACCTGATTCCCCCCCTCAATAAGGTAAACCTTGGTATTACTAGGATCAATCGATCGAAAATTACTTTGTAAACTTTGATGCGCAATTTCAGCTATTGCACCAGCCATTTCGATTCCTGTTGGGCCTGCGCCGATAACAATGAACGTTAACAAACTTTCAATGAGTGATGCATCAGTAGTGTTCTCTGCTAACTCAAATGAAGTTAATATCATTTCACGAACACGTAGTGCGTCTTTTAAGGTCTTTAACCCAGGAGCAAATTTTTCCCACTGATTTTGACCAAAATAGGAATGACGCGATCCTGGTGCAACGATTAGATAGTCATAGGAAATATTCTGGTGATCATCAAGAGTTACGACCTTATCATTTTTGTTTATCGCGATCACTGTGGCCATTAATGTTTTGACGTTTTTACTGTATCGGAATATTTCGCGAATAGGAGCTGCAATATCTCTAGGAGACAAGGCTGCAGTGGCTACTTGATATAATAATGGTTGAAATAGATGGTGGTTTGTTTTATCAATAATAGTGACTGAAAATCCAGGTTGATTTGCCAATATTTTTGCAGCATTTAATCCGCCAAAACCTGATCCAATAATCACAACATGTTGTGTTTTCTTTGACAAATGTCTCTCCATTTAAAATACCATCATTTCCGGTCTTAAAAACTAATTCTACTTGAGTATGTCAAATTACACCATTAACTAGGGCTATCAAAAGGCAAGTGACTCGCCCGCAAATACGTCATTGAAAAACCAAGGCGTGTTGACAATTGCCTTCCACATCCAGACGATCTTAATCAGCAACAAATATCTTCATACAGATCATGCCATGGCGAGCATCAATGCATTATAGAAGTTAATTAAGTACGTGCTTAATTTGACCATCTTCTGGCTGCCGTGGACAAGCCGCGGCACGTAGGTGGTGGGGGGCAATTGCCAACACACCCTAATAAAAAAATACTTTATTCTTCCATCAATTAAGTGTCCGATTAATTTTATTCGCAAAACAATTGCTTGGCTTGGCTATAGAACTGTTCAGTAAAGCTTTTTGCAACTGAAAAAATCGACGTGTAGATTCACTTTGTTCTTCAGGGATGAATGAATCAAAATCAATATTAAAAATAAAATTGGAATTATTAATGGAGCCTTGCGTGCTCACTGTAATTTATTGAAATAATTGGATTAGATTATTTTTGGCAATCTGGGTAAAGTTTTGTGTTTTTAAAAATTTTTATCCTCTATGTAATAAATCACCAAGGGATGATAGGCCCCTTTGGGGCTGAGTGTCTTCAGTTCGGAAATAAACTGCACTAAATTTCAGGATATTTTTTACAAGGAACAATAGGACATCATTTGTATTTGGTTTGTTCGTAGCATTACCGCTCCTTATTTCTGCCCAAAACGTTTATGCCGCTTCTTTTGAAACAGAGACTCCTGCAAAAGAGAAGATTAAAATCCATAAAGAACCTCTCATGGCTAGTCATCTCGCCGAAAAAATGATGGTACGTTTTAATGTGCCTCAGCTATTAACTTATACGAGTGGGCATAGTTTTTATGATACGCCGATACAGCTCATTGATGAACAAGGTAAAAAAATTCCCATGACTGCTCAATAATGCCATCAATAAAATCCTAACCGGGTTTTAATTTTTTATACCGTAAAAAATACGGTATATGACTTATATTAAGCTGTTATAAAATGATACGAGATGAAGAAATTTTAAAGGCTGACGCCATTGATTTTCAAAATATGCGCCCATTGGAATGCATAAGCCCCATTAATATGGGATTATGCTCTCTGTTTCCTGCTTTTGTTATGAGGTTTGTTCATGCTTTATTCACAATTTAAAAAAGTTATTAGCTTAATTGACACGAAACACCACACACCAATGTCAGAGGAATTACACGCTTTGTTCGACGGTATAAGGCAACCTAATGAGGAGCAGGATTGGTCATTAGAACCGAAACAAATTTTAGAAATAGCTTATATCGTAACCAGCTCTTATGAGCAAGAAAAGCTTGGTGAAAAGGTTTGGTTGAAGAATTTATTTAACCAAATATGCGATTTGTTAGATGAGTGCTTCGATAAAGCATTTGTTATTCTCACTCTACGGGATGTAAAAGAATATTTGGATGAATTCTTTACTAAAGATACGTTCATTATGGCAATGGCAAGTGATGATCCAAATCGAACAGCGCAGCTTATTTACTTATTGTATCGCAATCATATTAATGACCCAATGCTACTGGATGCGGTAATAAACAATAGTTCAATGTGGTTGGGTTCGATAATGCGTACTCTGAACGCGACACATACGCTTAACCCAACTAATATCGGTTATTTGCTTGATTGTCCAGATCATCATTTAGCGGTGTATGAGACTGCATTAACTCTTCTGATGCGAAAAGACATTCAGATCTCGCAAAATATCATTCAGGCTTTACTGGCCGATAATTGCCTAAATCTGGGGCAAGCAAGGACCTATTTCAGTAATTTTAAAAATAGTATTGCACTATTAGAAGGGGAACATTTACTAACTACCGAGCGAGTAGAGTGGTTATTAAAGAGTAGGGCATTAGGCATTCATTCCCCTTTTGAAAGGTTGATAGAATTCAAGATGTTAACCTTAGAAAATGCAGACAGTATAAGGTTAATATGTTTCCATCAATCACCTAATTTTCTGCTGGGTATTTTTAGCTATTTGCACACGCATCAATTACTTACCTTAGCAAATGCCACCGCAGTATTTGATGCTACGAGTCAATTCATTCATCCATGGTACGAGACCGTTTTTACTCTGCTCCCAGACCCTTTAGTAAATCAAGCGAATTTTACTAATTTAATAGCTTTTTTACCTTATGTCGATGGAACTGCTCAGGGGTTTCTCGAGCAAATCCCTCCACTTCTGTTAACCCAACAAGTAATTGATCAACTTATCGAGTTAATGCGTGTTAATTCACAAGAGCAACAGCTTATAGAGCTTTGGCAAGGCGAGAATCCACATAGCCCCGTTCCCCAGTTTTCGGCAATAGAACGGCTAGAACTGATTAAAAAAAGCATTAATAGAGCACTTTCTCAGTTCATTCAACAATTTATTATGGCTTTAGAGCCAGTAGTGGAGCCCGCCCCTTTAAATACTGCTCAAAATACTCACGCTACCAGTATTCATAAATCTGCAGCTGAATCAGCCTTAGAGTTAGCTCAGTTATATCAAGATAAACTAGAAGATGAAGAGAGTTACACCAAAGCTCTTGCTGATTTAGTTGTTTGGGGAAAATCGCTTGATCCTAATGTATTAATCAGTCGAGCAGCAGCGTCTGCTTTGACAAGGTTGCTTGAAGAGGAGTTTAGCTATATTGAGCCACGCTCTAAAATCAATGTGCGCCAACTGTTGTTGTTAGTCTGGTTTGCCATTCAGGATGATAGTAACCGCATAGGCAATTTGGTCGATGCTCAGAATGAGCTAATGAACGCATTATATGAAATACAGCGGGGTTATAATTTAAACGCATCAGGGGTTGATAATAAGGCATCCGAAGATTTGTATATTTGTGAACCAGGAGCGTTTAATAAATTAATGGAAAAAATGGTTAGCATTTCTCCAGTGGTAGCACTTAAGTTTATTACTATGGGAACTGCAAGTTTGAAATTACCGCGGGTTATTAAAGAACAAGTTTTACAGCATTTAATGGCCAACAAAGACCATGATTTAATTGAAAAGATAATTAAGGAACAATCGTTAACTCAGGTAGTAAATAGCTTATTACCAACCGTGACTGAACTGATGTTTACTGAGTTTCATTCCTTATTTGAGGGCATAGAAGATTCGCATTTAACTGCTTTTATCCAAGCTGGATTTGCTGATTTTGATGTGCCTGTAGTAATTGGGGCGGAACTTGAGCGGTTGAAACAGGAGATGATTCAGGCATCAACAACTAACGAAGTTAAGATCCCACAATCTTCTAATGTTAATTCGTTTTTCGCATCATCAACTGCCACTCAACAGGGACCATCTGATGAGGAAAATCTTGATCCTGCCCTGCAATAAACATCAAGGGGCATGCTTTGCTGTTGCGTGCTCCTAACTGAAAGGCAAAAAACAATACGAGCCTCCCATGGCTCAAAATAGAGATGAACGGTGGCATTTAAAAGCACATGATGTCCGCTGATGCCGTAAATACGGTATTAACTATAGGGATTGGAGGAAATGATGAGTGAACGCGATCTCGAAATGAATCACACGACTATTTATCGCTTAGCTGAATGTTAAATCGATTTAAGTTATTCTATTAATTGGCTACGGGTATGTAGTACGTTTATAAATATTTATTCCCTTTGGAGCATTAAATGTTTAAAGCCATGCATCAATAATCGCTAATGGAGAATATGCCTTAATGAGCTTTATAACAAAATACTTTTATACCTTAGGCAGTATTTTATTGACAGGGTATCTCTTAGTTAATTCAACAAGTTTATTTAATCCTTTATTAGCCGCTTTTATTGTTGCTTTAGTATTAAGGCCTTTCGCTAAAAAATTGGAATATATTAAAGTTCCTCGATTGGGAAGCACTTTTATATCTTTGATGTTATTTATCTTGGTTTTTTTTGGCCTTGCCATTTTTTTCTCATCTCAGTTAAGAAATATTGATTTTGAGATGCGCTCCATTAGTGGAACGTTTAATGGGGTACCGGGAAAAATACAAAATTGGTTGACCGACCTTTTAGGTATTAGTTTGGAGCAACAAATTTCTTTATTGAAAGATGCGCTCAATGCCCTTTTAAAAAATAGTGTATCTTTTGTAAATAGTACTCTTCACGCAACAACTAATTTTATAACGTCGTTTGTTATTTTTATTATTTCCTTATTTTTCATTCTTTATTATCGGTCATTCCTTGTTTCCTTTTTATACAAAATTGTTAAATCGCAGGACCATGCAAAACTATCCAAGATTCTGAACATGATTCAAACGGTGGTGAGTAGCTATGTTTTAGGCGTTTTATTGGTCATCTTAATTGTAGCCACCCTTAATATATTAGGTCTTTATGCTTTAGGCATTGCCAATGCTCTATTTTTTGGCGTCATGGCGGCTGTGCTTACTTTGATACCCTACATTGGAATTTTATTAGGTGCGCTTCTGCCAATAGTCTTTGCTCTCGTTACAAAAAATTCCTTTTGGTATCCTTTAGGAGTACTTCTTGTTTTTATGTTGGTGCAATTTATTGAAGGTAATTTTCTCACGCCAAACATTGTTGGCAGACAAGTAAGTATCAATCCATTTGCTGCGATTTTAGGGCTTATTATAGGTGGGCTATTATTGGGCTTCACAGGAATTATGTTTGCTTTGCCTGTACTTGCCATTCTAAAAGTAATTTGCGATAACATTACAGCGCTTAAACCAATAGGCTATCTTATTGGTAATCCACCGCCATAACATTAGCCCCTAACTATGATAGTGAGGGATTTTTTTGTATCAAATGCTTAATAATTAGATCTGTATGGCTTCCCTCATCAATCGAAATCCTTTTCTCCTTCCTTATTATCAATAAGAACAAACTCATTTGAATTAAGGCCTACCAGGAGTTTGATTTTTGAGTGCTCAGACATATAAGGCCTAAGCTTTTCCCGCAGCTCGATATCTTTGAACTCAGTGTAATTCACGTCTTGTCCTAAAAAATCGATGCAAAATCTACATATAGGCCCATGTCCATCGAGAAATTGTGGTTTTATTTTTTCTACGATGTCGGAAAAAAGCAAGGGGGGCAAATATTCCTTCACAAGAACACCGACGCCCACGGCTATCCCATCAGTGCGATAAAGAATTTTTCCAAACAGCAATGAGTGGTAATTGGTATTTACAATTTCGATCCATCCCTCCCACTGAGATAGCGTATCATGAACCACTTTATCGCAATGCACAGACGACATTTGCCTGACGCGCAATGATAAAAACAAGAAAAACCCACCACACACACAAAATAAAGGAAAAAACCTCGACAAATCAGGCCCTGTTTGCGTGATAAAGTCTTGGTATGAAAGCACGCCAACCAGGAAAAAGCATAAGGCTAAAAAAACACATACTCCTCTACAAAAATTGATTGATTTAAACGTTAAATCAATCAATTTAGCACCTAAAAGAACGGTTACCTTATATGTAGCAAAACACAGTACAGCAATGAAGGTAAGTGCTAAAATCAATTGTAAAAAGATATTGAACATAAACTTTAATCCCTTCTACGCCTCTAGATCATCTTTGAATATCAAATTTATATTATGAATATTAATCTGGTAACCAGGAAAATTGAAGCGAGCAATGAGCATTTGCTGGATCCTAAAAGGATTGTTTAAAAAATGGCCTTGCATTTTAACTAATAATCACTTTTTTTACATTGATCTTAGCGTTAATTTTTAAACTAAATTATGGGTGTCAAATTGGGAACTATGACCAGCGTCTAGCAGAAGCTTCATTTTAGAGAACCATTCAATGCCTGGGTGCCGCCTTGAGCTTGATAGATATAGGATACAAGGAAGAATGGACGACTCCATTCTTCCTTGACGATTTAAAGAGCTGGCTGTTTGGTTGATGTTAGGCAATTGAACGAACTACGCCACCATCAACCCGAATTGATGCACCATTAGTAGCCGATGAAAGGGGGCTACATAAAAACACAACCATATTGGCTACTTCTTCAGCGGTGGCGAAACGCTTGATTAAGGATGTAGGTCTTATCTGGGCAAAGAACTCTTGTTCAATTTGCGCTGCAGATTTATTTTGCTGTTTTCCCATATTCGTCACAAACTCACTCACTCCTTCACTGCTGGTTGGTCCTGGCAACACCGAGTTTACAGTAACATTAGTTCCAGCAGTAGTTTCAGCGATACCGCGCGCAACAGCTAGCTGTGCTGTTTTAGTCATTCCATAATGCACCATGTCCCCTGGAATTTGTAAACCAGATTCACTAGAGATAAAAAGAACTCTTCCCCAATTCTTTTGCAGCATTGGAGTAATATAATGTCTGCTTAAACGAATCCCGCTCATGACGTTCACATCAAATAGATGCAGCCATTCTTCATCAGTAATTTCTGTAAAGGGTTTTGTTTCATAAATACCTACGTTATTAACTAGAATATCTACAGTAGGTATTTGACGAAGAAGATTCTCTACTTCTTTAATATTGCTCAAATCAGCTGGGGCAGAGATTAAATCTGCATTTGGAGAGTGTTCTTTTATATTTTTTATAGCCTGTTGCACGCGCGCTTCTGAGCGTCCATTAATAATGACAGAGGCTCCTTCCCGAGCTAAAAATGCAGCGATTGCTAAACCAATACCTGCAGTAGAACCAGTAACCAACGCTGTTTTTCCCTTTAGTTGCAAATCCATTTGGCTTCTCCTTCAATCAATTTACATTGAGTTTAGCACTAAATGAACGTTGGGTCGGCCTGATTTATAGAGTTTAGTGACTTTCTTATTCTCCACATGCTACTCTCATTATTCTAAATGAACTTGTATATTTAAAGGGTATTAAATTGCAGCGATCAAGAAAATTAGTGTTCGGTCTTTTCTTTTTATTATCAGGATTTGTTCATGCTTCCCCTGATTTTGGTCCTGTAAGCATGGGCGAATTTTATAATGCTCTACCTAATGTCCCACCTGAAGGCAAGTTAGGTTCATTGATCAAATATAAATCTATAGCGACTACTGTTTCTGGAGCACAAGCCTGGAAAATAGCTTATCTTTCATCCGATGTGAATGGAAATAAAACTATCGCTACGGGTATCTTGGTAGCTCCTTTATCGAAATCCGACGCTCATAAGCGACCTGTTATGGCATGGGCTCATGGTACAACAGGTACAGCTCAAAATTGTGGTCCATCTCAAGTTCTTGATCCGGCCCAGCCCTTGAATCAATATTTCTTAATGAATGGAACTTCTTGGACAGATTTTGGTTTGCCTGCAATGCATGCATTCATTAACGCGGGGTATGTAATCGTTGCCACGGATTATCAAGGCCTAGGCGGAGGAGGTAAGCATCAATATACCGTTGCCGCAACACAAGCCCATGATGTCATTAACTCGATTAGGGCGGCTACCCAACTACAGGAAGCACAAGCGGATACTCGCGCTATAGTTTACGGATGGTCTCAAGGTGGTGGAGCAACTCTTGCTGTTGCAGGTATGCAGAGCTATCTTGAACTTAAAGATTCTGTAAATGACAAGATAAAAATTCTCGGTTTTGTTGCTATGGCGCCTTATGATATGGCTGTAAACTTTCCTGAGCAGGTTAAAACAGAACAAGAAGCTTCGGAACGTTTAAAAAATATCAGTAATTTATTTAGCGCCAATGTTTTTAATTTCACTCATTATGCTCAAAATCTTTGGGGAATGGTTGCCGCATTTCCTGAGCTGAAGCTGAGCGATATCTTAACTGATGAGGGAGTTGATGTCGTAAATAAACTAATGGCAAAAAAATGCATGCACAGCGCCTCGGACACGTTAAATTTTAATTACGGGGATCGATATAAGAGTTTTTTACGTTTAGACATCAAGAATGCGCTTGCCTGGGTAAACGCAAACATTAAAGGGAGTGTAAGCCCGGTTGTTCCACTTGCTCCAGTAATTATTTATTGGGGAACAAATGATACAACCATACCTCCAATTATGGGCGAGCTTTATTTTAAGCAAATGTGCAAAATAGGGGGGCAAGTAACGAGAGTGCGACTTCCTGGAAATCAAAACCACTTTACCACTCCAGCAAGTGCAGAACCGTTCTATGTACCTTGGATTGCTGCTCGCTTTGCAGGAAAGCCTGTCGAGCATGTATGTGCCGAGCTAAACGCAGCAGGAGAGTCGACTTAATAGATTAAACTTTGAATTCAATCGTAACAGGGGTCCGTCCTAATCCCAATTCCAATCTCATTGCCATTGAGACGTCATCCCGAACGTAGTGAGGGATCTCCGACACAGGCACTCAACCTGATGGCAGAGCCTGAAGTGAAGGTGAATTCAACCAGATAATGCAGCTATCTACAAAAACTAATTTCGGCTAACTCTTCAGGAGTTAGTTTTGTATATACATAATCGATAAACTTCTTTATTTTCTCGTTATTATCTAAATACACCCCTTTGGGAGAGTAAAATTTCCCGTCATTTAAGCAATTAAAATGCGTGAATAAATTTATAACTTGGTTTTTATGAAGAACTTCCTTACTGTTCCATTTGCTAACTATATAATCAGGAGACATGTCTAGCGTAAGGACACATTCAATTAAGAATCCAATTTCGACCGATTTAGATAAATGGCATTCAAGAAGTACGTCAAAAAATTTTTTAATACAATTTTTTTCTATATCAGACCAATCTTTATTAGTAACCGAAAAACAGTTTTTTAATTTATACTTGAAGAGGCTAAAATAACCTGGATCATCAAGTCGATTTATATCGAAAGAAATACATTCTAATAATCGCGGAAGTAAATATTTTACCTCGTTTTCTGTACCCCAAGAATTCCAACCGGCCTCATAAAACTCCATCCTATCTAAGATTCTAGTTGGTATGTTTCGTAACTCGTTAGAAATACCCGCGAATTCTTCTGCATTGGGGCCAAAATCAAAAAAGCTAACATTGGCTGGGTCTTTAATTTGGTATATTTTGAAAACTTCATATAAGCGATCAATAGCTAATTTAATTGAGTCATTCATCATGCTTTATTAAACCTCACCATTTAGGTTTCTGTGGAAGCCTCTAAGGTTCTTTTTAACATAAATAATCAGCCTTTTAAATTTTTGGTGGTCCAATTGATTAAATTCTACCTGATGTACCATAATGTTTCTGTAGTCTCTTTACGGTATAAATTGTTCTGATATTATAGTAACTGTACAAAGGAAAACTCATTAGAAACGGTAGGTTACACCTAGAGACATGAGATTACACGGAGGATTTTTCCGCTTAATGTTTTGGTTTTCAGCCTAATTAAGCCCTATTTAAACAGATAGTTGATGAGTAATACCAATATGCCTGCCATTCCATTTGAAAATGAATTAGCCAAACTGCGACACGAAATTAGCTCTATAAGCCAAGAGGCTTCTTCTTGTTTTGCACCAGCTGCGCCTTATACAATGCAACTTTGTGAGCTTGCGAATGGGCTTAGTTTCTCAACCTATGCAATCAGGAATACGATTAATGCCATTAAAAAACAGCTTAATGAGCCCAACCATAAAATAAGTGAAGCTCAAAAACATGAGGCATGGAAATTACTCTTTACCTATTATCAATTAATTGATAAAAATCGCACCTTGATTGAACAAATTGTTAACGAACGTCAAACCAATCTCCATCTTTTTGGGGAGGTACTAAACGCAACTAAAAAAAATTTAGCGGTAATTTATGACTTAATTCTCCATATGGACTTTAAAGCTGCACATCTTTACCGCCGTAGTCTTCTCCCCGTTGAACTATCCAGCCCGCTTGGCCAACAATCACCCACTAAAGAGCGAGCAGCAAAACCTGGCTTTATTGATAAAATAATCACACAGATTTGTCTACGGGTAGTGACCAAAGTGGCACAAAAAGAAGTAGACATTGCCAATACACTTAAAAAAACTCTGCTCAGTGCACCCAATGACATGCAGAATTATCCATTGCGCATAGACAAAAAAACAACGGTACAAGCTATTGAATACCGTAATCCTGTTGCTACCGATCAATGGCTCATCGTTATTGGTGGTGCTGGAGCAGCGTACACCGATATGTTACCCATTGCCCAAGAATTGGCTGTCCGTAATCATTACAATTTTCTCGTTGTCGATTATTTGGCACAAAAGCCAACTTCATTTGCAGACCCCGTGAACACAATTTTAGCAGCGGCAACCTTTTTATTGGAAAAAAAGGGCGCTCAACCCCAAGATTTAGTCCTACTGGGACATTCAAACGGTGGCCGCATCGCGCGGCAAGCGGCAGCTCAGCTTCCTGGGTGTAGTGTGATTACCAACAATACCTATACCAGCCTGGAAGAGGTCATCATTAATCATGTTCTGCATGCCAATGAATCACTTAAAAACGCTGATATCTCAATGAGTAAGCACAGTGAAGAAATCATTAATGCGGTCAGCACTTTTTTTGAAAAACATCATTTAGATAAAAAGGCACTGGGCATCTTACGCAATGCCCTGGAAAAAACAGCGAACGACTACCAATCAGAAGCTGCGCAGATTAAAATTCCAGACAATAAGCATGTTGCGGTTTATGTTGCACCTGAGACTGAGTATAATCACGAAGGCAAGAAGCGCTCTAAATCCGGAGGCGATAAGATATTATTTGAAGCCGCTGACGGTAGGATTCAAGCGAAAAAAGCAAAATTAGCCGATCCCAACCAACACCGGCAGCTCAAAGAAAAAGACCGATTTTTTAATCCAGATAAACCAGGCATTAAGGGTGTGAAATACAAAGACAGCCCCAATCCCCAGCAACCCGGACATTATACCGTGCTCAAAGGGATCTCGGAGGAGGAGAATACCCATAATGTCATCGATGCGGACCTACTAAGCCTTGCTCTTACTGAATTAAGCCAATTAAAAAATTATAAGCCATTGACCCTTAGAGAACAATTTGCTGTTTTATTGGAAAAATATGATCTTTCTGGCAAGGCCGAATATCTTGTGTCACCCGCAGGAATTGAGCTTACATCGGCAGAACGTTTCCTACTATTAAAGGCCATGGCACGATTCATGAAAGAACCAGCGCATGCAGAGCTACCGACGCAAATGCAACTCATGCGCCTTTTCCAGGCGAGTGATGTTGCAGCCGATATCATCAGCGCATATGAACCAGCGTTAAATAAAATGACTTGGGGTGATAATCCTAGCGAATGTAAAACAGGAATAAAGTTTCTTAAAAATCGTCTTAATACGTTAACCGAACGCACCTTTGCCCCGGCCCCATGCTTACATGGCAATGGCTCCTATTTGAGTAAAAATTTAGCCGATACTGTCTTGCGACGATTACAAAATTATCATGCCAAATTGCCTCAAGAGCTTCTAGAGGAACACCTCGCAGCAGAACAAAATAAATCAGGCAAGCGTCACGGATTATTTACCCAAGGAATAACAGTTTCTGATTTGGATCTGAGCCTAATCCGTTCAAATCGTCATGGTCTGGTTCGCGCTTAAAGCATTGAACCCGGGGAATGCAGCCGCTATACCCCGGGTCCCATAGCAACAGGGGAGCGCCTACCCGCCAATACCCTTAAAAATATCGATCGCTACCTGATGGGGCAAGAACATAACCACGGGCCTGTGAAATAAACGGCCCATGATTTAAACACCGTAAAAAATACGGTATTTTTTTGTTCTTTATATTTTAAAACAACACCAATTTTAAGTTAAATGCATCAAGAGGCCCTATCTTGCTTTTTTGCTCGATGTGAACCTCAGTTAAAATTTTATGAATGTGCTGTGCCCTCCGATGTAGATGCAACCGAGCTAGTGGAAATTCCCTGACGATGTAATCCGAGAAGGCCAAAGGACTGTTAGAAGATCACGAACTAAAACTGGGCGGTGAAGTCAAAGCTACTGGTTCTAACTCTACTTCTTTTTTAGATTCTTTCATCTGATGTTCCTCTTTCATTTGCTTAAATGCCTCTCGATGGTTTTTGAATGAGGATTCAGGACTAACATGTTTTTCTAACCCATATTTCTCTTTAACGTTTTTTTCTACTTCCAGCAAATCGCGTATTTCATCATCTTTTTTTACAAGTAACGTACTCATTTTTTCAAACATTGGTGATTCACTTGGAACTCCTGCTTTAACTTTAACAATATTATCGCGTTCCATATATAAAACTTTGAGCTTCTGCTCAATACTATCGACCGTTTCTTGGAGCGCACCGGGGCTGTTGCCGGAAGGGCTTTGGATACCAATATCGCTTAACCCATTTTTGGATAAAATTGTTGACTCATCTTTTGCATTACGGTGCTCAATAACTTTTAAAATACCATTATTACAAATATCCATTAAAAGAGCATGGCCACAGACAACAAACTCAGTAAATGCGCGTGATTTACCATAAAGAAACATCTGTTTTATGTTGTCCAAAAAACCTTTTTTCTCTTCAGGATTGTCATTGTCTTTATGTAAATTTTTCACGATCTCTTTTTCAAAAATAACGTTTAAATGATCCCCTAATACTTTAGCCTGAAAAGGAGTTTGTTGTGCTTTTAACTCCTGTTTCAACTTATAATTATCTACATCAAATCCCTCAGGCATAACCTGAGCGGTAATAAAATGGTGAATAGTCGCCAGGGTGTGATTCGCGTGCTTTTTAACATAGGGAACAATCTCAGGGTTCATCGCCTTACCAAAAGCCTGCTCCATATGCACCTGGATTTTTTCAAGCTCTTTACGATATTCCTGAGTAAGTTTTTTTATATCTTTTTCTTTAAAAGCATCAGGGTTTTTTAAAAATTGATCAAACTGCTGCTCAAGGGCTTTAATTTTTTCCCGTGATTCGAGGACAGCCTCAGGAACCGCTTCATTATTAGCCATACACCATGCCTGCATTTGATCAAAATTAGTCGCTATTTTTTTTAAAACAGTCATTACACTCGACAATTCGCACGTATTAATGTGTTGCTGATGAAACACATCCGGCATAAAATAATTCAGGGCTGGTCCTGCCTCTTTCACTGCCTCGGGTTTCAGCGGTTGGAAAAAGTTCTCTCGCAAATAACAATGAAAATTAATTCCTTGTTCTTGATACATTCCTCCAACATGAGATAAAAATTCATCCATTGGCATGTCCTGCTGGCCTGGAACTTTTCCCCCTACCAGCTTATCCAAATATGCAGCGGCCTCATCATCGCTCATATTATTTATTTCGCGCATTTTTTTTATCAAATCAGCCACAGCAACAGGCTCTATCACCAGTCCTTCCATTTGATAATTAAATGCCGAGAGATGAGCAAAAAGCGCGGATAATTTTTGACGGTTTAAATTCCCAACAGAAGGGGGATCTGCAGAAGTTTGCGCAGGGGCATGAGGTTCTCGGCTTAAATAATTATTTAATTCGGTTTCAGGTGATTTCAGTTTTGGACCTTGATTAATACAATGCTGAATAAAGTCCATTCTTACATTCTGCACTTGGAAAACCAGCGGTTTTTTTTCACTGCCTTTTCCCATATGTTCAAAGTGCAATTTTATTTGTGTTTCAGGTGAGATATGTTGGTTTTTGCTCATACATCATCCCCAAGAAGTGCTTTAATTTTTCTCCATGGATAAATAAAGCATAAGCATAGGTCGTGAAATATTCAAATTGATTTAATTTAATTCCATCAGAAAAAGAAATCATGGGGGCACATCCTGCTTTTAGTGCAATCCTGGCTAGAAAAGCAAAAGACAAGATGCGACTGTGTGATCCACAGTCTTTTATTTATTGAAGGTGTAGATTGGGTATTCTCTAGATTACTTTACTCGAGTCAAATAAGGTATTTAAATAATTTTTCTTGAGTTATCATTATTTTTTAAGCTCTATTTGTTAAAAATTTTGAGCGCGTACTCGTAGCCAAGGAGGGTTACCACATGCAAACTATTTTAGTTTTGCCCAATGTTTTTCATTATGCAATTGTAATTGCTCTTTTGCCAATTAGCTCTATAGCAGCTACTGTTGGTCCTGGTACAATTACTAGTACAGTGACGGTATCCTCAGGTGGCACAACGTCTATTGTGAGTAACACTACAATTCAACCGAGTACCTCTGGTGCTCGTGGTGTGAATGTAACTAATGGTACGGTGGAAATAGCAGGAACTAATGTCCAGGTAGTGACTAATGGCAATAGTGGCTATGGTTTTAATATTGACTCATCAGTCAATGCGTCCTTTTTTAGAAGTAATGCGGGTTCTCAGCTTACGATTAGTACTTCTGGACTCACTCGTGGTTATGGTATCTGGGCAACAGGAGTCAGCAAAATAGCAGGCACACCCGTTGTTTCTCTTCTAAATGCAATGATTACGACTATTGGGAATGGTGCTTCAGGCATTGTTTTAGCCAATGGTGCAGATGGAGTATTAAGTGGGTTACATATTAATACTTCAGGGGGAAGAGATCCGGGGAACAATAATGCGGGCGCTTATGGACTTAATGCCCAAGGAGGTTCACAGATAACTTTTGATAATGTGGAGATTAGAACTACGGGTATTGGCGGCGCTGCTCTTGTAAACTCAAGTTTAAGCCGCATGTTTGGTAGTCAACTTAGCCTTTCAACCTTTGGCGATGCAGCTCATGCTACTAATACACAAACTGGAGCTAATACGCAACTCAATAATTCTACTATCCACACTGAGGGCGAGGTTGCATTAGGTATTTGGGTAAATTGCGCCGGTTGCTCCTTAACTACCAGTAGTACATTTACTGGGGGTACACTCAACGTAGAAACTCTAGGAGTAGGGTCTTTTGGTGTTATGACACAAAGCCAATCCCAAGCATCGATAACTGGATTACAACTTTCGACATTAGGGAGCGATGCGTACGGTTTATATGCTTCTGGCGTTGCTTCTAATCTGACTGTTGATTCAGCTAATATTCTTACCAGTGGCACTAGTGCATTTGGTGGAATCGCTTTCAATGGAGCGCATTTAATCGTCGAAAATAGCCAAATTACGACCCAAGAAACATCGGCGGTTGGCCTAATGTCACAAGCCTCAAGCAGTGATTCTTCATCGACAATAGCGGAGATAAGTAACTCATCGATTACTACGTTGGGAGGACAGGCTCATGCTCTCTCGATACAAGAAGGAGGCACCCTTATCGCTTCTAATTCAATAATCCGTGCGCAAGGTAATCTTGCGGCAGGTCTATTAATTACAAGTACAACGGGTTTTACCGCAAATGCTTCAATTACAGGAGGATCCCTAACTAGTACTCAGGGAGCAGGGATTGGTATTATAAATGGAGTTGCAAATATTGAATTAAACAATACGAGCGTATCAGGGAATAATTTTTGGTTGATAGCTGGCCAATCAGCTGGTGTTGCGGCACCTGGTATCGCTTTACCCCCAGCTGATAATGACAGTATACCTACAACAACTTTTGTAGTAAAAGGGCGTTTAAAATCAGCCCATCAGCTTATCGCGCCTGCCGCCATTGTGACGATCACCTCTAGCGGATCCGTACTTAACGGGGCTGCATTTACCGAGGCAGGTAATATTACTAATGTAGCCTTAGAAAATAATACCTTATGGAATTTGACCGGCTCATCTAATTTAACTAATTTAACTAACTCGCTAAGCCTCATTGATTTTTCATTACCCACACAGAATGGCTATAAGACCTTAACTATTAATAATTATGTGGGCGGGAATGGTCTAATGCGGTTGAATACTTTTCTGCAAGAAACAGGTTCTCCCTCTGATTTATTAGTTGTAGATGGAGGAACAGCAACAGGAGCAACAAGACTTATTATACGAAATTCCGGAGGAAAGGGAGCCATTACTGTAGGTGATGGGATTTTAGTAGTCGAAGCGATTAATGAGGGCGTGACCGACTCAGCGGCATTTAGTCTTGCGGCCCCTGCTATAGCAGGGCCATATGAATATTCTTTATACCGTTCTGGAATCAATGGCGATAATGAAAACAATTGGTATTTACGTAGTATTTGCCCTCTTACAAATCCTAATTGTTCTTCGGAGCCTCCACCACCAGGACCTCCTAGCCCCGCTAATTACCGTAGTGAAGTAGGACTTTATCCGGTGTTGCCTGCAATGACCTTGTTATATGGCCAAGCACTAATTGATACGTTGCATCAGAGAGTAGGGCAGGGTAAATGGCCCACAGATGCGGTAACGTCAGCAAATGCATCCCCAAGAGTCTGGGGTCGTGTCCTTGGGATGCACGGAGATCGGAACCGTATTAATAGTAACCGATTCTTAAGAAGTTCACACTATGACTATAATTTTGCTGCCCTGCAAATTGGTGGAGACCTCTATGAAGGCTCAACAGCCAAAGGCACACGTAATCATTTAGGAGTCTATGGGGCATTTGGCAGAGGTACAGGTGGTGTAGAACGTCCACATCTCTATTTAGGTTCTAATGAGTTTACTGGCTATACAATGGGCGGCTATTGGACTGTTTACTCGCCAATGGAAGCTTATATTGATACTGTATTACAAGCCACATGGTATAGTGAAGCACGTTCTCAGTCCTACCGTATTCCTGCTCTAGAAACCAGTGGCTGGGGACTGGCGGCTTCAATTGAAAGTGGATATCCCTTTACCTTTAAACAACAATGGATAGTTGAGCCTCAAGGACAATTGGTCTATCAGTCGATTAATTTAGATAATGGCCAAGATATTGGAGCAATTATTCGGTTTAAAAATAACGATTCTTTAGCGGGTCGTTTAGGTGTGCGTTTTGCAAATAAGCATGTATTTAATAATAATGAAGAAAAAACGCTAACTACCTGGTTTAGGCCGAACTTTTGGTATCAGTTCAGAGGCAATCCCCAAGCACAATTTTCTTCAGCTGCTGGATATATTCCGTTCCAATCGCAGCTTGAAGGTTCTACTTTAGAGTTAAACTTAGGGACTACCTTAGATTTACCAAGAAATATGTCGCTTTATGCTAATGGCAGTTATGGTGTGGGTTTAAATCTGCATGCGAATACTTATAATGGACAGCTTGGCTTTAAGGTTAGGCTTGTTTAACTTGCCAAAAATATAGGAAGGCGGTTCTACGCAAGTAGATGTAATTGCAACTTATGGCTTAAGCAATAAACATCCAAAAATGAATTGATTATCAGGGCTTATGGCAATACCTAATAACGCGCCATCTGTGTCAAGGACTTCCCGCTATTTCAGTTAATGCACCCGTAGTGATGTTAGCGCTATATGCTGAAATATTATTTACTCTCCGTCAACAATATGGATTAACGTATTGATGTGCTCAGCTAATAAATCAATATTAACATGTTCTATTTCTTTCTTTTGACTGGAGGTAAGAACCTCTTTCTTACTAAGCGCTTTATCAATCCAAATTAAAGAGGATCTAAGGCCCAGTAATGTAGGATAAAATCTAATGTTATGATTAAGAAGAGAAATTGAATAAAATAAATTATTTTTTTCCCAAGAAAGATCCTGAGTTGACTCTTCTTTTTTTAATTGTTGGAGAATTTTATTTAATAATTCTAATTCTTCTCTTTGTATTTCTCGTATATCTTTTTCAACAAGTTCATCAGAAATAGTACGTTCAATGCGATTTTTTTCGCTGAGAAGTGAATCTAATATTTTTTCATCCATAAACACCTCTTAAAGTTAATCCTTTAACTTAAATATAGACCTCTATTCCAAATTAAACTTTAGGTATAATGTCCTTGTAGACGACTCCATCCTTCATGATTATAAGAAACTTGTTTGCAGGGTCTGCGACAATGTTTATATCTTGCAACGGATCACCATCGACGAGGAGAAGATCAGCCAATGCTCCTTCTTCGACAACCCCCAGTTTTCCTGGATAAGGATTGCGTGCTCCGGAAAGCGCCAACAATTCTCCATTGGTTGAAGTCGCCATGATAAGTGCTTCTGCAGGAGTAAACCAGCGTGTGAGATCGACAATCCCCTGGCCCTGACGCTCTGCCAATGCTTTGGAGAATAGAATATCGGTCCCAAAACCAGTCTTGATCTTGAAGCTTTTCACGAACCCATACATGGAATTAGTCCCCTGGATGATCTGACGCATCTGTTCTTGTTGAGTTGGTGACAGCATGGCTGCCCCGCCGAGGTCTACAAATGGTTGCGTACTCAGCCAGATGTTTTTTTGCGCCATGAGCTTTGCTGTTGCTTCATCCATCAGGTGACCGTGTTCGATCACTTTGATGCCCGCCATTATCGAACGTTGAATGGCCTTTGGCGTATAGGCGTGCGTCGCCACATAAGTTCCCCAACCTGAAGCCGCCTCGACAGCTGCCTGCAATTCAGCTTCAGTGAAGGTAGTAACGTCAAGAGGAGTAAGAGGCGAGGCCACTCCTCCACCCGCAGTTAGTTTGATCTGGGACGCACCTTGCATGAGTTGTTCTCGTGTGCGTTTTCGAACTTCATCCGGGCTGTCCGCAATTACGCTTCCACCAATATGCTCCACACGACTCATTGCCTCTGGAGTTCGCGGCAACTCCCAAAGCTCACGAAAATCTCCATGACCACCCGTTACTGTGATAATCGCTCCTGATGGATAAATTCGTGGGCCGGGGATAATATTTTCGTCAATGGCACGTTTCAACGCGAAGACAGGACCGCCCATATCCCTTACCGTTGTAAATCCACGCATCAGCGTGGCGGTGGCTTCTGAACCTGCTAGCAGCGTTGTGTATCCAATATCGTTCGATATCATCTGGCTGGGAGTAGGGCGAACAAGCATCGCATGCCAATGCATGTCACTGAGGCCAGGCATCAGCACTCTTCCACCACCAGCTATAACACGGGTATTGGCTTGATTACTTACAGGAATAGGAGTGTTCGTAATCCGCTCAATCATGTTCCCACGAATGAGAACATAGGATGGTCCAGAAAGTGTCGAGGTTTTCCCATCAAAGATACGTACATTTTCGAAAATGGTAACCGCAGGGCGCTCTTGTGCCATCGTCCCAGTGAAAAAGAGCATGCAAAGGGCAAAAATAATCGCCGCAGACTTCACTTTTATAATCACTAAAAACCTCCTGTCAAAATTGGCTCGTCTGCACATTGTGAGCCAGAAAAGTGATAGAGGCAATTAAAGCAAAACAAATGCTTATAAAATGCAAACAAGAAAGCTAGTGATAATGTCTGCTCTATAATTAATACTACGTCACTGTAACTCGAAACGGGTAAGAGGTGCACAGATGGATACTATTGCAGTTATTATCAATAATAAAGCACGAAATCACAGTGAAGCTACTGCCTATTTGCAAGGTTTGCACGATGCAGAAATTGCATATGAGCTTTATGATACAAGCCCTGAAGATTTATCCAAAATAATAAGAAAATGTACTAAAAAACATAATATTATTTTAGTTGGTGGAGGAGATGGCACCATACGAACAGCGGCACATCATTGTGTTCATACCCCAATAATCTTAGGCATTCTTCCATTAGGAACGTTGAATCACTTTGCCAAAGAAATGGGATTACCAATTGGTGTGGATGAGTTGGTTGCTAGCCTGAAGAAGCATCAAACGAGCAAAATTGATCTGGCTAAGGTAAATGACTTGATCTTTATTAATAATTCATCCATTGGTTTTTATCCAAAATTTGCGGATAAACGAGATCAATACAGTAAATATTACAACAAATGGTTGAGCTATATTCCCGGATTTATTGAGAGTCTCAAAAAGCACAAATCATTTAACCTCGCCATAAAAAGTAAAAATCTGGATCTCTCGTTACACACTTCTTTTTTGATGATTAGTAATAATGTCTATTCTTATGAGTTTCCAATCGAAATTAAAAGAGAAAGTTTCCAACAAGCATTATTAGGCATTTATTATTTTAAACAGGGAAAAATTCGTATTTTTAAATTAATAAAACACTTATTCAGCAGCAAAAATCTTTTTGAAATAAACCACTCAGAATATCCTATTGAAATTCATTTTTGCCATGAGAAAGAAGTTACCCTCTCTTTAGATGGTGAGACGACTAAAGTAAAAACCCCTTTATACTATGAAATACTGCCAGGATCTTTAACACTTTTAACGAATTTATCATGCGAATAGTTCATATTTCTGACTTGCATTTTGGTATGCATAATCCTCACATCATTGAGCCTTTTCTTGAGGACCTTGCTTTGTTGAAACCTGAAATTGTTATTATTTCAGGAGATCTGACTCAAAGGGCGAGAACGGAACAATTTCAGCAATTATCTGAGTTCTTGCAACGTTTAACAGTCCCTCAACTAATCGTTCCAGGCAATCATGACATTCCTCTGGACAATCCGCTTATGCGTTTTTATCACCCATTTAAACGTTTTAAAACGTATGTTTCTTCAAACCTTGAAGTGAGCTATGAGAATGACGAAGTGAATATCCTAGGGGTTAACAGTGCAACGCCGTATAAAGTTAAGGATGGAGTCTTAAGTGCTAAGACATTAACTCGAATTAACAATCATTTTTCTACTAACCCCACCCAATTAAATATCCTTTTTTTTCATCATAACCTTAAATATTTTTCCGGAATGCACCATCCCTTAAGTAACGCCACGGAGTTTTTGGAATATTTAAAAGAAAGCCCCATTCATATGGTTTGCACCGGACATCTACATTATTCTAATTTAAAGTTGATTGCTAAAAAACAAGGGGCTCCATGTGCTTTACTTCATGCTGGGTCTTTGTGCTGTCAACGAACCAGGGATGAGAATAATAGTTTTTATTTTATCGACACCGAGCAGTTACGATGTTTTATTAACAGACGCATCTATGTAAACAGTGCATTTTCATCCGCAGAGCGGTATTCTGTGGATTTTGCCGCCCAGTCACATTGGGATAACATGTTCGACAATTAAAGAATACGTATGAATATATCCGAGGTCAGGCCTTTCGCTATGGTTTTACCGTATTTTTTACGGTATTTAATAAAATTACTTTGTTTTACTATACAGCAACAAATTTAAAAAGAATTTATTCTGTCCTGAAACAGGATGCTGTTTAAATTAACTTTAATCTGAGGAATAATAAATATGCTCTCTTCAAAGAAAGACAGTCCCGATAATAAGTGGCGTGATGAAACAAGTTTTTCTACCCAACTTGACTATATCAAGTATATACAAGGGCAACCTTTTTCAGTCCAGCTGCTTATGGCTGAGGCAAACTTACCCGTAGCACAGAGATTGGTAGCTTCTTATTATTTTGATAAAAAAGATTTTAAGGCACACTTGTTTTGGATTAAAAAAAGTGCAGACAATAGTGACCCAATGTCTTTGATAATGCTTGCCGACTATCATGTGGCGAAAAATGAGCTCGATGAGGCAATGACGTGCGCAGATAAAGCGATGGTTGCTGCAAAAAATTTAACTGATAAAAATTATCTTGAACATATCAATAGTGTGCTTACAGATACTTTATTTAATATCGGTCTAAAAAGTACTCAGGCCAATGCAGTAGATAGAGCAAAGAAGGCATGGGAAAAAGCCGTAACTTTTAATTGCACTGCTTCTGCTCTCAATTTAATTCAATTAAACATAGAAGCCAATAATTTTAAAGAGGCCTTGTTTTATACTGATTTAGCTTTATATTTTTCTAAAGATTATTCAAAGCCAGAACAGCAAAAAGAATATCGCTCAGAGTGTCACATGTTACGCGGTATAATCAAATTTGAAGTACTTGGTGAAAAAGTCCCTTATTCTGATTTATTGGATGTAGTCAGTGAATTCCAAAAATCGATTGCCTATAAAAAAAATGAACGTAATACCGCTAATCTGGAACAGGTTTTAAACGGAGTTTCAGCAGAAAACAAGAGTTCATTAATGGAGGCTTCCCAAACTTTGGCATTTGAGAATGGAACTTATAAAACAGTCACCGAAGTTTTACATTCTGCAGGCAAAAACAAAGAGGAAGTTGCTCAGTGGATAGAGTATCAGGATCCTCGCGTCGCAAGCACCCCAGAACCCACTACTACTTCTGAAGTGCGCTTAAGTTTATTGCTCAAAGATCTAGGAACTTTTAGTCTACGAGATAATCCTGGGCCTCAAACTCAAGATAATGATGACCAGGAAAAATGTTCCATAATGTGACCTGAATGCCACTTAGTTAAGAGTTTCTCTTCAAATAATCTTCACGAATTACCGCGGTTAAGCCGTGGTGCTTCGGCTTATTGCCATTGCCGGCTAAATGTACGTATATCCTTTCTTTTTTGGTAGTGCATTTTATAATAATGTTTGATTTGTACTCTTTCCTAATAAAAAACAAGAAGAGGGACCTACAATAACGGTGCTTGTTACGGAAATATCTGTGATTTTTCCAGCAGTTAATTCTTATTTTTTTATTCTACTTCGCGTACTTTATCTAAAACCCTTTGTTTTCTGTACAATACAAAATGCTAAAAAGTAACAGGGTATCGACCCCCAATGAAGAGCCTATACGAAAACCTTGGTATTCCTGAGGAACGTAAAAGAAATCAATGTGACCATTCGGTTCTTTTTGCTAGTTTGGATGAATTTAAATGCTATGTAATTAATTACCTCTTTCAACTTTAATAACTACCAACAATTAAGCGTGTTGTTTATACAATGCTAATAAACGTTAAATATATCGCCATATTTTAGACAATATGCTATGTTTACAGGCTTATTTAGTATTTGAGTATAATCATGAGATTAGCCATTAAAGCGATGCAGTATTTTATAATTACAGGATTATTATTTATTTTAACATCTTGTGCAAATACGGGTCATCATGGGCATGGAATAGCTTCTTATAAAGTCAAAGGTAAGGTATATACACCCCTTAGATCTGCAAAAGGGTATAAAGCACGAGGACTAGCTTCGTTTTATAGTAATCGCCTACATCATCATAAGACATCTAATGGAGAGCGATATAATAGGTATTCTATGACGGCAGCACATACTACGCTTCCATTTAATACGCGACTCCGTGTTAAGAATATAAACAATGGACGAACAGTGGTGGTTCGCATTAATGATCGAGGGCCTTTCTATAGTAGGAGAATTATAGATCTTTCTTATGCGGCCGCACGTCGCTTAGGAATCAAAAGTCCTTCAATAGTAGAAATACAAGCTCTAAATTAGGAATATAAATTCCGTATAAAAAGGGGGAATGATTAAATTTCATCAAATTCTGCTTTTTTATTTCTATCAACGTCCGATTTTCTCATTTCGGTTTAGATAACAGAGATTAGTTATTCTGCAGAGAGAATTGTCAGAGAATTCCATTGAGGTTTAGTTACTTACAAGGGCTAGACTCTTTTTCACAAAGATCCCGGCTTTGTATATTTGAAATATAAGAGTGTAAATTTTGACACATCAAGGATAAGGGCTACATAGATAGATACATTAATAAATCGTTGCCAATAAAAAGTATTTCATTCAATCGATTGATTCTGACCCCGAACCTCTTTTTTCATGCAAAAAATTTTAAATTAGCAACCACCTATTTTTTCTTTATTTTTCGCTTTTACGTAAATTAATAAATGGGTATGATTTTTGCAAGCAGACAATTTTTGACCTAGTATTAAAGAATATGGACTTTTAAAAGGGAACTATTATGACCTCCCATATTCAAGACGATACACCCACAAGCAGCTCTGATTATAAACAAACCTATCAACAAATGAAGCGCACACCTGCAGAACAGTTAATTGTAGATATTGAGGCTCAGTTACGCTCAATAGAAGGGAAAGGGGCTTCTGGGGGCACGCACGAGCAAAAGCGGGCGGTATTAAATGAAGCCTTATCGGTCCTAAAAAATGAACCGGGACACGACTCTAGCTCGCTTAAAGCAGTCATGGACGATAATCCTAAGTACGATAGAGGTTTTTCTTTTAGAAGTGCAACAGGCAAGCTCCTTGATCGTGTGCTCGAACTAACAGAGCAACCCAATACGCCTTCATTGCAATAAATGAAAAATCAGATCACTATTCATTCACGGATGGACTTGAATGAATATTTTTATACCACTGCGATTCAGGAGTGCATGAGTAAAATCGCTTGTTTTTTAGGCGAATCTCATCAGGTTCATTTGTTTCCTGAAGCAATGATGAAAATCAATAAAATGCCTAATGGGATTCTAATCAAAAGCGAACCCCAAGACAGCATTCTGATGCCGTTTGTATTACGTGACCCAGGTTGTGGATTTTTAGTATTCCAGATCAACCAAGTGAATAAAAAAGAAATTCCTAAGCTGGGGCAAGCATTAATCGATTTTTGTCTTAGCTTAGAAAAAGCGCCATTTTCTGAGCAAGAGTATTTAATTGAGGGAATTAAGCAAGGGGTTAATCACCTTTCCCTAAATAATGATCGTTTTTTAAATAAGGTTTTTCCTCTTGACCTCGATAAGCTCTATATCGATCTCCCTATAGAAGATTTAAGTGAGGACGTCAAACAAATTACCAATACCTTAGAATTAAGATTGATGCATCAGTCATGGACCGATTCGGTCGAAGAAGTGGATCTATTAGCATGGATTCATACAGGTAGCGAATGTTTCCCCAAGATTATTTTTGACCGCTGGTTCTTTGACATAGCGGACTATAGCTTTTTCAATAAATTAGCTAGTGAAGATGAGATTAATCAGGGTTTTTGTGGATTAAAGAGCGGCTGTGAACAGGCAGAAGAATACAAGCAATGGATTTTTGCTTCCATGAACTATTGTCTTTATAAACGCTGGTGGCTCTATACTCAACTAGAAAAGTTTTTTAATGATAGATTTAATCTGGAGCCTAAAATAATTAATGACCGATGCCACGCGGGTCTTTTTAGGGTACAAGAAAATGGCTCTGATTATGATCTGCAAACGCGAGGAGTGCAACTCTTGGCGAATCATCAAAACGAGCCTTGCTTAATAGCGGGACAAAAGGAAAGCATTGCCTATTTATTATTGGATGTAGTTGAATCTTTTGTAGGGCATGGCACCAGTTATTCTTTTGATGAATCCATCGATTACAGAAAGGCGCTTCCTAAACACCTTCATATCAATATCGACCATCTTATTATTAATGTGCCCTTTGAGCATCAGAAGAGTCTGGCTTATAACTACAATATTTATCATCAATGCCGTTATGTAAAGTCCAAACAAGAACCCATTATTCTCTACCCCTTATTAAATTATCACGGAAATTATCTACGTAAGGTGTTGCCATGAACACAACAGAGCTTCCATTTTCTTTCGGGGATCTCAGCCAAAGCAATTACATTTGGCTGACACTTACTAATTTATGCAATATTCATTGCAAATATTGTTTTAATTACGTGCATAAAAATAATGAGCACATGCCCACGGAATTAACCCTTGATATCATTAAAGCCCACTTAAAATCGCGCGAATTAGAGGCTAGGCAGAAATTTCAGGTTGTTTATTTTGGTGGTGAGCCTACCGTCAATCAAAATGCGCTTCTTGCTGCCGTGGACTTCTTTATTGAAGAGGATATAGATTGCCAGCAATATTTAATGACCAATTCAATTTTTAATCAGCATGTATTTAATAACCTACTTTCTAAGAACATTGATTTTCAGATCTCTTATGATGGGGCCTATGGTAACTTAAGATTTCGTAAGAACTCTAAAACGGTTGTGAATGATGAGGTAATCAATACGATCAAACGACTCACTGATGCCAACGAATCCGTGAAAATCCGCGCTACCATTCATAAAGAAAATGTAGCCTACATCCCTGAGTTAGTTCAAGCTTGTGCGTCCTTGCAAATAAATAAACTCATGTGCGCGCCCACCTGCGACTTTGGGGATAATAAAATAAATGCGGTATCACAAGCAGATGCGCAAGCCTACGTGGAGTCGATGCAAAAAGCCTATGACCTGTCCCGCGAGCTTGGAGTAAATCTGGAAATACAAGGCGAATCCTACTTTCGCAACGGACTGCAACACAAAATGGAGATCCCATTTGTTTGGCTTCCTGATGGTTTTGTTGCGATGACAATCACTTACGCTACCTCCAAGGCAAAAGGTGCCGAGAAAATAATCATCGGTAATTTGAGCGAAGGACAAATCAAACTAAACCAGCCTTTAATTGAAACAATGAAAAACAATTTCGCCAAAAACGTTAGTATTTATTGCGCCGATTGCCCTATACAAAAATTATGTCGAGGCACCATTCACTTTACTCCCTTTGCGACCGATACTTTTGTACCAGAGCGTGATGGTTACTTCTGTGAGGTGGCTAGAAATATGGTTAGGGCATTCCCACAGCCCAGCCCCCCTTGAGCTTGTCACTAAAAAGGAGGAGCACTATGTGTTGAGGGTACTTTAATTCCAGCCACGTCCTCTGCAACGCCATTTGAGCTGCCAAATAATGTTTGAGGCGTAGATATAAGAAGAGCGGCCGATTTTGATTCACTCAACTTCTTTTCTTCCTCAGTAATCGAAGAGTCCTCAGGTGCGAATTTCTTAGCCTGGCTCAGTGATTCTTCGGCCTTATCCCAGTTTTTCTCTGCTCTGTAAGTGCAAGCAATACTTAACCAGGCATCCGCAATTTCTTGTTGATCTTCTGTTTTCTCCAGAATGGAGAAAAAGCATTTTCTTGCTTCAGGGAAACAATCCTGTTTAAAAAGAGACATTCCAATTTGATTAATAACAATAAGATGTTCTGGATCAAGATGCATTGCTTCTAAATAAATTTCTTGTGCATTTTTATAATCTTTATTTTTATATAGATGATGGCCATATTGCGCTAAACATTCTGTAAGGTTAGATAAAATAATAGTTCTTAATGCGATATCATCCTCACAGCATACTGATAATGCTTTTCGGTAGTATTGTATTGCGTAACAAAAATTGCCAGCGATATTTTTCTGTATGGCGTCCTCGTTTTCGACAGCTTTTTCAAGAACTTCGATGTATTGTTCATACCAACTGGCTACACTTTGCAAAAACACAGGGTTGTCACCACCCAGCTCCAGAGCTTTTTTGATAAAAACCAGCGCACCTTTAAAAAGCTTAGCGCTTTCCACCAGATCTGTTTCAAGATAATGCAGAGCAGATTTTATATAAAACAAACCCATGTTGTTCCAGGCAGAAGCACCAGATGGATTAATCTTAGTTGCCGTCGCGTAGCATCTTAGTGCCGCCATATCCTGGTTCTGTGCCTCATAACATTGGCCTAATAAATCGAAAGCATAGGCAACATTGGCTACTTCATCTGAATTACTTTGTCTTAATTCAATGAATTTTTTTAAAGGAAAAATAGCCTGCTGTTTTTCATCACAAAAAAAGTAGCATTTCCCTAAATAAAAATAGCTTTCTGCGACTTCAGGATTTTTTGCAATTACTTGAAGAAAAAAATCTTTAGCTACTTCATAATTATTTTTATCAAATGCGTTTACTCCATCTATATGGAACGAATTAAACATGCTTAACCCTATTTTAAATTGGAATCAAATGAGACATTTTCTGTTCAATCTGGAATTATAATCTTTTGACATTTGGAGTTTCAATCGTCCGGAGTCTATTTCTTCCATTTACATTTTGTAATTATTAGCTAAGTTATCCAATTCATCGCCAGTTACTCGATATACGGTCCATTCGTCCATAGCCTTAGCCCCAAGGCTTTTATAAAAGCTAATAGCCGTTTCATTCCAATCGAGAACCCACCATTCTAACCGTCCACAATTTCGGTCTTTAGCTAATTGAGCTAAATAAGCCAACATAATTTTTCCAATTCCTTGCCCACGAGCTTCTGGCCTAACATATAGATCCTCCAGGTAAATACCAGCGCGACCTAAAAATGTAGAGTAATTATGGAAAAATAAAGCAAAACTGACCGGTTGGTCATCTATATAGCATAGAATTACCTCAGCAGGGGAACGGCTTCCAAATAGAGTTTCTTGCAATAATTCTTCAGTAGCGACAACCTTATGCCCTAATTTCTCATATTCAGCCAATTCTTTTATAAATTGTAAAATTAAAGGGATGTCGTCACTCGTTGCAAATTTAATCTTAATATTGTGATTCATTTTAACCCAGTTATTGTTTAGTTTACGAATATACATGGATAAAGTTCCATGCTAATTGGATGTGTTGAGTCTTTTACCAATCTTTTTTACTCGCTTCAGCGCTTACTCTTTAAAATCAAGCAATCGTCTATAATAGTAGAAAATAGATTCTAAATTTAAACTATCTTTACACCTTAAACCTTTCTAAATAAATGCAAAAACGTACTAATTTAGGATAAAAATTAAAGGATTAATATTGTGAATCCAAGAACTAAGTATGTAATTGCGGTCCTATCCATTTGGCTTGTCCTTTTTGGAGGAAGTTTTTTCATTGCGAAAAAGCTCATTGTTACTGATTTTGAACAACTTGAATACAGTGATGCTATAGAAGCAAGCCACCGAATTGCACGTACTGTTATTTCAGACTTACAGTATATCGATGTTCTGACTGCTGATATGGCTTATTGGGATGATACCTATAACTACATACAAAAGCCTAATGATGAGTACATCCACTCGAATTTTTCTGAGGACTTTTTTAAAGATAAAAATATTAATGAGGTGATTTTTCTGTCACTAGATGGCAAGGTCGTCTGGTCTCAAGGATATAATTTGCTTACAAATAAATTTTATCCAGTTGATCCAAGCGTATTGGATTATTTTAAAAAAAATGCATTATCACTGATTAAATATAAAGAAAAATACAATAATTCAGGTGGAAATGCGGTGGGCATATCCGGCTTTTTACAGCAACCATCGCAACCTTATCCAAATTATTATGTTCTTAACTACACTGAAGACTCGAATGAAAATAACGATCCGAATGGATTTATAATTTTTGGAAAAACGCTAACCCCAGAGCTTATCAATAAAATAGGTCATAAATTAGATTATGCGATTTCTGTGATGGCACCAACTATTCTTGAAACAACTCATGAAAGAAAAGAAAAATTAGCAGAAATGATTGATAAGGGCAGTTCTTATGTTGAGCCAATTAACAATCAACGCTTAGCTGTTTATAGCCTACTTAAGGACTTTGATTTTAAACCAATGGGGTTATTACGCACTGATTTATCCAGAAATATGCACCAAAGCATACAAAAAGCGGCACTTAAAAATCAAACCTTGCTGTTTATTGTCTCTATGGTGGGATTATTATTAATTTCCATCTTAATTTACCTGTTATTTAGAAAACAAGAGCGAATAACTAATTCTTTTGAACGATTTGTTCCCCGTGAGTTTCTTGAATTATTAAACAAAAAAAATATTCTTGAAGTGACGCTTGGAGACAACTTAAAACATAGTATTGCTGTATTATTTTTAGATATAAGAAATTTTACAACACTATCTGAAAGCTTAACTCCACAAGGAAATTTTGATTTTGTGAACTCCGTGCTTAAACAACTGTCCCCAATCGTTATGGAACATCAAGGATTTATTGATAAATTTGTTGGGGATGCGATCATGGCACTTTTTCCTGGAGAGACCTGTGCCGATGATGCCGTGAATTCAGCAGTAGCAATTTTAAAAAAGCTTAACGTATTAAATAAAACCAACTCATGGCTTTTTTCCTCTCAAGAAGTGCATGTAGGCATAGGAATTAACACAGGTGAGTTGATGCTGGGTATTGTTGGGGAGACTCATCGCCTGGAAAGTACGGTGATTGGTGATGTAGTTAATACGGCTGCACGAATAGAATCGATGACAAAAACATATGAACAAAATATCCTAATCAGCCAAAGTGTTTACCAATCGATGAAACGCCCCGACCGATATGAATTTATAGATATAGGAGAGGTCACAATGAAGGGTAAGCTAAAGCCCGTAAAATTGTATGGTGTGCTTGAAAAAGAATCATGAAATGACGTTTTAAATGATGAGTAGTCTCAGGCCAATTCCTTGAACTAAAGTTACAATTCAAGATTCAAGGCCTGATCCTAAACCAGATTTAAGCAACAATCAGTTATGCCATTTTTTTCCTTGAAACCCAGTTGGCCGTTATAAGCATAGATGTAAGTTTAACCCAGTTTGATAGCTACCATTTGCGTGCAGAGATAAGTTCCTGGGGAGTTCTATTGTAGTTCCTAAATTAAATTCCATACTTGACCCTTCAAGTGTGATTGAAAAGGGATGTACCCATAAATCGAAGCAAATTGAGTTTGAGGATTTCCTTTAAACTGATACCAGAAATTAGGACGCAACCAAGTCGTAAGTTTTTTAATCTTTTGAGACTCATTAATTTATTTTTTTGATAAGATCCATAAGCTATACTCTTTTCTCATACAGTGACCGCAAGGGCGGTAACCATTTTGTAACGCCTCTTCTTTTGTTTTAAAAAATACCCTATGTTCACGCTTCATGCGCTTTCCTGACTTGCAATTTAACGTTCCATAAATTTTAAATTGGCAATGTCCACCAAATTGAATAGTACCATTCTTTATCTCTCTCCGTAGTTTTTTATCCTCTATTTGAGTATGCCTAATCATGTTTAGCTAACCGCGTCATGAAAGATAACTCCCATGCTGTAGCGCCGCCCACCTTGAACCTCACTTACCCCATGGCGCATATTTATCCGATAATAGCCTTTTATTCCCTTTGCAGGGCGGAAATTAGTGGTGAATAGAATCATATCGCCAATGCCCGGTTTTAGAACTATGGCTCTTGATTGACACCTAGGAATTTGTTCTGTCATCACAAACTCGCCTCCCGTATAATCAGTTCCAGGATCACTCAAGAAACATGCCGCTTGAATAGGAAAATACACCTCACCATATAAATCTTGATGCAGCGTATTATATCCTCCTTCCTTATACTGCAGGATAAGTGGTGTAGGCTTTAGCTGTCCGTGTTGGTGGCAAGCTAATTGCATTTCTTCAAATGTTTGTGGAAATTTTTTTTGAATTTGTAATCGATTCATCCATAAATTAGCAATAGGTACGAGTCTTGGGTAAATTTCCTCACGTAACATTTGCACCAAATCAGGAAGTGGATAATCCCAGTATTTATACGAACCAATACCAAAGCGATAACGTTCCATAATGACTGTTTTTCTGTAGCCTGTAGTGTTATCAAAATTATTAATTAAATATTGGCACAGCTCTTTATTTAGAAACTCAGGAATAATGGAATAGCCATAGTTATTCATATCACTACCAACAGCTTGCCAATCAATATTATTTATTTTATCAATTAGTTCAAACATCTACTTCAACTCCTTGGCTCATTCTATGTTATTGATACAAAGCCATTATCCTAGGATAAGCTTTTAATCTAATGATAGGTTTTGAGCAAAGTTTATTCTATCCGTTTCTTGCGCTATTTTGATTAGTTAACCTGCAGGACAGGCTTTGAAGGTTGCAATACACGACTCAAGGCCTCCCCTCAGACCGTTAAATCTATTCATGATTAACCTCACCAGCAGGTTTTAGATATACTAAACATAAAATGCCCGCACACAATGCGATAATGCAGCAAAAAACAATAGGCAAAATGAGTGACATAACAATTAAAAAACTACCTGCAATGCAGATAATAGCATCACCTAAAGTACGCAAGCTTACTTGTGTACCCATGACTTCCCCTTGAATGGCCGTATGAGACATATTTGATATATGGATCGTCATGGTCGTCGTAACACTGGTGATACTAAAACCAATGAGCGCGAAAAATAAAAACATCGGTATGGGGTATTGAAACATAATCATGGCCGCAAAAATTAACGTCGTAACCATCATCGCCCCGATAAGAACTTGGTGAATAGGCATGCGTTTTGAAAGATGGTATGGAAGCCATGAGGCACCGAACGCGAGAGTAGCTGACAATGCCGCATTATAAAGTGCGATCATTCCTGGAGACATAGACCATTTACCCGCCAGATAGACCGGGCCAAACTCATAAAACATATCCACCGCAAAAGTAAACAGCGTACTGATGACTAGTAAAGGCCTCAAATGAGGATGATTCTGAAATAAGAGTTTAAATTGGCTGATAATATTGAGCTGACTCGCTAAGGATTCTTTTTCCACCTTACCTAAAACTTGATGTTCTGGTAATTTCCACCATGCCAACCCCAAGGCGGTAATTGAAGCTATTCCAGCGCATGTAAAAGGAAAGGACCATGAAAACCAGGGAACTATATTTGAATTAGATAATAACCCCCCAATGATTGGTCCGATTATATAACCAATACCAGCCATAGTATTGAGACGGCCAAAACTTATAAATTTATTAATGGTAGTCAGTTCCGCGGCGTACGCCCTGGCCACCGCAAAGGTTCCCTCCATAAAGCCTGTTAAAAAGCGGCTAAATAATAATAACCAAAAGCAGTGTGTCCAAAAGGAGATGACCGTCAGTAAATACCCCAGTATGCTTCCTATCAAACTGATAATGAGTATTTTTTTGCGACCATACACATCAGAGTTTCTCCCAAGAATAGGGGATCCGATAAATTGCCCTAATGGGAAAATAGCGAGGGTTAATCCCAGCCAAATACGCCTACTGGTTTCACTCCATTGCGGGGAGATAATTAGTTGATCCGTAGATTGTAAAAACAAAGGGGGAAAAATTGGATACGCAATGGACGAACCAATAAAACTAATGAAGACGATTAGTAAAATAATCCAGAGTTGTCTTTTTTCTTTCATTATTTGCATGCGCATTTTTATTTTTGGCCTTTGAGGAGCTATTTATCATGGTACTATTAAGCATAGGCTTTAAAACAAAAAATTTTACTATTTATCATCCACCAATGCAGCATAAGGCTGCATTGATGAAGAAGCAGTATCTTGATCCTCCACAAGATTCTCTTCCAATATCGAGCCATTTTGAAAATTCCGGACCAAAACCAAGAGTCCAAAGATGAGCCTGACATGTTGCTTCAATAAGGTTTTCATCAGTTAAGTTTTTATTCAATTTTTCGAGTAGTGGAGTTAGTAAATTATTTTGTTTAATTTTAGCACATGTTGCAAGTGGAACAATTTATAGACCCCATATGGGTATAAGAAACATATAAAATAATTAATCTATTGTTGTATCTTAAACATTTGTTCATTCCGATTTTATAATTGCACCCGAACCTGTCGGGATTTCGGGGTATGAGCTTACCGTAATATTCCAGAAAGATTAAAAGACTCATTACTAGCACCTGGGGAGTTAGAGGAAAAAATTCTATTTGAGCTCGATTTGGATGAAAATTACCGTGGTAAATAATGTGGGCTCATTCGCAATTAATCTGGGCAAAAAAATGCGATGATTGTGAGCTGAGCTGTTTATGATTGCGGGTAGTTACATATATCTGTAAAAATAGTTTTAATAGAGAAAATAGAAGTCTGATGATTTTTCACAAAGATCGGTTACTGTGATAATCAGCCCCCAAGATACTTCCGCTCTGGATGAAGCGCAACTATTTAATTCTTAAAATTGTCCCGCACAAAGAAAAGTTTCGCTTAATCAGCTTATTTAAGAATTTTTTAATGATAAAATGACTTATATTTATACGCTTTCATGGAATATTATGTCGCGCTCCAAATTTTTCACACCAAATCAAACTCATGTAATTGAGCTTTATAGTGATAGCAATAAATATATAGAGCAAGTTGAACATGAGGTAATTTCAGGCACAGACGCAGGTTCAATTTTGACAGAAATTTTTGGGCAAAATGTTCGCTTTGTCTATACTCCTGATTCAGAAAAATTTAATCGCCTCGTAGACGAAGCGAAGAAAAGAGGCGATATCCAATCAATAATAAATCTTTATGAACCTGAGAATACCCAATATTTATTATCTCGAATAAATCCCAACGATTCTATACTTATTAATGCTCAAGGCGATACTAAGAATAAATTAATTGCAGGATATGATGCTGAAGAACTAATAGATATCATTGAAAATGATTTAGAATTAAAACAAATATCATTGAAAAATTTAGACATAGATTCTTGTAGGATGGGGAGAGTCGAAAGCTATCGTGAGGAATTAAAATCTAATCTAACGAATTTTCAAACAATTACAACTTATACGGATTTATGTACGGCATCCAAACGCGATAATAAAGCTCGTAGAGTGTGGATAGAAGAGAATGGAGATGAGCATGTTTTTTATCCCGAAAGTGAATTAAATAAAAAAGGGACTCGTATTATTGAATATACGGATACTTATAAGAGTCTATTAGAAGGAGCTTGGAAAGCAAATCTAGATAATCTCGAAGAAATTGATTTATCCAAGCATATTAATATTTTAGTACCCCCATCATTCTAATTTTTCCGCAATAGTTTGATTTTATGGCATATAAAATCAAACTATGGATGAGGATTAGGAATAACGAACTTATAAAACGCTAGTTTAGCTGACCCATTTAATCTATTCATGATTAACCTTATCCGCAGGCTTTAAATAGACCAAACATAAAATGCCCACACACAATGCGAAATAACATCACCTAAGGTACGCAAGTTTACTTGCGTACCCATAACTTCCCCTTGAATGGCCGTATGAGACATATTTGATATATGGATCGTCATAGCCATCGTAACACTGGTGATACTAAAACCAATAAGCGCGAAGAATAAAAGATATGAACAAAAAGTGAGATGATGCATCCATGGTCCACTAACATCGCTGAATAGCGAGATACCGTATTTTTTACGGAAATATCTGATTTTTCCAGCAGTTAATTCTTATTTTTTTATTCTAGTGAGCGGATTTTATCTCAAATAGTTTGTTTTTCTGTACATTATTATTTTACATTGTTTTTTTTAAATTCAAATTGACCCATATTCTTGATTTGCCTAAATTTCCTCGTCTTTGCTCAATAAAAATTCGTACTGGATTTAAATCTATACTCAAATTTGATGTTTATGATCATTATTTGAGCTTTTAGATTTTGGTGTTTACAAGGAGTATTTGCCATGGTTGTTAGTACGGATTTAACAAAATTAGGAAGTCCCAGTGCACTTAGTCTACTCGCAAATTCAGAAACCATACCAGCCATGGTTTCCGCCGGAGTTGTTTTAGCCGTTAGCGCAGCTCTTTTTACTTATGCAGAGTTTAAAAATTACCAGGATAAAAAACATAGGGAGAAAGTAGAAAAAGTTAATGCATTTTATGCGTTGCATTTAAAACAAATAACGGTTCCACATCGAGGTAAGATTCACGGTTTTCCCCCTATTTTTCAACTAATTGATGGAAAATATCAGTCCATGCATTTTACTCCCGAGCAGGTAAAAGATATTGGTTCGGATGTGATTCATGGTTCCGACATCGCTTTATCAAGTTATCGGGAATCAGTGCGAGCTGCGATAAAAAAATTACAAGAATATTATTTTGCTCGCAAAGAGAGTGGGAAAGTTAAAGCGAATGATGTGACCGCCGGAGTACTCTCCTATTTAATGCAAATGTTGGATACCAAATGTCTTAACTTTTTAGGTTACGATTATGACATTGCCTATCTGGATGCTATTTGTAAATTCATTAATGCGTATTCTTCACAAGATAGCGGAGAAAAGAGCCAACATTTTAGCCGTTTAGCACCGGTATATATGCATCTTTTAAAAGCAAAGCAAAAATTGGAAAAACACAAGGAAGTTTTGTCATTACAAGAAACGGTTGCGGAATTGAAAGACAGTTGTGTGAGTCACAGTGATCATTTGATTCGTATGTTGGTTAAAATGGTGGTTAATGATGCAGATACTGATTTGGCGGACACCGTAGCACATGAAGAGTTGCAAGATGGAATCTTACGTCAGCATTATATCCATTCAGAAATAAAAGGAATTGAGCTTTGGTCGGATAAGGAAATAAAAATTCCCAGTTCTATTTTTAGAGAATGGATAAAAAATTTATCGGAATACTACCTAAAATCATTAAGCATTGATTTAAAAGAAGAAAATAAGATTAATTCGCCTAATATTTTCTTTGTTTTGCTTAATAAAGCGAAAAGTATGCTGGAGAGAAAACTGTTGGGGCACTCTAAAGAGCAGGAAGAAACTGAGCATGAATTAAGGCATATTCGCAAAGTATTTCATGAAAGTGGTAATTTTATTAGTACTCGCTTTAACAAAATTAGTAAAAAATTTGAGATTGTTAGCGATCCTTTGCATCTTATTGATCGTTCCTTAGTGATGGCAAACATTGCAAAATTAGCTCATGAACTCATTTCCTTACAATATCTATGTGCTCACCTATTAAAATCTATTCAGTTGCTAGGAGATATTTATGTGAGTAATCCTGTCCATTTTTGTAAAATTTTTCAGGTTTTAGAAAGTTTATGTATTTTAATTAAAGCCGATGTACTGGCCACTAAAAAAGCATTTATTGAGCTTCAGGAAGACAATCAAAACAATATGCAAATTGAAGAAAAAGAAGCTTTTCCTAACCAAATACGTGATTTATTGGAGTTGGTTTTTGGAGAAATCAAAGATTTAGGAGAGCAAGTGAAAGAATGCCGGCAAATGGCAATCAAAACTATTTCTTCACGTACCGTGAGGTCGGTTAAATACGAAATGTTAGAAATAGCCACGGCTATTTCTAACATGTATTTTACTAATTTCAATGAGGGAAGCGAGGAGCAAAATCTTGCTAATGAAGCACAGAATGATATTTGTATTGAGACGCCAGGGGGGGCACCTAAACCAGCTATCGATGTGAGTAAGGAGCAAGAACAAAGCGTGGTTATCTTAGAGCAATTAACTCAAAGTATTTATGAGCGGATCATGGAAATTCAAAAAATAGAACTTTATCGTTCCAAAACCTATTTCAATATTTATGACGCCTTAGTAAGTATAAAAGATAAAACACTTGCTTTACTCAATGAAAACTCGAGCGTAGCAGAACGCCAGGATAAAGCTAATAAAATGTTAATCTTAACGAGCTCACTACTTAAAGAAACCTTAACCTTTGTCATGCGGCCCACGGCTGAACGTCAAGCTGGAGCAACAGCATTTTTTAATAGTATTAAACGTCAGTTAAATGATAAAGAAAATGATGGTTTTATTGATCGCCATCATAATTTTCTCTCATCTTATATTTACACTAATATTTGCAGCCAGGGGTTTTTCCGTACGGATACACGTAAAAAACTGGCTACGTTTGAGGAGGCTTGTTTGCAAGCCACTCATTGAGTGTACTTATCATTAAAAAGTCTAGGCTTACCGTTTTTATGCAAGAGAGGGGAATTAGGAGTAAGAATTCCCCTTTAGTCGGCATCAATTTAAGCTAAAAAATTAATACTCCCTTAGGCTAGAACCCACAGCACCTGATCCAGAAACGACCATTTTATCTCTTCCACTTTCTTTCGCGTGATAAAGAGCCTGATCAGCCATTTCGATTAATTTCACCGGATTTTCTCCATGTTTCGGTGATAGGGGTTCTGTGGAAGGCCCCCAAAAAGTGTTCGTTCTGAGGTATATACTCAGCGCGACTTTAAAAACTCCAAGGCATGTGATCGAGCCCCTTCAGATTGTTGAATTCGCATTTATCATTGGAAGCATATTGCGTTCCTACTCAAAGGAGTTGGCAGATGATGCCCAGCATTTTAGTATCCACGGCTCTTTGTATTATAACGAAGAGGATTGGACTGCTGGTGCAGATTATGATTACAAAGATCCTACAGAACTATTTATGCGGCTATCGGAAGAGTTAGTTTCACTGCAGTTGGATTCAAAAATCATTCAAGATCTATTGTATCGTACGTTTCCGTACCATTGGATTTTTAAAGGCCGTAGAAAATATTAATTCGGAGCCGGTTGAAGATAACTGTAGGTGTACCCTGTTTTTTATGTCTCCTCAATTATGATTTAGGAGGCGCGGATTTTTATAAAAATGTTCGCCAATCAAATTACTCGACTTTAAGAGCACTGTTTGCAAATGGATTATAGGTTGTATTTTCTTCTCGATACTACATTCTAATCAAAGCCTATAAATCCACTTATAATACTAGCCTGTGCTGGAGTTGGTTCAACTAAAGCTTCTTTTTGGGGAAGCTGCCAAAAAGAAAAAGCAAATTGGCTTCTTAACATTGCAGGGGCAGTTAATTTAACGATGTCTTCATCTGGCAATAACTGATATACCACATCCCAGACTTCATTTGATTTATTTTTAGCGGCTTGTTGCAAAGCTGACCAGTCAAACCGATTGGGTCTAGATAAGTATTAAAATCGCATATTTTGTGGTACGGTTTGTAAAAAATGTTTTAGATAATATGAGTTTTGCGCAGCTATTTGCATTGGCGTTTCACCGGTACTATTTTCTTCTATAATTAAGGCTAAAAAATCATCCAAAGGATAAAGCCTTAAAAAATTCGCAACAAAATCTCCTCTGTAATAGAGAGAAAAATGAAATCGCTGATTAAAAATAAACTTAACCATAGCGGTATGCGAATAATCTTATTTTCGGGTTTGCCCAGGCGAATAAGTTCGAGTTACCTCATTTTTTATTTCTACCCCCTCTATTTTTTTTTGTTGATAAAAAGCATGCCGATTTATGTTGGGAGGGGAGGGAGGTGTATTACGCAACAAATGGGTAACTGAATGGAGTGTTTCCATTTTTTTGTGAACTGTGGGAGATGAGTGAGGGGATGGTTGTGGGGATAACCAGCCATTCGATGAATTATAAAGCGGTTTGACGCTGAGTTTATTTTTAATGACTACTGTACAACCCGCATAGGTTTCGTTATGAGTTTTGGCATAGTACTCACTGTGAATTTTTGCCGCTTTGCGGACAATGTTATCATTATAGGATTCAAGACATACAACGAGGGGCGCGTTAACAAAATACCTATGGTCTTTAAATAATTTTTGTAAACTGCCATCCATAAGAAATGCAGGATATTGTTCTTGCCCTCCAAAGCCTAGATTGATATCACCGCTGTAATGAATTTCGGTGATCTGGGGGTAAAGAGCGGCAATATTGGTTTGGATGATGGTTAATTCATTGAGTATGGTTTCCTTAATTTCATTTTCATTGGTAGACAAATTACCTATTTTCTTGGTTTCAGAAATGTTTTGTCTTTTCGTCAAGGTTTTAAAGGCCAGCATTGCGGCAAAATTGTCATGATAGCAACTGATGAACAGCTCGTTGCTCGCATTAACCCCATAATAAATAAAAAAGTTAGACATAGTTAAAAAATTAATTTATCCAATAAGTTATAGGTAAGGAGTGTAATATAAATGAGGAGAGGCACCAATATTTGAGGGCGTCAAAATTCCAAATTTAATAGTAGTGGAGGCAAGCGCTTCCCTTTATGAAGGACTTGCATCAGACTCAGAGGGTAGTCCCAAAGGGCGGCGATCTCCTTCCGCTTTCCTTAATTGTTTCTGATAGCTAATCATGCTTAGGCTGAGGGACGAAAGCGATTGCTTCCTCATCAGCCCGAACGGAGCGGGAAAAAATTAAATTTAACTCTGAAAAATTAACCTCCAACTTCTTGGCTGGAGGCTAGGCGTTCTATTTTTAAAAAGTGAGAGCTCGGGTGCAACGAATCCCTCCCTGACAACCTTTACTACAAAGGGTATCAAGTTGTATCAAGAAATTAATGTTTTCTGCCCAGCCAGCACCAGCTGGAGCAGTAGATGATTGTGTTGAACTCCAATAAACATAATGTGAGAAAGTATCAAAATTAAGGGTGCTTATTGGCGTTAAAGGATTTTGTATTAATTGTTGTTGAATGCTGGTGGACCCCGCCGTACATAACGAGGGTATGGAGTTTTGTCCCCACTCACAAATTGAGGGTAAATACCAATTTGAATAGCAGGTAGCAGGAGAAGCACAAGGAAAGTTACCTGCTGCATCAGTAGATAGTTGGCTGCACATTCCTGCGCCATAGGTAGTAAGATCTACAGGTGAAGAACCACTATATGGTGGAAGACTGTAATGAGTTGTTAATGCTGAGACTATATCCTCCGAGTTCGTCTGCCCATCATTAGCCCCTTGAGTGCTTGTTTCATTAAGGTTGGAACCTAAATCGGTGCCTTCTCCACCCCAATTTGGTGTTCCTGGTGCATTCAATAAAGTACCTGGAGAGCTGTCAGTGACCGCCATGACCTTGCCACCAATACTTTGGGAGGTAGGTGTTGTATCATCTATAGAAAAAATAAACCCTCCTTGCATAATGCATCCATAACCTAAAACATACAAGTTGACTTGAGCCGAAAGCCCCCCATCGGCAGTAATCGTCAATGTGCTTGGTTGTGGTTGAACACCATGGGTGCAAAGAGTGCTGCTGGCATCAGAGCTAACCGTTGTTCCAGGAGTTATAGAGAGTGCACATTGCCCCCCTGCGCTAATAGTAGAACAACTTAAAGGACTAACCGAAGTACCACTGGGAAGATTCGTTGGTGTGATAACCACATTCGTTACTTGACCTGCACCTGTATTAACAAGCGTTAAGGTACGCGTATTACCCGTTAACGCGGGATTAGCCGTATCGTTTACCGATAAAGCCAATAAGGCGACACTGGGAGTCAGCGTAACGGTACCAAAACTGACCTCCAAACTATGATTCGCTGTAATATTAGAAAGTTGATAGGTTGTACCACCAGTTTGTACCACGGTGCCATCTAATAGCCATTGATTCACGCCAAAGCCTGCGTTAGGTGTTGTGGTAAAGATGATGGTACTTCCTGAATTAACCGTTTGTGTGCTCGGACTAATAGAACCGCCTGCGCTAACAGTACTCGTCACCGTATATTGTATTGGGGTGCTTCGAAAATGAATAGCGAGTAAATTAGCAACACTTGGTTGATAACATTGTAATAAATTACCTTGTTCACAAAGAACTGGACCACCAATAACATCACCTGACAAAGCACTACCGGTAATGCTTAAATTCAAGGTACACGATTGATGAGGTGCGACTGGATTACAGCCCGAAGCGGTGATTCCTTTAACTGCGTTCATTTGCAAGTGGTGGGTTCTAGACGATTGGTTCGTTACTAGGTATTGAATAGTTGCATTTTCCGTTGTGTGAATTGTTATTTGAGGAGGAAAAGCAGTTACAGGGGTAAAGGTCCACAAAGGCGTATGAGCCTCTGCTTTAGACCAAATAAAACAGGCAACTAATATAGTCATGAACAAAATTATTAAATAATTTTTTTTCATTTACGTATCCTTAAGGGGTTTAATTTTTTAAAGAAATTTAGATAAGCTCTTAATAAGACATTAAATTCTTATGGCTTGTCAATACATTCTCTATCCACGATCGTTATACACTACTAAAAGACGTTCCACTTTTTGAAGATTCTTCCGATGGAATGGAGAGGTGCGCTGTAAATGTCACTAAGTCTGATTAATTCGATAATCAGACCTTATATAAGAAGAGGAGGGGCGGATCCCACTAATAAGTGCATATTCAATTTTATATCATTCTTTCAAGCCGTTAATCAAATTTTATGCCCTTAAAAATCGAAGGCGAATTATTTTGCTTTTGTAAGTTAAATATTTCATTGGGCGTTGCGTATCCTAAACTT
>JARLJR010000103.1 GCA_031291095.1 Legionella sp. | reverse complement strand
TAACCCTACAACGCAATATATAAAATTTAATCATTGATTCTTTGAAGCATTGTCTGCTATTCTGAGCAAAACCTCAGAAAGGAGACAAGCCATGTTACCAGACATTCGGCAAACAGATTTTTTGTATACTGTTCCAAAGTTTGAGTTAGACCGGAGGGATGTGTCAGCCTTGCTTGTTGACCTCAAAGGGTTTCATGAAAATTTTGCTGACTGCTTTCATCGCAGTGAACTACGGGATAACTTCTATCGTTACATGGCTGGTCAGTTCAGTCAACTGGAGCGAAAGTCTATCGAGCCTATCGCTTTTGCCATAGAGGGCGGGAAAGTTAGAGCAATGCAGCGTTTCGTTTCCGATGCAATTTGGGATGATGCGCGAATTATAGACAAGTATCGTAGTTTGGTTAATGAGGATATCGGCCATCCTGATGGTGCTCTTATTTTCGACGAAAGCTGTTTTGTGAAAAAAGGCGATGATTCTGTCGGCGTAGCCAGGCAATATTGCGGCACAATCGGCAAAGTTGACAACTGCCAGGTTGGTGTTTTTGCTGCCTATACCTCTGCTCATGGATATGCTCTTATCGATAAACGTCTTTATATTCCGGAGCAATGGTTCTCTGACGATTACAGCGTAAAGCGAGAAAAATGTAAACTGCCTGATGAGGTCAAATTCCAAACCAAGCCTGGATTGGCCGCAGAGATGCTTAAGGACCTTGCTGTAAAGAAACAGATTCCTTTTCGCTATGTTCTCGCAGATTCCGTCTACGCGACCAGTCCGGAATTCATCGGAGCAGTTGAATCCCTTACCGGGGTAACCTACCTGGGGCAGGCACCGGAAAATACAACCTGTTGGCCGAAACAACCATCGGTTGTTGTGAAAAAATATAAGTATCGTGGAAAGATGGAGACTAAAAAGAAACTGTCAGACAATACGAAAGAACCCATCACATTCAAGGCGCTTGCAAATAAAATCAATAGCTTTTTCTGGTATAGACGAAAAGTCTCCGAAGGGGCCAAGGGACCCATTGAATATGAATTTACAAAACGGCGTGTTGTCCTTGCTCACCAGGGACTTCCTCTTAAAACAGTTTGGTTGCTCATGCGAAGAACCATTGGGAATGAGCCACAGTATTCATATTTCATATCCAATGCACCGCTCAGCACCAGGCTTGAAAAATTTGTCTGGCTTAGCGGCTTGCGGTGGTCAATAGAACAATGCTTTGAAGAAACAAAAACAGAACTGGGGATGGACCAATACGAGGTGAGAAAATTTCTCGGGTGGAACCATCATGTCTTAACCTGTATGCTTGCACATTATTTTCTCTGGCACCTTAAAATCAGATTGGGGGGAAAAAGCACCAGTCATTACTCCATCGCAGCTTAGATTGCTATTGAAAACAGTGCTTCCGATAAGAGAATTTGACATTGAAATGACCCTTTCTCTTATTGCATGGATTCAGCTTCGAAACCATCGCGCCTATCTGTCTCACAGACGAAAGAGAATATGTAATAC
>JARLJR010000102.1 GCA_031291095.1 Legionella sp. | reverse complement strand
GTGCTGACTGCTTTAGGTAAACTAAACTAATTTAAGTTCATACATCTTTATATGTAGTATTACCTTGCAAAATTAGTACGTGTATAACAATACGCATCTTACTGCACAAACAGCAATACGTTTGCCAGCGTTGCTGAATATACCCACCACCACCGCTCGTTCCAACGAATGGTGGGCGCATGCTGTTGTGGGGCGAGGGCCACTTTAAGTATATTAAACTAATTTACGTTCACAAATCATTATAGACAATGTTACCTTGCAAAATTATTACATATGGGATAATACACGGCTTGCTGCGTTGACAACAATACATTTGTTTGCATTGCAGAATACATCCGCTACCGCCACCTGTCACAACAAGTGGCAGACGCCCGCTATGATTTGGTGTTGGCTGCTTTAAGTATATTAAACTAATTTAAGCTTATACGTTTTTATATGCGTTATTGACTTGCAAAATTATTACGCATACACTAATATGCGGCTTGCTGCATAGGCTACAACACGTTTGCTCGCATTGCTTAACATGTCAAACCACCGCCGCCAGTTCCAACATGGTATGGGTGCATGCTATGATGTGGCAGTGGTTGCTTTGTGTGTACTAAACTAATTTAAGCTAATACATTGTTCCAGGTAGCACCACCTTTCAAAATTATTACGTATACACCGATACGTTTGCTAATATTGCTTAATACACAAACTATCACAACAGCCCAAACAATCGGTTGGCGCGTGCTATGATTAAGTGCTGACTGCTTTAGGTAAACTAAACTAATTTAAGTTCATACATCTTTATATGTAGTATTACCTTGCAAAATTAGTACGTGTATAACAATACGCATCTTACTGCACAAACAGCAATACATTTGCCAGCGTTGCTGAATATACCCCACTACCACCGCCCGTTCCAACGAATGGTGGGCGCACGCTGTTGCGGAGCAGGGGGCCGCTTTAAGTATATTAAACTAATTTACGTTCACAAATCATTATAGACAACGTTACCTTGCAAAATTATTACATATGCGATAATACGCGGCTTGCTGCGTTGACAACAATACATTTGCTTGCATTGCAGAATACACTCACTAACACCACTTGTCGCGACAAGTGGCAGGTGCCTGCTATGATTTGGTGTTGGCCGCTTTAAGTATATTAAACTAATTTAAGCCTATACGTTTTTATATGCGGTATTAACTTGCAAAATTATTATGCATACACTAATATGCGGCTTGCTGCATAGACTACAACACACTTGCTCACATTGCTTAACATATCAAACCATCGCCGCCAGTTCCAGCGTGGTATGGGCGCATGCTATGATGCGGCAGCGGCTGCTTTGTGTGTACTGAACTAATTTAAGCTAATACGTTGTTCCAGGTAGCACCGCCCTTCAAAATTATTACGTATACACCGATACGTTTGCTAATATTGCTGAATACACAAACTATCACAACAGTCCCAACAAGTGATTGGCACATGCTATGCTTGCGTGCTGACTGCTTAGGTGCACTAAACTAATTCAAGTTCATACACCCTTGTGTGTAGTATTACCTTGCAAATTTAGTACGTGTATAACAGTACGCGACCTACTGCGCAAACGGCAATATATTTGCCAGCGTTGCTGGGTGTATTCCAATTACCACCACCAATTCCAACATGGGGTGGGCGCACGCTGTGGTTGTGCAGGGGCCACTTTAAGTATACTAAACTACTTTGCGTTCATAAATCATTATAGAGGCTGTTGCATTACAAAATTATTGTGTGTACAGCAATATGCTGCTTGCTGCATAGACAGCAATGCGTTTGCTCGCGTTGCTGAAGCCGCCCGCTACCACTAGCAATTCCAACATGCGACACACGTGTGCTATGCTTTGGCGTTTACTGTTTTACGTATGCTAAACTAATTTAAGCTCGTACATCTTTATGTGTAGTATTGCCTTGCAAAATTATTACACGTACAACAATACACGACTTGCTGCATAGGTGGCAATACGGCTGCTTGCATTGCTTAATATACCAGCTACCACCGCCAATTCTAACAAGGTGTGACCACGTTCTATTGTTGAGGTGCGGCCGCTTTAAGTATACTAAACTAATTTAAGTTTATACACCATTGTAGATAATGTTGCCTTGCAAAATTATTATTCATGCAATAATACGCGGCCGGCTGCGTAGACAGCAATACGTTTGCTTTAGTTGCTTAGTGTGCCAGCCGCAGCCGCTCATTACAACAAGTGGTTGGCGTGCACCATGCCCGAGCAGCCACTGCGTTAAGTATACTAAACTATTTTAAGTTCATACCTTGTTATAGATGGCGTTTCCTTGAAAATTTGCTATGCATACACAAATGCAGCTGCTCATATTTCCGAATATATCAACTATCACAGCCGATTCCAACAGCAGGACTGCTGCACGCTGTGCTTTGTGCAGACTACTTTAAGTATACTAAACTAATTTAAGCCCACAAATCAGTATAGACAATGTTGCCTTACAAAATTATTACGTATAAGATAATACGCAGCTTGCTGCATTGACAGCAATACAGTTATTTGCGTTGCTTAATACGCCAGCCACAACTGCTTGTTCTGACAGATGGCAGGCACGCGCCACGGTTTGGCATTGGCTGCTTTAAGTATATTAAACTAATTTAAGTTTACACATCTTTATGTGCAGTATCGGCTTGCAAAATTATTACGTGTACAATAATATGCAGCGCGCCGCATAGACAACAATACGTTTGCTTACATTGCTTAAGGTACCCAACTACCACTGCACATCCTAACACGGTGTGCGTGCACGCTATGATGTGGCAACGGCTGCTTTACATGTACTAAACTAATTTAAGTTAATACGCTGTTACGGGTAGTGCTGCCTTTCAAAACTATTACATGTACACCAATACATTTGCTAATATTGCTGAATACACAAACTATCACCACAGCCCCAACAATTGGTTGGCACGTGCTATGATTAGGTGCTGACTGCTTTAGGTAAACTAAACTAATTTAAGTTCATACATCTTTATATGTGGTATTACCTTGCAAAATTAGTACGTGTATAACAATACGCATCTTACTGCACAAACAGCAATACGTTTGCCAGCGTTGCCGAATAT
>JARLJR010000018.1 GCA_031291095.1 Legionella sp. | reverse complement strand
TACGACGAAGGACCTCCCGAAGGTGGCATAATGCTCACCAATAACTCAAATGCCTCATTCAGGAGATCCCTCGCGATGCTCGGGATGACGTGCAGATATGTAAAGTTCACCCAACACACGTCATCCTGAGGAGTGTACGACGAAGGACCTCCCGAAGGTGGCATAATGCTCACCAATAACTCAAATGCCTCATTCAGGAGATCCCTCGCGATGCTCGGGATGACGTGCAGATATGTAAAGTTCCCCCAACACACGTCATCCAGAGGAGTTTACGACGAAGGACCTCCTGAATGTGGCATGATGCTCACCAATAGCTCAAATGCCCCGTTCAGGGGATCCCTCGCGATGTCAGGTGTTTTACGGCAAGGCTTTAAACCCCACCTGACCACACTGACCATTATAAAAATAGTTATATGAATATAAGGGTCGTCTTCCTGTATTAATAAAGACCATACCCGTTGCGGTAGTATTAATCCATTGTACGCTCACTGGAGTAGGGCTCGCTACCATTAACCGTGGTAAAACTGTAGCTCATCGCTGGCGTACTCAAAGGCCCCATTAAAATAGACATATCTATTCCTGCCGGCACATAATTATCAACACCATAAGTGCCATCGGGCCATTGAGCTTTGGGTAAATCAATGAACATCGAGTCAATTCCAACATCTAGCAGGGCGGCCCCACAAAACTGATTCGGTATTGGCGAGCCTGGAAAACTATAACAGCCTGATTGTGCATTAAAGTCACCAGGAACTGCCGTATTGGGCGTTAAATCCACCACATCATAACTTGTTGCAGTAGAGGTAATACCTAGAATTAAACTATTAGGCCTTGTGCTCGCATCCCCGGGTGTAAGGTAATACCCAGGGCTCATATCCGCTCCATTACTGTCATTGGTTATATGCAGAAATGCATTTGCCGTCGGCGAGTTGAATAAATCATTTGTGGTCGTGCTGTTTCGATTAAAGCCAACTCCTATGTAATGTAAATCGGGGGTAGGCGGGGTGGTATGACATGATTTATCAGCAGGGCCCACGCAATAGGCTTTATCAATTCCTAGCACCATAATTGGCTGAGTCTGTATAGTACCAGTAGATGTTTTAATACGTACAGGAGCCAAATAATAATTACCTGAATAGGTATTACCACTACTGTCATAATATTTAACCCCGGGTGCACCAGGGCCGATTACATTGCCGTTATGAGGCAGCTCATTCGTTGGTACAACAACCCCCAATGAACCGGTATCAATCGTGTAACCAGTAAAAGTACCTAGTGACAAGACAATACTAAAACTCCTTAAATATTTTCTCATAAATTATCCGTAATCATTTGTAATGACTTGTAAGTTGGCCCCTTGGTTCAAGGCTAAACTTTGGTGTAACCCCTTGTTAAAAAAACAAAAATTTTTTAAAAAACGAAGCATTATCATAGGTTAGATTACTCTTAGGAGTCAATGAAGGCGGTTGCAGGTACGTTCGCTGATGACTATGATTGAATAAGTAATGGATAAATTGTGAACCCATGGAGCGACACGATGACTTGGTTGGCACGACTTTCACTAGTGATATTATCCTTAAGCCTAACGACAATGGGGTGGGCTGTAATTATTCTGGATAGCACTTATAAAAAATCAGGTTTTAAGAAGGCTGAAGCACTTGCTTGGTCTGCGCAATTTAGCTCATTAATTTTTCTGCAATCAAACGCTATGGATGGCTCGGGATCATGGATAGGTAACTACAATGGACATGGCTACATTTTAACAGCAGGGCACATGTTTCCTTCGGGTGCTAAGGCAGCAGATTATACTTATGAAACACTTGATGGTACCGATTATCACGGTGAAGCGGTATTTTTACATCCGTTATGGAATGCGAATGCAAATGATCGAACAGGTTACGATTTTGCCATTGTGCGCTTAAAAGAAGAGGTGACTACAGGAGGTACACAACCGGCGCTTTATAAAGGAACAGAAGAACAGGGCAAAGTGCTAACCATGATAGGCTATGGGTGGCGTGGTACCGGCACCAAAGGACAAGATACTTCCATAGATACTGGCGATCAGCCCGCCGCTGCGCAAGGGTTGATTGAATCCGTAGTCCATGCCCAAGTTCCAACACCCAAAACAGGGGATGCGGGTAATTATTTAGGGACTTGGTTACCCAAAGAAGATGGCTCAATACCCAATCCGCTCACTAATCATGGTATAACCATGCCGATCTCACCACTTGTTGGTATTCTTGGCTCAGGAGACAGCGGCGGCCCCGCATGGATTTACATTAAAAACGGTTGGGCTATTGCAGGAATTAATTCCGACGGTAATGGAAATGCTGCTTATGGTGACATTTCATGGTTTCCAAGAATTAGTGCCGTACAAGACTGGATTAGACAAGTCGTACCGAATGCACGATTTATAGAGTAACACAGCCCCGTATTGGTCAAATAAAAATCACCAGGACCGAATTATGCTATACTTATAAGAAAGATGGAATGGTTTAAAAATCAATCCATTAGCTTGTTTTATTGGAGAGTTTGAAATGGATAAGTCACGTTTTCTAGCCAAAGCCATAGGCGCCTATCTTCTTATCGTCAGTCTATCTATGTTTATCAACATGCATTCGTTTGTGCATTTGGTTAACGAGATGACAAGAAACGAACCGCTCTTGTTTGCGACTGGTTTTTTTACGCTAATTATCGGTATTTTACTCGTATTAAGCCATAACGTTTGGGTATGGGATTGGCGAGTAATTATTACACTCATCGCATGGCTAACCTTACTTAAAGGGGCTAGTATAATTTTTCACCCTGCGATGTTGTATACCTATACGGCAACAATCAATTACATTGCTGCGGCAATTGATGTAGTTCTAGGTGTTGTGCTGTGTTATTTTGGATTTAAACACTCGTAAAAGGTGATATGGTGAAACCTCCTGGGTTCCGCACTACGAACCCCTGGGTTGCTTCGTCACTACGCTTCTCGCAATGACAAGATCTAATCAAAAGATTAAACACAAACTTTAAAATTTAAACTCCATCACCGTCATTGCGAACAGAGTGAAGCAACCCAGAGTTCCGTGCTCTGAACTCCACCAAAACAGCAAAAACACTTACCGAGAATAAAAAGACCCCATAACATTAACTAACTTCATCCTATCATCTATAGCTAATACGCTCATCCAAGGCATAAAATTTTACTAGCATCAATAAATGATACCTCTCGGTTTCCAGCATATTGCTGAACCTGCTTCATAAGCAATGAACCAACACCTTGAAATCTTTTAGTAGGGCAGACATACAAATGATTCAAGAACACTTCATCCTCATAATCGCTAAATAAAGCAAAACCAATAGTTTCCTTTCTTGAAAATGCAATTACCGCAAACTTAAACGAGTACTCATCATCAAAACTAAGCGCATATTGAGCAAGCTCAGCTTGATTAATATGAACACCACAATAGCCCATACATCACCCTGCAGCTCTTTAGTTAAGGCTTGGGGCCATAAAGCGTAGAATCATCGAAAAAGTTACACATCGCACTGATCATTCCAATTAATTTAAACAAAGTGTATCATATCAGAGCGGTTGCAGGCTAAACAGAATGAGGCAATATCAATAAATATGTTCTGTTTTTAACATTTCGTTAACTTTTTTGAGGTCTATAATTATACATACTGGTTATATTTATCCCTTGTGTGAATTATGCCTATACTAGCAGAGCAAGTACTCCATAAAGCGCAATCTGAATTTCAGAAAACAGCAAGCGCCAAACATCCCGAACTAAAAACAACTAAATTAAAAGCAGATAGTAACGGCAATCTAAAAAGTCCATTTAAAAAGCTCATTGACGACTTACAATTAGCAAAATATCCTCATCCTCCATTCACTTGCCAACAACAGACGATTGAAGTCGATGGTAGAACAATTCCCGTTACTTACATCAAAGCCGATGGGCCAATAAATTTATCCAGTGAGCAACTGCATCAGGTGAGTGTCAATTCACTCTTGTTAAGAAAAGTAGCCTTAGCAGCAACATTAGAAGCCTATGCAACCCAGCATGTAACAGGAAAAAACCAATTAAAAACGATACGCGCTCAAATAGAACAGCTAGTAAACGAGTCGATTCAAGAAGCAATCAAACAAGCAGAAAACCCTAACCAAAAAGTGAATACCTATGATGAGACCAATGAGTTCATCAATAAACTAGGCACCATTTTAAATAACAACACACAGATTAAAAATCATAATGAAGCTGTTAGAACCATTAAAGGGTATGAGCGTTATGTTCTTTCTGAGATGAATGCAGGACGAGTTATTATTAATGAAAGCACCGTGACTACAGGCAAAGGAAAGAAAAACCTTATCCAAATGGATATTCCTTTAGATGCCGAATTAACTGAAGCACAGAAAAAAGAATATCTCCGAGTATTAGGTTCTAAAAAACCTGAATGGTTTGAAAAACTAAAGCCGGAAGAGCAACGTTGGTATCAGGAGCGCGTGAAGAGGGCAACTAAGTCTGCTGATGGATGGACTAAGTTTGCGCAAGAAGTCTATGGGACTTCTGCAATGCAACAAGCGCTTGAAATGAAAAACGCCCGGAAAAATTACTTTTTTATTGATGGAGCATTGCAGAGTGAAAGCACCAAAAATGCCACCCTTAATCCAATTGAAGTTCCTAAAAAAGAACGCCAACAGCTAACTATTCAAAATGCAGAACAATTAATAGAAAACCAGATACAAGGTGCTGAAGAACGGTTCAGAGCACATTGGGGATTAAGCGCAGATGCCAAATTACCCGGCAGAATCATGATCGCAAGCCAAAGCTTGTTAAGCCCGCTATTAGGCATCGCAGATGACAAGATGATCAATGCGCAGCGAGCTGCAGTTGAACATTTAGCTAAAGATCCTCGATATAAAGATAAATTTCAAATCGTCTTTGGTAATGATGCCGTTAATATTTTCCGTAAAGCTCAGACGATTGATTGGAAATACACAAATGAGGTGATGGATTACTCAAGAGCTCTGATGACAAATCTTCAACAAGCGGGGGTTGATAGCAATCACCCACAGATGAAGATAATGACAGCAGCTTTAGCTGAACTGGATGCATTAAAGCAGGCTCCTGATTTGAGCGATCGAAATAAAGCAGCCTTTAAAACGGCACTTACCTCAATACTTATTGAAGCAGCGGGAGGCAAGGTCAGTACCAATTGTAAAAGTGGTAAGGACCGCACCGGTCTTGAGGAGCTGTATCATAATGCCATATTAACTTATTACAGCTTATATAATGAATTTCCTAGCTATGATGATGGCCCTGAAAAAAGAGAACAATTCGTTGAAATCTTTGTTCATTTATTCAATACCTTAAAGATCCATGAATCAGCTTCTGGAAACACTATTGGGGCATTTGGTATTAAGGACAGTGCAAAAATGCTTTGTGCTGATATCGCTAAAGCATTAGGTGCTAACTACACCATGAGTAACAGCAGGGCGAATATAAACAAAACAGAAGAAGCCTTGGTTAAAAAAGTTCTCAAAAAATTTGACCAAGATAAAGTGGTTGTTGAGGCGGATGTATTTACCGATTTTGCAGTGGAAAAACTGCAGCACCGCAAACATGAATTGGAACAAAAATCAGGAAAAAAAGAGAAAATTGCCGTACTGGATCAATTAATCTCAGACCTAAAAAAGGGCAAAGAGCTCATACCTGCTTTAAATGAGTTTTTAACTAATGAGAAAAATAAACGTGTTTTTTCATCTAAAACAGGGTTAAGACAAGATCAAACCATTAAATTGATTAAAAAAATTATTACCGAATATGAAGACAACAACAAATTAATTGAAGAGAAAAAACAATATCAAAAAAGAGAGCATGAATCATCGAAAGATGTTAAAAAAGCGCCAGGAATTGATGCAAAACAACAAATACCTGAGCCAACGCAGGAAATGCCTGCTACTCAACATCTGAGAAGTGGTGCTCATCGTGCTCCTAAATCTGAAATGGCACAACAAAGCATACAAACTCAGCAGGCTGGGCCTGGGCATCAAAATTCAGAACGACTCGATTTCGAGAAGGGCCAGCTTATCCAACTCCATACGGAGTTAGCTAAAGTAAAAAAAGAGATGGAAATTAATAGGCACCATCTTGCTGAAACAAAGGAAAAACTACGGGTTCAAAGAAACGAATTAGCCCTTGCATCTACGGCTCTCATTAAAGAGAAAGAGACGGCCAATCAGATGGATATCAAGTTAACTCAAGAAATTGAACTATTAGATCATCTTCATACTGCGCTTGGAGTTCAAAAAAGCGAGCTACACCAATTGGAAAGCGAGTTAGAGCAAATTTCTTCAATGTCTGATGAACTTAATTCTCAAAAAACTAATCTTGAACAGTTAGTGACAGAACATCAACAAGAAAGTAATAAACTTGAACGCCTGACTCAACTGCAACAAGAAAAAATCGTTCTTGATGGGTTAACGAAAGAACACCATAAAGAAGCAGCAGTGTTAACGTCTGATGAAATTTTACTAAAAAATCAGCAAGATAAAAAACAGTCTTTAGAATCTAAAAAATCCGAAATGACAGAGGAACTCAATAAAATACAAGAAGAAAGTGCACAAAAAGAAAAAAATAAATCGTTTATAACTAGAATCTTTAATGCAATTACTTCTTTTTTCAAATCCGTTTTTGGTTCAGCTTCGAACGAGGCAGAAAATAGTCTTGCTACACAAAAAACAAAAGATATTGAGCAATTACAAGCTGAAATTGTTCAATTAGACAACAGCATCGAGCAACAAGGGAAAATTGTTCAAAATCAAAAGGTTAAGGTAAGTGGCTTAGAAACGCATATCGAAGAGCAAAGCCGCAAGGTACAGTCAATCCAGGACGGTGTAAACGTTAATGGTGATATAAATAACGAGATTGAAAAACAAACTAAAAAGGTTAGCAAATTAGCAACCGAAATCATGCATACGGAACAAGATATTGAGCAACTAAAAAAAGCAGAGGCAAATAACCACATTAGAATCCAAGAGCTTACAAGAAATATTAGCCACCAAAGAGAAATTATCAGTAATACCCATGTAATGATTGATGAGAAAGAACACGCTATTGAAGAACAACAAGGCGATTTAAACTCGCGATTAAGTTCCATCCAAGAAATGGAACAGCAGCTTGATGAGAAAGAACAATCAATTGAAAAAGACAGATTGTCACTGCATGATTGTGAAGATGCAATCCACAAAAATGGAACAGAACAACGCCATCTGCAGACTAAAATCATAAAACAAGAAAAGAAAATCCAACAAGAAGAAAAGCAAACCCAAGTTCACACAAGCAAGAACGATCAACATACTCACATTGAACGGTCTATGTCTATCAAACAAAAACTCCAAGAATCAAAAATGGTGGAAAACGACGAATTACAAATAAATCAGATTCAGATTGTTGTGAAGTGAATACATGTAAGATCAGATAATCCAAATAAAGTCTGGTTGTGAGCCTCCTCTACTAGGAGGCTATAAAATTTAGCAGCATTGAAGGAGAATGATTTCACCGCCAATAGCCCAATGCAGGATGCGAAGCAAAAGGGGACAGATGTCATCAGATTAAATGATCTAGCTTGGTTGCTCGTAACTAGGTTTTTCCTCTTTGATGATTGCACCCGAAGAAGCGCAATAATCGACCCGCATGCATTGTTTTGGTATAATTAGGCTTACATTTTAACACGTAAGCCTAATTATAAAATGCCTTTTACAAACGATCAAATTAAAACCCTAAATGAATTACTCCCTCCTCAATCAGCAGAACACCTCATTGAGTGCTGTGTGTATCTTGAAAATGAAGGCTTTACCCCGGAGCAATTACTTCGAGTCGCTAAAGCAGGGGGGAATCAAGCAATAGAGATGTTAAAAGATTTGATCTTAATTCACATTAGTGATGAGCAAATTTTAATTGACGAAGAGACGGGGTTGCCTTGGACTCATTTATCAACTTTGCTTTATGCAGGCTTTAGTAGAGAGCAGTTAATTGCCGTGCTCAGTAATAATGGTGGCTCTAAGAATCTACACGCCCTGCAAAATTTATTACAACCCGTGCCTTTAGATGATGGCGAGCAGACAACCCAATTACAGCTATTAGTAGCTACCGGCTTTAGTGCAGACCAGTTAATTGCCATACTCAATAATATTGGTGGCTCTAAGAATCTACACGCCTTGCTGGATTTATTACAATTCGTACCTTTAAATGACGGCCAGCAGACAACCCAGTTACAGCTATTAGTTTCTGCCGGCTTTGGCGCAGAGCAATTAATTGCCGTACTAAGCCATAGTGGCGGTGCTAAAAATCTGCAGGCCTTACAGGATTTATTACAACTCGTGCCTTTAGCTGATGGGCAACAGATCACCCAGTTACAATTATTAGCTGCAGCCGGCTTTAACGGGCAGCAGCTAATCGCCGTGCTAAGCCATAATGGGGGCTCTAACAATCTGCACGCCCTGCAAAATTTATTACAACCCGTACTTTTAAATGACGGCCAGCAGACAACTCAGCTACAACTATTAACCGCTACCGGCTTTAGTGCATCGCAGTTAATTGCAGTGGTAGGTCATATAGGAGGCTCTAAAAATTTAGCCGCACTGATCTCGCTGGCGCACCACGATGAAATACGAGCGATGATGACTAATTATAAAAAAGGCTGTGAAATTATTATTAATTTAGCCCAGGGCGATTCCAGATCAGCCCATCTTGGGTTTTTGTTTAATATTTTATCCATCCAAGCATACCGAGAATACATTGTTGATCAAGGGATTTTGGAATATATATGTAAAGGTATAAAACCCAAGTCGGCTAAAGCGATAACTCAGTTGCAAGTAAATTCTATAGATGAATTAATATTACTTTGCCCTCAGCCCAAATCCCAAGGGGTACGAGCAAAAACAGGAAAAAGAACGGGAAAAAAATCAGCATCAACACAAACACCATCTGCAGAGCATCAAAACTTGGAATTTATCGATACTACTTTGCCACAACTTGATTCTGCGGCTAGGAAAAGATCACGAGTTCCTTTGGAGTCGCAAGGCTTTTTTAAAAAAAGCAAACGAGCTGAAACGGTTGTGCATAGTGAGAGAGATAATGATTTCACCACCAATAACCCAATGTAGGATGGGAATAAATTAAAAACAAAAGAGGGATAAATAGAGCTTATAGGAAATTTGTGTTACAGCAGTACAAACTAAACAGAAATTCAAATTTGTGTGTTCTAGAGAAACGAAGGGTAGCCTTCTGAAAACAAAACAATCACACTAAGTCTGATTATTTTGATAATCAGACTTAAGCAGGCTATAGTATGGGGTGGATCCCACTAATAAGTGCATATTCAATTTTATATCATTCTTTCAAGCCGTTAATCAAATTTTATGCCCTTAAAAATCGAAGGCGAATTATTTTGCTTTTGTAAGTTAAATATTTCATTGGGCGTTGCGTATCCTAAACTT
>JARLJR010000017.1 GCA_031291095.1 Legionella sp. | reverse complement strand
TCTGCCCCACCTTTCTTTTTGGATTTCCTTTTGGGTTTCCCCATGCCAATGCCGTCTATAACCTTTGAGGCCGCTTGGGCTGCTGGATGAGGAATCATACTTAGGACGGGTTTTGCGATTCCCATCACTTTGGAGAAACCGCTCTTGATGCCATCCCATAAATCTCCAAAGAATCCTGCCCCATGAAGTTTTACGTGGTGATTCACTATGTCGGCCAGCTCATCGGCTGAATACGATGGCATTGTTCTTTCATTACGACCTTTTTGACCAAAAACAGATATGATTTTTCCATTTTTGTCCATACAACCACCATTCCTATTTCTACTTAATGGGTCACAGTTGCCAACAATGCCTCCCTTTTTTGCTCCGCCTTCTTTGACTTGATCGAGTAATATTTCCATTATATATATATTGGCGGAAAAAAATTCAGTGTTTATAATATATGAGTTCCGTATTAGGAATAAAAGCGTTTCCAGAAGAATATCCTAAAGATGTTGTAAATGTCATTGAGTCCATGGCATTCAATCGAGGGGCAGGACTGGCTGTCCTTGGATCAAGCTCATTAAAATCAATGCAATTTTCACAGGACTATGATTTATATCAAACGGTACAGATGGACAAGGCGACTGATGAGGAAGCCATTACGTACCTCGTGGCTGAGTTCAAGGCTGTCATTAGAAACCTCATGAAACACAACAAGGCTTATATTGGGAATATAAAGTGTGGCACGATTGAGGAGTGGGAGGTAATACCAGCCAGTGCAAAAATTATTGATGGGAAAGTACAGGGGACAAATTTTCTACAAGCAGGGCAGAAACTCAAAGAGCTCCATTCAAAAAATATTATTACAAATTCAGAATACAATGAATGCAAAAAACTAATGGTTACAAATCCAACCCCCGTGCAATTCTTGGAAATGAAGGACAATATTAAATTCAATGTGGTCAGGTGGGAACCGCAGGACATTATGAATGGCTATGTTGATTACCGTGGTAGGAGAGTGAATCTCAGGGACGCCATGCAATCGAAAAGTCTGACCAAGGTGGATGTGGTTGCATTTGTGGATAAAAACAGATACTGTGATTTTAGTTGCATCTACGATTTTAAAAATAAAGACAATCGATTGAACGGCCTCCCTACAGACACTCAATACAGCCTAAAGTGCGATTTATTATTATTAATGGCACAGGGAAAGTATTACAAGGCCACGAAAAGAATATTTAGTTTAGCCCGTGCAAGAAATAACATTTTTTTATTGGAAAAGTTATTACCTATTTTAAACAATGAACAAATAGGGTCGCTGTATGTGATTGTGGGGGACATTGGCACACTATTGTGGATACTGGAAAATGAGGACAACATTCCCAAGGACAGGATGGCATATGAAATAGACCATTTCAAAGAACGCCTGTCAAACATCTACCATCTTCAGGGATTTGTGAAGAAAGAACATGATATTTTTGCAATAATAGACAGACTGGCACATCCAAAAGGCGCTGTGGAACGGCACAAGATGGAGCATGATTTGGCCAATCTTTCTGTCATCCTTTCCAACATCTTAAATAATGCCACAAAATCTGAGCTGAAGAAGATTGAATTGTTCCCACTGCCGACAAATTTTAAGCCATAAAAATAAATAAACAAATAAATTATACAACCTTTCAAGCCTTTTTCCAACTTTATTTTTCCGTAATAATCTTTTCTTATGATATAGATGCCGTTCTTATCGTATAAAAAATCAACAGGCTGTAAACCCATAGCAATTGTGAGGGGTGATGCTTCTGCTGTCAGGGGCAACAAATTTGTGTATGTGAATGATGGTGAGGCGCCTCAGGAAACCAGTGTCAAGCTCAATTTTGAGGATGTGGAAAAACACCTCAAGGGAATCAGAACAAAGGAGAAGCAGGAGTTGTTTTCTGTTATGCAAAAGTCAGCACTGGATGCTGTGCCCGCTGACGATTTGCCCATTGAAAATCCAAAAATGAAGGAGATATACAGGGAGGCTGTGAAAGAGGCAAGAAATACATTTCATTCTCCTGCGGGGTGTCGATTTGAGTACATGCCCATCATCCCCGATGAGTCAAAGGGGGCAACGCGGGAGTGTATTTTTGTGACTGGTTGTTCGGGGTCAGGAAAATCGTATTGGACAAAAAATTATTGTGAGAATTATAATATGTTGCACAAGGGCAAGAGTCCCATTTATTTAATAAGTAGTTTGACGGAGGATTCCAC
>JARLJR010000101.1 GCA_031291095.1 Legionella sp. | reverse complement strand
ATAAATTAGTCCAGTTCCTTATTCTGGAGCTACTACGTGGTTAACTCCTCTGGATGACGTAGTGGATGACATAGTGCAGCCGCTCTATCGCTACACACACGTCATCCCGAACGCAGTGAGGGATCTCCGAAATGTGGTACAAACTCTATAAATTAGTCCAGTGCCTTATTCAGGAGGTCCTTCGTCGTTAACTCCTCAGGATGACGTAGAGGATGGCAAAGTGCAGCCGCTCTATCGCTACACACACGTCATCCCGAACGCAGTGAGGGATCTCCGAAATGTGGCACAAACTCTATAAATTAGTCCAGTGCCTTATTCAGGAGATCCTTCGTCGTTAACTCCTCAGGATGACGTAGAGGATGACAAAGTGCAGCCGCTCTATCGTGATGCCTATAAAATGTCAAGAACTTTTTATGTATGCAGCAGCCCGATTTTCTATTGCTGGCAAGCACAAGAGGAGTTATCCTTAGCGATCTTAAAGTTACTTACTAAATAATATTGAACCATGGATAATACCTATATACCACAAGAAGTTGAGGACCAAGCTCAACAGTATTGGCATAAAAAACAGTCTTTCAATGTTTCTGAAGATTTAAACAAAGAGAAATTTTATTGTTTATCCATGTTTCCCTACCCCAGTGGAACATTACACATGGGGCACGTTCGTAATTACACCATTGGTGATGTGATTGCACGTTATCAACGCGCCTTAGGCAAAAACGTACTGCAGCCAATTGGTTGGGACGCTTTTGGTCTACCTGCCGAGAATGCTGCGATAAAAAATGGCATCCATCCTGCAGTATGGACTAAACAAAATATAGAATCGATGAAAAAGCAATTTTTACGCTTAGGCAATGCTTATGATTGGCGTCGTGAAATTTGCACCTGTGCTCCTGAATATTATCGTTGGGAGCAATGGTTTTTTATTCGCTTATTTGAAAAAGGTTTGGTTTACAAAAAAAATGCGGTTGTTAACTGGGACCCTGTAGACCAAACAGTACTGGCTAACGAACAAGTAGTTGATGGTCGTGGCTGGCGTTCTGGTGCATTAGTTGAACGAAAAGAAATTTCCCAGTGGTTTATTAAAATCACTGCCTATGCTGATGAATTATTAAGTTCATTGGATACCTTAGATGAGTGGCCAGCTCAGGTTAAACAAATGCAGCGTAATTGGATTGGTCGTTCCACAGGAACAGAAATCCATTTCAACGTAAATAATTATCCTAAACGGTTGAAAATATATACCACTCGCCCTGATACATTAATGGGTGCTACCTATCTTGCAGTTGCCAGCGATCACCCTATCGCGAAAGAAGCAGCAACTCACAGCCAGGAAGTAACCGACTTTATTGCTAGCTGCCAGGGCACTAAAATGGCTGAAGCCGAACTAGCAACCATGGAAAAACGTGGAATTGCGACAGGAATGACTGCAATTCATCCAATTACCGGTGAAGAACTTCCAATTTGGATCGCCAATTTCGTATTAATGCAATACGGCTCTGGGGCGGTAATGTCTGTTCCTGCCCATGATCAAAGAGATTGGGAATTTGCACAAAAATATAACTTAGTGATCAAGCAAGTCATTAAGCCTGCTGGCGATGCAAATCATGATTTTAAAAAATCAGCATTCACCGGCGAAGGCACTTTAATTAACTCCGGTCAATTTGATGGAATAGATTCAACGACAGCAATTTCGACTATTACGAGCTTCATTGAAGAGAACGATGCAGGTAAAGCCACCATTAATTATCGCTTGCGTGATTGGGGTGTTTCCAGACAAAGATACTGGGGTACGCCAATACCAATGATTCTCTGTGAACAATGTGGCACTGTTCCGGTTCCAGATTCTGATCTGCCTGTAGTTTTACCCGAAAATGTATCGTTTACTGGCACAGGCTCACCTTTAGCTCAATGTCCAGAATTCGTTAATGTTTCCTGCCCTAAATGCGGGCAAGATGCGTGCCGTGAAACGGATACCTTTGACACATTTGTTGAGTCATCCTGGTACTATGCACGCTTTGCATGCAAAGGCCAAGAAAATGCCATGTTAGATGATCGTGCCAAATATTGGACTCCTGTAGACCAATATGTTGGTGGAATTGAACATGCAGTAATGCATTTACTTTATGCTCGCTTTTTCCATAAGCTGATGCGCGATGAAGGCTTAGTAAATTCAGATGAACCATTTAAAGCCTTGTTGACTCAGGGTATGGTACTAAAAGACGGCCATAAAATGTCGAAGTCTGTTGGTAATATTGTTGATCCAAATCAACTTATTGATACTTATGGCGCAGATACAGCCCGTTTATTTGTTATGTTCGCCTCTCCTCCAGAGCAATCACTCGAATGGTCTGATGCCGGGGTTGAAGGAGCTCATCGTTTCTTAAAGCGTGTTTGGGCTTATGCATACCAACATATGAATATGTTTATCGAGATTAATGACATTATCCTTGGTGGCAACGGACATGTGAACTGGCAACAAGCGGATAACCGTTTGAAAAAATCCCGGCATGTAGTGCACCAAACTCTTGCTCAAGCAACTCATGACTATGATCGGAACCAATTTAATACCGTGGTTTCTAGCTGCATGAAGCTATTTAATGAAATTTCAGCATATTCTATGGAAACTGAAGAGGATAAATTCTTTATTCACTCCAGCATGAGTATTTTGTTACGCTTGCTTGCACCAATCACTCCCCATATTACGCATCATTTATGGCAGCAATTAGGCTTTGAAAAAGCGATCATTGATGCCAATTGGCCTCGGGTTGATAAAGGAGCATTAAAGACTGAAGAAGTTGACTTTGTGGTCCAAGTTAACGGAAAACTAAGAGCACAATTTACGGCAAGTGTTGATGCGGCTGAAGATATTTTAATTGAAGCTGCAAAAGAACATGCTCATGATTTTATCGTAGGTAAAACCGTTAAAAAAGCAATTGTAGTAGCACACCGACAATTGATTAATCTGGTCGTTGCCTAATGAAAAAGCTATTCATACCGCTCATGCTTAGCCTCCTGCTCTGTGCATGTGGCTTTCATTTACGTGGTATGATGAATATCCCAACCTGGCTCAATGATATTGCAATTATTACTAAAGAGTCGGATAAAGAACTCATTTCCATACTGCAGGCTCAATTAGAAGGTTATAATATCCATGTGGAATCAGATCCAGCCCTAGCGAAATACTGGCTGGTCATCAACCGAGTACTTATTTCACGTCAAATTATTAGTGTGGGCGCAAGTACTAATCCCAGACAGTTTACGGTAACCTTGCTCATTGAGTTTATGCTGCAAACTCGTAAAGGAAAAATATTAAAAGTACCAAAACAAGTTCAAGTTACACGTCAAATTACCATAAACAATGATCGTATTCTGGGCTCCACCGATGAAGAGGCCATTTTAATAAGTGAAATGAAGCAAGATGCGGCCATTCAACTGCTTAACCAACTCAGTCATCGTGATGTAGAAATAAATACCAATGGAGTTCAGCCTGTTAATTAACTAATGAAATACCATGCAAATTAAACAGCAAATGCTTGCTCAGCAGGTACAAAAAAAAATTGCTCCCTTCTACATGTTGATTGGGCAGGATACTTACCTTCTTGATGACTCATTAAGTACGATAAAAACTGCCATTAAAAAAGATTATGAGTGTGATGAAAAAATCATATCCATTCAATCTGCTGATGACTGGAATAATGTCCTTGAAGAGGCGAATAGTTACTCTTTATTTTCCGATGCCATCTTATTGAATATTTACTTTGATAAAAAATCACTGGATGCTACTGGAAAAAAAATTATAACCAGCTATTTAAACTCAATTAATACGCGCTGTTTTATTATCATTCGCGCACCCAATATTCCTGCAAAGCAATTGCAATGGTTAGCCGCACACGAACAAGCTGTTCTTTCGGTAGCCTACACATTAAATCCGGCGAATATGAAGAGTTGGATTGCAACTCAACTGAGGGCTAATGCGTTTAGCTTCGATCCCCTTGTACCTGAAGTGATTCATCATTACACACAAGGTAATATGCTTGCTTGTGCACAAGTCATTGAGAAACTGGTTTTAACCTATGCGCCAAATGATAAGATTAGTGTCCAACAAGCCCAAGAACAGTTATCCGATCAATGTGATCATGATTTATTTGAATTAACTGAGGCCTGCCTACTGGGTCAGGCTGCGCAAGCCATTCCAATATTAAGGCATGCCGCAAACAATAAAACAGAAGCAACTTTAGTATTGTGGATGCTCGCCCAAGAAGTAAGAATATTGCTTCAGCTATCTCATTTGCTGCAGCAACAAGTAGATATTAAAAGTGCCTGTAGCCAATTAAAAATATGGCCTCAACGTTTTAGCCATTATCAAGCTGCCAGCAAGCGATTAAATAAAGCCGAACTCCAACGGCTACACCAATACTGTTACCTTATCGATGAACGTATTAAATCAAGTTTTAGCAGCCAAATATGGAATGCGCTGGAAAATCTTGCGCTCTCACTATGTATTGGGAAATTAGTAGGTGATACATGGAGCATATAGCAATTTTTGGCGGCACCTTTGACCCGATTCATAATGGGCATTTGCAAACAAGTTTAAACATTCAATCCTCTTTTAAATTTGATACTTATTTTTTTTTACCATGCAAAGTTCCAACAATAAAGCCAGCCGCCTTTGCCAGTAATGATCAACGCATCAAAATGATCGAATTAGCCATAAAGTCCTACCCTCATTTTAAATTGGATTTACGCGAAATCGAACGCAACACCCCCTCTTATATGGTTGAGACGCTACAAAGCTTTAGAAATGAATATCCAGACGCGTCAATTACGTTAATTATTGGTTACGATGCGTTTATTTCACTGCCTAAATGGTATCAATGGGAAAAACTTATTACTTTAGCGAATATTGTGGTAATCCATCGTAATGAATTTGTTCCTCATCAAATCCCTGAGGTAATACAACAATTCTTAATGGATTATCCATGTAAGGATAAAACAGTCTTATTGAACAGTAAGTCTGGTGCTGTTTTTATGTTTGATGCGGGTCATTATGAGATTTCTTCGACGATGATTCGCAAAGAGATTAAAAATGGAAAGGATGTAGAGTTTCAAATACCCCAGGAAGTCTATCAGTACATTAAAAATGAGGGATTGTATCAGATTGAATGAATTAAAACGGGTATGAATCATGAATGCCCTTTAATAACTTCCATTGGTTCAACCAAATGATAATTACTAAAACGTCCCCAATATCTTGCTGTTGCTTTGATCAAATCCGGTTCAAGATATGGGCGAATGCTGGATTGGCTTGAAAAGGCAGCGAGAACCAGTAATTTAACCTCAATAAATTTATCAATATTAATAAATACATTTGGTTTAAAATCTACGGTGCCTGATGGAGATAAATAACAATATAAATTAGGGATTTTTCTGCATGCAGTGATCGTTGCTTGATAAGTATTGCGATGATCCTGATGGCTGTCGTGAAATGAATGCGTATAAATATGTGTAGGTTGTACTTCTTTCACTATTTTTTCAATAAATTCAATAGTACTCGCTGCATGATTGATATCGGTATCAATAAAATGTCCCATAAATAATTGTGCATTTTGAATTTCCGCGGCTTTCTGTGACTCTTGCTTTCTAATTGAAGAATCCCCTCCTACCTCACCCATGCTTAATGTGAGAATGTTCAGAAAATCTCCGTCAGCACGATGCTTTGCTAAGGTACCCGCACAACCAAATTCGACATCATCGGGATGAGCTCCTATCGCAAGCACTATTTTTTTGCCTCTAAAGCGTCTGCTTCTCGACTCGTCTGCTAACATTATCACTTTAGAAACAAATTCATTTTCATGTAATGGTTTAAAAAATAAGCCATCGGCATGGTTTTGCATGGCAGAAATAATAAAATCCACCTTTTTGTCTTCAGTAACAATAAGTAATGAGGTTTCAGGACTTGCATTTTTTACCATAATGGTAATATCCAAATCATCCATTTCAGGTGAGTTCATGTCGGTAATGACCAGATCCCAATCTGCAAGAGCTACTTTCTTTTTGCAGTCGTCAATATCCAATACATGAGTTACTTCCGCTTTGTCTTGCAGCCAATTTAAAATGCTACGTGCCACATTGTGGTTTGGTTCGATGAGTAAAATTTTATAAAGTGGTCTATCCATAATATATCCAACTGTCAAAAATTTTAGGCACTATTTATAGATAAGTATAGAGGAGAAAAAATATAAGTCAGTTTTTTTAAATAAATTATCACGGTATTTACATCACCTCCTCCATGTTGCACTAACCATAGTTTTACGGCGGACATAGTGCCTTCCATTCATCAGGAGAAAAAAAACATTCCGTCCAATAGCGAACAACCATTAACTCTTTAAACGGTAATAAATGTGAAGCAAAAGGTTTATTTAACAGATCGTCAATTAATAGCCGGGGGATGTCAATTCCTGCTGCAGCGGTTAATGGCAAAGTGCCTGGGAAACGAGGATTAATTTCTAATAGCTTAAATTCCCCCGTTGCATCGGCTTTAAATTGTACGTTAGCTACATAGGTAATTCCTGCCTTTTTAGCAATATCAATAGCCATCATGGATAATTGAGGATGAATACAGGTTTGTGCTGCAACTGCAATCCCAGAATCAATTTTCATGCGTAAACGGGGAACAGCGGCTATTGGAGTACCGGTACTGTGAATATAGACATCAACAGAATACTCATCTCCGGGAAGCAGTTCCTGAATCAGATAACTGCCATCATCAGGTAACATTTTAAGATCCTCGATGCCATTAATGATCATGGCCCCATTAGAGCCCGCACCGCGACGTGGTTTGGCAAAACAAGGAAATTGTAATAGTGACAAATCAAGCGTGGGTGTAAACAAACTAAACTCAGGCGTATGACCTGTACTTTGGCAATAAGTTAACAAGGAGTATTTGTCACGACAACGTTCTAATGCCTCCACTGAACTCAAAGGCATTTTGATACCATATTCGGAAAATTGTTTTGTCTGTAATGCCAAATGGGTCAATTCACAATCTACTGTAGGAATAAGCAACTCGATTTGATGTTTTTGACATTCCTGAAGCAATATAGATGGAAACTGCGGGGAATTGCCGAGAGGAATAATCAGTCTTCGTGCTGGAGGAACTAAATATAAGCCCGCTGCACAAGGATCAATGTCAGCCATGTAAATCTCATGCTCTTGATTAAGACTTTTCCAAACACTAACTGCTGCCGCACCGCCAGCTCCTGTTAGTAAAATTTTCATTATTTTTTCCTCTCTACGTGACGAAGCTACTTTCAGTTTAGCTCATTACCCAGATCATCAGGCCCAATATATACGCCAACCCGCAGAAAAAATGGTTATATTATTAAACTGATAATGTTCTACAGAGCCCTCTATTGCCTGATGTTTAAACGTAGGGAAAATAATGCGTCCATGATAACCCCAAAATTTTTGCGTTGTATTATAAGATGCGCCAACATCATAAAAAGCAGAGTTTGCAAATTCTTTGCTTAAATCAATGGAATAGGTAGTGTTTTGCCCCCCTATTTGTTGATTACCCCAAAAACCTGTTGCGCTGATGTTGAAAGGAAGCAAGGTATAGTATGTCAGGCCGGAAAAATAAAGCTGGTTGTTCCATGGCGAAGGAAATCCAGCCCAAAAACCACCAAACCATTGCAAGGAATTAAGTAAGAAAACATTACCTGTGCCACCAACACGTGACTCTATAGGTAAATTATTATGCTGTCGAAAATCATAACTGACTCCCCAACCATATTTACCTGGAAGTTGGTGTTGGTAGGCAAGAAAAATACTGTTATTCGGCAGGATCGTTGGCTCAACAGTCAGATCCAAATTTAATTGTTGGCTATTATGGGTGGCAATACCAATGATCCTATCCGTAGCATTAATATCGCTATACCCATAAAGTACACTACTATTTGATTGTTTGTTGAGTACCCGATATTGTCCCTGATTAAAACTGGCCATATAGCGCGTGGAGTTATTCAGTTGCTTTAACCCCATTAATGAATCGCTATTTTTGGGGCTAAGTTGCAAGGCCCTATTAAAATAAGCTCGTGACTGTTTGAATTGTTTATTAGTCATTTGTAAGCGTCCCATGCCATTTAAAGCATCTATATCTTTAGGATTTGTGGTCAACAATTGACTGTAAATAAGATTCGCTATACGGATATGGTATTGTGCTGTTTCAACGCGCGCAGTCCCTAATAATGCGGGGTGAGATTTGGGGTTTTTAGCCAACAACTCCTCATATTCAGCTTGTGCTTTTTTTAATTGCAAAGACCACTCATAGGTTAATGCTAATTCTTGGGCAGGTACGGAATCATTACTAGGTGCAGCATTTTTAGCACGTTGAAGCCAACGTATTGCTTCAGGGTAATTCTTTTGTGAACGAGCTAGTAATCCATGCAATAAATAAACTTGTGCATCAGGATGCTTTAATTGGTCACAATAATTCAGAATTCGCTGTATCTCGCTTACTCGCGAATTTTTGGCGTTGACCAATAGTAGTCCTGCTGCCGTATTACAAGGAGATAACTTTGCAGGGATCGTTTTTTGCTGCAAGGGCTGACTTACTACTTTGCTTAAGTTAAGTTGTTCTAAACCGATTTTAGCATCGACATTTCCGGGTTCCAGATTCAAGACCTGATCCAAATAATGTTTGGCTTGGATATAATTTTTTTCCATCATGTGAATACGGGCTAAACCATTTAAGGCATCTACGTCCTTAGGATTTTTTTGCAGTAAGCGTGTATAAATGTGTTGGGCATCAGCACTATTTTTTTGCGACAAATCAATACGTGCTTTACCGAGCAAGGCAGGACGTAAATCAGGATGAGTAGCCAAAAGCGTCTCATAAATACTCTTTGCAGTTAAATTAAAATGCGACCATTCATAAGTTACAGCCAACTCCAGGGCCGGTACAGGGTTATCTACCGGAGCCGCATCCTTAGCCTTTTTTAACCATTCTATAGCCTGAGGATATCTTTTTTGTGCGCGTTCATTTAGTCCCTGCAACAATAATACTTGCACATCGGTATTTTTCTCTCGCGCACAATTTAAGAGGATTTGTTGTACTAACAATAATTGGGGCGGAGATTGGTTAATTAATTTTAACCCTTGAGCAGGATCACAAGTAAAAATTGGCGCAATGGCAGAGTCTAATTTCGCAACTTGCTCATTCAGCAGATTAACCTGCTTCATGCCAATTTGCGCATCGGCATTGCCTGGCTGCATGGTTAAAACCTGATTAAAATAAAGCGCTGCCTCATCATATGTTTTATAAGCCATCATAACTCGCCCCATTCCATTTAAAGCATCAAGATCATTGGGATTTACGCTTAATAGCTTTTTATAAATGTTAAGGGCACTCTCTAGATGATTATTTGCTGTTGCTGTACGTGCCAAACCAAGCAATGCAGGGCGAGAGTTAGGATTTTTCGCTAAAACCTGCTCATATAGGGGTTGCGCATCATCAGGCTGATTCGCCCATTCATAAGTGACTGCCAATTCTAATGCAGGAATATCATTAGCGTTTGCTGCTGTTGCTTTAGCTTGTTTCAACCAAGAAATTGCCTCTGAATAATGATTATTTTTCATGCCTTCTTTTCTGGCTAATAAGCCATGCAAGAGTAAAACCTGAGCATCCCGGGGCATGCTTTTATCACAAGCTGAGAGTATCGTTTTGATCTGAGGAAAAGGCGGATTTTCTTGATTTAATAAGGTAATTCCCTGGTTGACATTACACACTGATGGTCCATTTTCCGCCCTTAATAAACAAGTTTGGCCAAGCATAAAAATTATTAGACTGTATTTAAACCAAGTCATATTCATGATAATCCATAATATCGATGTAAAATACAAAAAGTAATTAAAATCATAAGCATCAACACTTCATAATAAAATAAACGACGCTCTTCTTTCTGATCAGCAGCTAAGATCTTTTGAAAATCATAAGCCACCATTAGTGATTTTTTTTTCACCTCTACTTTGCCCGTTTTTATGGTTTTATTCCATTTCATTTCACGATGAAAAAACTGCACAAGATAGGCACATAAAGTAATAACGCAAAGCAATGGTCCATAACCCACTAATAAAAGTAATGGGCTGGTAATTTTTTGTGAGACACCCGCCCTATCCAAGTGATAAATAATCCAGGCAAAAAACATGCATAGAGAAATCCAACTATTGGCCCAAAGTAAAAAATAATGGTCATAAATGTAGATTAATTCTGTGGAACCATAGTAATGAATGAGCAAAGTCGCATGATTTGGAAAAACAGCAACCAACATATTAATTAAGGAAATTAATCCTGGAAACATGATTCCCTCAAACCAGACTCGTTTGGCTGTTTTGGGATCAATACAAAAACTATAAAAAGTAGTAAATAAATAAGCAGCAAAACTGATTAAAGAAAAAATACGAAAAAACTGCCAAGATAATGAAGTATTTAAAAAATAGAGGACATTAAGCGCTATAGAGGTAGTAATCATGATTAAGGGCATCAAAACCGTACTAAACCAAATCAAACCAAAAAAAATGCCCCCGAGTCCGCCAGGTGTACTGGGACGAAACCATATTTTTTTAAACTTTCGAATAATCTGTATATTACCCTCTGCCCAACGGAAGCGTTGTCGCCATAAACTGGTTATATCACCAGGCTCTTCGGCGATCGCGATTGCATTTCCGTCAAAAAGGACTTTGTTCCCATGCAGTTGGGTTTTAAATGTTGTGTAGGTATCTTCAACCAGAGTGGAAGTATCAACTTTACCTCCCAGCTGCTCAATATTTGCCCTTGTATGCAGTTGTGCTCCTCCAGCCAAACATGCCATAACGCCAAGGACATTCTGTGCACGTCGTGTCGCAGCCTGGGCAACTATGTATTCAAATCCAATACTCCTGCTTATTATATTACCAGGGTTTTGTCCTTCCTTAATATAGGCAGTCACGGCACTGATATGTGGATCAGCAAAATGGCGGGTCATTCTCAGCAAAGTGTTTTTTTCGAACATGACGTCCGCATCAATAATCATAATCGCCTCAGCCCAGGAGTCGCTCAGAATAGTTTTTAAACCATGATTAACTACTGCTGCCTTGCCAAAATCGATTTTTTCATGACGCCGGACGTTAAAAACATGATTAGGGTATTCTTGGCTTTTAGCTGCAAGAATTTGTGGTGTCTTATCGGTGCTAACATCATCTATGGCATAAACTCGTAAACACTCGTAGGGATAATTCAGGCTCATTAAGCTATCGATACTAAAACCAATCACATCTTCTTCATTCCAAACCGGAATAATAATCGCTACCCTGGGAGTATAATTTTTACATTGTGAATAATGATTTTTTAATCCGTGAATACCCACTAAGAGAAATTGAAGGAATAAAGTAATGACCGGGATAACCCCCAGTAATGCTAAAAAAGATAAGAAGTTAATTAATCCAGCCATAGATTAAGATTCATCCTGTTAAATAGTACCTATCTCATTACTTTCGAGAAAGTGCTTAGTGTATCAGGATTATAAAGAAAGAAAACCTGGTTGCATGCAACCAGGTGATATTAACTACTCAGATTAAGTTAGATTTTTTAAGGATGAGGGATGGAATCGATAATATTGCCGATATTCCCTGAAACCGAATCCATTGACTTCATCTGATTAAGGACGATAGGAATATAACCAGAAATCCAGTTCACTACAGGCTGTAATTGGTTACAAATCACTGAGCTTTGGGTATAAGGCTGATAAGGTAAGGAGGTCATTTTTAATACCGCCAATACTAATGAAACCATTAAAACCCCTCTTCCAAAACCAAAGCACCCTCCCAAAATTTTATCAATGCTGCTTAAACCTGAACGGCGAAGGATAAGACCTAGAATAAAATTAATTACCGCTCCAGCAAACATCACTCCAATAACAATAATCATAAACGCTGCGGCGGTACGCGCTGTTTGATTTGCTATAAACTGTGATAACCAGGGGGTCAAACTTTGAGAATAATTATATCCCACCCATATGGCAACTATCCAAATACCTAAAGCAATTACTTCTTTTATTACCCCACGAAATAATCCAGTTATCGTAGATAATCCAATCATCACTATAAGAATTAAATCTATCCATTGATATTGCATCACTAGCTGACTCCAGTATTAACTACAAATCCATTTAATTGCATCGCACTTGCCAATTGACTTTTCAACTTAACTACATTGTCTCTAATTGGAGAATGCCCAACATATACTTTGTAAATGGCTCCATTTCTTCCTGCTACACGCGCATAACTCGCTTTATATCCTTTACCTTGCAATTTATGTACCAATGCCTCTGCATTAGCTAGCCTGGAAAAAGATGCAAGTTGCACTGCATAGATATCTCGCTTCACAGCAGGCTTTTTAGGAGTTATTTGGGCCATAACCGGTTTTGCCGGCATTTTAGGTTTAACAACGTCTACTTTACGCTTAATAACTTGTGCAGCTACCTGAACTGGCTTAACTACTGGCGCTGTGGGTTTAAAAATAGGTTTTTCAACTTTAGCCTGAACAACGTTAACTTCTTTATGTACTGTGTTTTGTACCGCATTGTTTAATGCAAGTTCAATAGGCTTTTCGATTGCAGCGTGACTTGGCTCCACCTTAGCAACAGGCATACTCGGTTTTTCATGAACTGGGGCTGAAGCAATAAAATCGTCTTTAACTGTTTGAGGAGCAGCCGATTTAATATTTACCTTAGCTATTTTAATCGTTTTGAACATTTGCTCTTCATCAGTAACAGCAACATTTGGAGCAATAGGTTTAGGGGGTAATTGAACATTAACACTAAGGTTACTCTCTAAACGTTGGCTTGATTTTTTCATCATAGCAGGCAAAAAAATTGCTCCCAATGATAAAATTACAGATATACCAACTAAGCGATGTTTTAATTTCTCATCCATTACCAGTTTCATCAAACCTCCTAATTAGACTGGACAGCCATTATATGACCCACAGTAAAAAATGACCCATAAACAACAATTAAATCACCTGGCTTTGCCTGATCTAATGCCGTTTTAAAGGCAAGAAATGGTTCATTATAACAAATTTTCACAAAAATTTCTGCATCCTTAAAATAAGAAAGCAATAAATTTGCGCTAATGGCGCGCTTAACATCTAATTGAGCGGGATACCAATAATCAACATAATCCTTTAATGGTAAGATTAAACCAAGGATATCTTTATCTTTTAAGGCTGAAAAAACAGCATGAACCTTAGCTTTTTTAGCATAATGCTGCAAAGTCTTAGCTAATAACCTTGCAGATTGCGGATTATGAGAGACATCATAAAGTACATCGACGCTCCCCTTCTGCAATTGCAAACGACCAGGAATAAAAATACTCTTCATCGCCTTTTGTAGATGCTCGTAGGATACAGGGAGGCTATAGCCTAATATAAACGCCGCAGTAATTGCTGCGGCGGCTGACTTCAGTTGTATGGCCGGTTTCGGCAAATCATTTATTTTTGTTTCACCACACTGAACATTCCAAGTCTGCTTACATTCTTCAAATGAAAATTCCTTACCTAAATAATAGGAAGAAACTGGCAATGCTGTAGCAATTTCGACAATGATTGAAGGTGGGTTCTCGTCAGCATAAATAAATGGTTTTCCGCTACGAAGAATACCTGCTTTTTCATAGCCAATCGCTTCAAGGGTATCACCTAAAAAGTCCTGATGATCCAAATCGATGGTGGTGATGATTGAAAGATCCGCATCAATGATATTCGTTGCATCCAAACGCCCACCTAAGCCAACCTCAAGGACAATAATGTCCACCCGCTCTTTGTGGAAATACCATAATGCAGCGAGTGTTATAAACTCAAAATAAGTTAATACCGTATCATGACGTACCGATTCAATTAAAGCAAAAGCCTGACATAAGGTATCGTCAGTTATTGGAGTTAAACCAACGCGGACACGCTCATTAAAATGAATAAGATGGGGAGAGATGTAAGCCCCTACTTTATAACCCGCCGTATGATAAATATGTTCTAAAGCGGTGACTGTTGAGCCTTTTCCATTCGTTCCTGCAACGGTAATGACTTTGCAATTAGGCTTAAGTAATTGTAATCGCTCCGCAACAAGTTGAACTCGAGTTAAACCTAATTGAATTTCGTTAATATTTCGGGTTTCGAGATTAGATAGCCATTCAGCTAGGACCCATTCGTTATAAGGCTTTAACAAAAAATACTCCGGTCTGGTGGCAATATAGATAGGGTTTATTGTAATTTTCCGCTCTTCCTCTTCCAATGGGCTTTTACTTGGCTTCTTGGAACGTCGAATTACCGCGGCCAAGCCGTGGTAATTCGGTCAAGGTTAATTCGCAGTTCTCGCTTTCGCAGAGATGAACAAACCTAATTACACAGATTAGTTTTTGCCAGTCAACTTCGATACCAATTCAGAAATAACCGGACGAAGTTCTTTTCGTTGCACAATCATATCAATATGACCATGCTCTAAAAGAAACTCACTGCGTTGAAAACCTTCCGGCAAAGTTTGTCGTACTGTCTGCTCAATCACTCGTGGGCCTGCAAAACCAATTAAAGCATTAGGTTCTGCCATAATCACATCCCCTAGACTTGCAAAACTGGCAGATACACCACCCATAGTAGGATCCGTCAATACCACAATAAAAGGAAGTCCAGTTTCAGCAAATTTTGCCAATGCAGCTGAAGTTTTAGCCATCTGCATTAAAGAAAATAAACCTTCTTGCATACGCGCACCACCACTTGCAGTAAAACAAATATAAGGACGATGTTCTTCTGCGGCTAGAGAAACCGCACGCACAAATTTTTCACCAACAGTAGCCCCCATAGAGCCACCCATAAAGTTAAACTCAAAAGCCCCTACCACAACAGGCTGTTGCATTAATGTACCTTTAACAATAATTAATGCTTCTTTTTCACCCGTAGCTTTTTGAGCTTGAGAAATTCTGTCTTTATATTTTTTGGAGTCTCTAAACTTCAACCGGTCAATTGGTTCTAATGATGCAGCGATTTCCTCTTGACCTGTTTCATCGAGAAACTGTCCAATACGAACTCGTGCTGAAATTCTATGATGAAAATTACATGACGGACAGACCATTAAATTCTTGGTCAGTTCAGTACTGTATAGAACCTCATTACAGCCAGAACATTTAAGCCATAAACCTTCAGGTACCCCTTTTTTCTGCGAGGTATCAGTATTTACTCTTGATGGTAATAATTTTTTTAACCAACTCATAAATTGGAACCCATTGTTTATAGAATCTTAGTCATAAAAAAAAGCAGCCTCTCCCATTATAGGAAAAATCTACTGCTTTTTTCGTTAATATTATACACATAAAAAAATATTCTGAAATCGTATCCTGTAAAACCCTAGGTTCATTACCATAATTGTCTATTAGAGTAAAGAGATTACCCCTAATATTTTTACTTGGCCCAAATAAAGCGCAAACTCGCAACATATTAATTTTACTAATCATTTTTTTTATTTTTTTTAAAAAATTTCCATTTTTTCCCTAAAGTTTTTTGCATCATGGCCGATAAACATCTTGGGAACGGGAAGCTCATATTAAAAATGAGAGTCTTGCTTACTAAACGGAAAAAAATCCCATACAGGGAACAGGTCTGAGGAGACTATAAACATGGCTCAAGTTATTAATACCAACGTATCGTCGCTATTAGCACAGCGTAACCTATCAAAAAGCAGTGATGCAATGTCTACAGCAATTCAAAGACTTTCATCTGGCTTAAAAATCAATAGCGCAAAAGATGACGCTGCAGGTCTTGCAATTTCTACATTAATGACAGCTCAAATTAATGGCGTGGATAAAGCCGCTCAAAACTCAAGCGATGCGATTTCTCTTGCGCAAGTTGCTGAAGGCGGTATGGGTACAGCTACTGACATTTTACAAGATATGCGTATGTTGGCAGTTCAAGCAGCAAACGGTACTAACAGTTCTGCTGACCGTCTGGCATTACAAGATGAAGTGACTCAGTTAGTTGGCGAGATGAATGATATTGCAAACTATACTCAATTCAACGGTCAAAGCATTCTTAACGGTGCATTCTCCAGTACTACATTCCAAATTGGTGCTAACGCAAACCAAACTACTTCTTTTGGAATTAATAGTATTTCATCTAGCTCTGTAGGCTTCCTGGCACAAGCTACTGGTACTAATGTTGCTACAGCTACTGCTACTGACATCACTATTGGTATGGCAGGTACTCCAGGTACGAAAACGATTGCTTCTTCTGCACTGTACGCTACCAGTATTACTGGTCAAGGCGCAGGTTCTGCATTCGCTAAAGCGGCAGCAATCAATGCAGCAAACGTTAATGGTTTATCAGTTACTGCAGAAACTAAAGGTACTACCGGTGCGCTCGCTTTTGCTGGTGGTGCTTATGATTTAGACATCAATGGCATAACCATATTCAACGGTGATGATACTAGCTTAACTGCAACAACACTTAATGATTTGATTAACAGCCAATCATCTCAAACTGGTGTAGTATCTTCATTAGACGCAACGGGTACTATTATCACTTTAACTGCTGCTGATGGACGCGATATTACTGTAACTGAAACTGGGGATACTCCGTTAACAGCTGCAGGTTCATTTACATCTGGTACTGCATTAACTGGTACATTAACAATGAGTGGTAATAACGTAATTTATCTAGGAGGTACTATTGCTAATTTAGGATTTACTTCTGGTACAATTATGACTGATAGCAGCGGTATTGACACTCTAGATATTAGTACTCAATCTGGTGCAGAAACAGCAATCCAAAGAATCGATTCAGCATTAGCAAGTATTACTGCTAACCGTGCTGCTATGGGTGCTATGGAAAACCGTTTTGAAGCAACTATTACTAACCTAGAAAACATTTCTGATAACACTCAAGCTGCTCGTAGCCGTATCCAAGATACTGACTATGCAGCTGAAATGGCAACATTAACTAAGAACCAAATCCTGCAACAAGCTGGAACAGCAATGTTGGCACAAGCAAACAGCATGCCACAATCTGTTCTTTCATTATTAGGCTAATTGTAGGCTGTCTCAATCGAAGCACAGTTTACTGTGCTTCGATTTTATTTATTACCCTAACAGGTTATAGGCCTGTTGCTATGGGATAGGAATAATAAATGACAATTGAATCAATACCACCAACAAACAAAATGTTACAAGCAGACCTAATAAAGCTTAATGATAAAAATATTAAGCCAATGACTAAAAGTGCCACTTCCACAGAAAATTTAGATACGGACGTGAAACAAACAATTGATAACATAACTGGCTTATTACAAAGCATTGTAACGACAAAAATTTCAGATAAAGTGCTACGTAAGATACCTTCAGACGAATACTTGCATTTATTAAGCTTACTTGATGAAATAGTTAATGGCTCCATTGATAAACGCGTTTAAAATAAATAGCCTGCTTTGAATAAATAAACCAACAATAAGAATAATAATAAGGGACATTATGGGCTTATCATCACCTGGAATAGGATCTGGACTCGACATTAAAGGCATGGTAGATGCAATGGTTAAGGCGGACATAGCGCGTGTTCAAGCCCGTCATGATAAAAAATTAACCTATACAAATGCAGAGATATCCGCTATTGGGCAAGTTAAAAGCATTTTAGCTAATTTGCAGTCGACTCTGAGTAATTTATCCAATATCAGCCAAATCAATAAAATGAAAAGCTCTATCAGCGATCCACAATATTTTGATGCGGTAGTTACGAATCAGGTTCAACCAGGGGTATACCAGGTTCAAGTACAATCCCTAGCTCAATCACAAAGCCTTTCCAGCGCTCATTTTGCAAACAGTACTACCGCAGTAGGAGAGGGTACGATTACTATTAATTTCGGAACCTATAGCAGTGATCTCACTACTTTTACTGCGAACTCTGAAGTAAACCCATTAACAATTACTATTGCACCAGGTAGCGATAGCCTCGCCGCGGTTTGTGATGCAATCAATGCGGCCGATGCAGGAGTAAATGCTTGCATCGTACAGGATAGCTTAGGTGCTCGATTAAGCCTTACCTCGTCAGAAACAGGAGAGAACTATGCGATGCAAATTACTAGTGATATTGCTGCCTTAAATTATGATCCAACCACGAGCAATACGTCACTCACACAAAATTTAGCAGCGCAAAATAGTGTTGTGCTCATTAATGGCATGACAATAAACCAAAGTACTAATCAACTTAAAGATGTACTTACAGGAGTTACTCTTAATTTAAAAGAAGTTACCACTGGTTCAAACATTAGCTTAACGGTTACAAACAACCAAGAACATCTAACAGCATGCATCAACGACTTCATCAAAAAATATAACGAATGCATCACGCTTCTAAATAACGCCGTTGGATATGATGCAGAGACTAAAGCAAGTGGTTTCTTCCAGGGTGACGCACAAATAAAAGCGTTGAAGCAAGATATGCAGCAAGTCATAAGCAATTTTACTGGCCCCAGTGGTAATCCTTTTCAGTCACTTACTGACATTGGGATTACAACCAAGCGAGGCGGTATACTGGAGTTGGACCAAGATACGTTCAAAACAGCACTTAGCGAAAACTTTGAGGCCATTGGGGCTTTATTTGCAAAATCCATCACCGCGACAGATTCTAATATTCAAATTAACTCAATGGACACTAAAGTTGCAGCGGGAAGATATGACGTTGTTTTAACTGATTTTGTTCCAGGTGTGAGCCTAGCGGGACGTATTGGTGATCTTCCAGGAATATCTACTGATGGCATTACCCTGACAGGGGCTGGGAGATTTAACAGTTTATCTATTAATGTGCTGGCCGGGGGTACTGGTGACCGTGGTCAGATTATCGTCAATGATGGGGTAGCCGTTCTGCTCGACAAAATACTTGATGGTTATGTAGGTGACAAAGGCGAGTTTGAGGAACGAACTGATACATTAAATAAAAGCGTAACTCAGTTATCCAAAGATCAAAAACAAATTGATGAAAAAAGTAAGATGCTTGAGCAGAAATATCTAAAACGCTGGAATGCGGTTGATCTGCTTATCTCAAAACTACAAGATACCAGCGGAATGCTTAGTCAGGTTCTGGCTAATTTGCCCAAGCTCAAGGTTAAAGATTAAATCTATAAAACAGTTGACCAGCTTAGATTATGTTGGTCAGCTTAAACACGGACTTAAGAGGTATTAATTCATGAAAAATCCATATAAAAAAGCAGCAGAGCAATACAAGACCATTGAGTTAAAAACTCGAGTCGAAGCAGCAGATCCTCATGAGTTAATCAACTTGCTTTTGCAAGGTGCGCGCAATCATGTTGCCTCAGCACAAGGGAGTATGGCACGTAAACAAATCCAGGAAAAAGGCGAACACATAAGTAAAGCACTAAGCATTATTGCCGGTTTAAAAACCTGCCTGAATCAGGAGGAAGGAGGAGAAATAGCCGCTAACCTACTCCAAATCTATGAGCATATAGAAATATTACTCTTAAAAGCTAACTTGCATAATGATGATGAATTATTAGTTAAATCGAGTGAATTACTAAGCGAGATACATGAAGCTTGGAAAGAAATTGCTCCCAAAGCATCAGTAACAACAAATTAACCTTATTTCTCTGCAAAGAACTTTAGCCCGCATTAGACGAATGTCATAATACGGGCTACACCTACCATCAATTCAACAACAAATTTAAATGTAAAGTTTTTATAAAGTTATTCAGTAACATGCCGCTAACGATAATATAAAACTCCAAATTGAGATCATGCCATGAAAATTATGATATCAATGTTGATCTCAGCATACTTTATGCTGACTAGCTCGTTTGCACTAGCCGCCCCACGTTATGGAGAAGGCTTATGTGGCTCGCCAGATTATCTCTGTATTAAAATTAAAAACGGGGAAAGCTGGGATCAACTCTTTCCTAATCCAGAAGAGCGCGATATGGTGCGCCGCATTAATCGCATGAATATATCCTTACGTGCAGGAATGACTATTGCTGTCCCCAAAAACATCGATCGTTTAACAATTTATGATGTATCCCCCTTCCCTCGATATATAGAACCGACAGGCGAAAAAACCATTTACGTTAGTCAAAAAAAATTAGCCTGGGCAGCTTATGATGTTGATGGGGAACTCCTTTGGTGGGGACCTATTTCATCTGGAATCAGTAAATGTCCCGGGGTACGTGGTGGATGTACTACGCCCACGGGTTCATTTCGTGTTATTCGCAAACAAGATATAGATTGTGTCTCTACAGTATTTCCGCAAAGAGCTTACGGTGACAGTGGTGGTGCTTTAATGCCCTATTGCATGCACTTTTTCCGCGGCTATGCATTGCACGGCAGCGATGATGTTCCAGGCTTTAGAGCAAGTCATGGCTGTGTGCGTATGTTTACTGAAGATGCTCGATGGCTTAATGAAGAATTTGTGGATTTACCAGGTGGGGGTATGCAAGGAACCAGAGTGATTATTGATGCTCCGAATGATGCAAATGATAGATAAGGTGCGTCCTGACTATAAAATATGGGCCGCGACTAGACAGGCTGATATTTTATTTGATGTATTTGATATTAATGTGTTATTTTTGGCGGTTGGCTTTTGATTGGACGAATCTGGAGAATGAAACAATAATGGCACATTACAATACACAGTCGCTAGAACATTCTGGCAAAAGTTCCATTATGTCATGGATCGTATGGGGATTAGCTTGTTTGTTCTATTTTTATGAATGCCTTCTCCAAGTCTCCCCCAGTGTAATGAGTAATGAGTTAATGCGGGATTTTGCCGTTACCGGGCAAACGCTAGGTATCTTATCAGGAGTCTATTTCTATTCTTATGCGGCAATGCAGCTTCCTGGCGGCGTATTAATGGATTATTTTGGACCACATCGCCTGTTAACACTAGCAACTGTAGTTTGTGCTGTAAGTACTATTGCCTTTGGAATGACTGATAACTTTTTCATGGCGTGCATTGCCCGATTAATGATTGGCTTTGGTTCTGCCTTCGCGGCAGTAGGAACCATGAAATTGGCAGCAAACTGGTTCCCTGCACACCGTTTTGCATTATTAACCGGTTTAATGGTTACAATTGGAATGCTTGGTGCCATTGGTGGTGAAACGCCATTAGCACTGCTTATTGAGGCTTTTGGTTGGCGCAAAAGCATGATGATTATGGGTTACATCGGTCTAGTTCTCGCCGTATTGATTTTTATTATTGCTAAAGATGCCCCAAAAAACTATCACCCACCGGTTCATCATCATCCCAAAGAGGAAGAAGAGCACTTAATGCCCAGTTTAATTGCCTTGATGAAAAACAAACAAATTTGGTTGGTTGCCTGTTATGGTGGGTTAATGTATATGGCAACTCCCGTATTTTGTGGACTTTGGGGTGTTCCATTCCTTATGGCAAAAATGGCGATTAGTAAAGAAACTGCTGCTAATTATATATCCTTAGTCTTTGTTGGTTGGGCTATTGCCAGCCCATTATGGGGAATATTTTCCAACCGTATTGGCCTACGCAAACCACCAATGTACATTGGTTGTGTCGGTGCCCTATTCTGTTCATTATTCTTTATCTTTGCTCCGATTAGCTCCTCTTTTTTAATGCAATTTTTCCTGTTTTTCTTTGGTATATTTTCTGCAGGCTTTTTACCGGCGTTTACCGTAGTTAAAGAATTGTGTAATAAAAAATATGTTGCTACTGGTTTAAGTTTTATGAACATGATGAATATGATAGGTATTGCTCTAGCTCAACCACTTATCGGATATATTCTTGATAAATTATGGACCGGTGAGTTGAATGGAACCGTCAGAGTATATCCTATGGAAGCGTATCATACTGGATTAGCTATTCTTCCTTTAGGTATGTTCATCGCTTTACTTATTTTACCTAAGATTAAAGAAACGTATTGTCAAAGCGTGCATTAGGCACGTCATCCTGATAAATTTACGGCGAAGGATCTCCTGAATGTGGCATGAACGCTATGAATTAGCATAGGGCCATATTCAGGAGATCCTTCACTTCGTTCAGGATGACGTAACTACACCCACTTATTCATGAAGTTACTCACAAAAATGGCATTTTGAAGTTTCTTGGGTATAATACACACAAATTGTGATCTCAATGTAGGTTTAATCGGCACGCAACAAGCCTGCATTATATTTAAAAGTAGATTTTTAATATGGCTAAAAAACTGTATATCAAAACAAATGGCTGCCAAATGAATGAATACGATTCAACAAAAATGGCAGAGGTATTGCGGGAATCTCACGGTTTGGAGAAAACAGACCAAGTCGAAGAAGCTGATGTGATACTACTTAATACCTGCTCTATTCGTGAAAAGGCGCAAGAAAAAGTCTTTTCTCAATTAGGACAATGGCGTGATTATAAAGCCAAAAACCCACATGTAGTAATTGGGGTTGGCGGCTGCGTTGCCAGCCAAGAAGGCTCTGATATCGTTAAACGAGCGCCCTTTGTAGATCTCGTTTTTGGCCCACAAACATTACACCGCCTTCCAGCCATGTTGAATGAGCGTATTGAAAAGAAGAAGCCGGTTGTAGATATTAGCTTCCCTGAAATTGAAAAATTTGACCATTTACCAGCGCCAAGAGCAGAAGGACCAACCGCCTTCGTTTCTATTATGGAAGGATGCAGTAAATACTGCAGTTTCTGTGTAGTTCCCTATACCCGTGGCGAAGAAATCAGCCGTCCTTTTGATGATGTATTGGCCGAATGTTACCATTTGGCAACCCAAGGAGTAAGAGAAATCAACTTGCTCGGGCAAAACGTTAATGACTATCGTGGCAAAATGGAAAATGGTGACATTGCTGATTTAGCTCTTTTAATCCATTATGTTGCAGCGATTGATGGAATCGGCAGAATTCGTTTCACCACGTCTCATCCGTTAGCATTTTCGGATAACTTAATTAATGCCTATGCCGAAGTTCCTGAATTGGCAAATCACTTACATTTACCAATACAAAGTGGTTCTGATCGCATTTTAGGTCTTATGAAACGCGGCTATACTGCATTAGAATTTAAATCGAAAATCAGAAAACTACGTAAAGTACGTCCAGACATTCGCCTGTCTACTGATATTATCGTTGGTTTCCCTGGGGAAACAGATAAAGACTTCCAGGCCACTATGGATCTCGTGCATGAAATCGGTTTTGACATCTCCTTTAGCTTTATTTACAGCCCAAGACCAGGAACACCGGCGGCTAATTTAGCGGATGACACCCCCATGGAAGTTAAAAAACAACGACTGCAAATCCTACAAAACCGATTGCTGCTCCAATCATCACGTTATAGCCAGTCAATGATTGATAGTACGCAAAGAATATTAGTTACTGGACATTCTAAGAGAGACAGCCAACAACTTTCTGGCCGTACTGAATGCAATCGAGTAGTAAATTTTGATGGCCCAGCTCATTTAATTGGCCAATTTGTTGATGTTCATATTAATGAAGCATTACCTAACTCATTACGTGGACGTCTTGTTGAAGTTGAGGCTCACACATCCTAATGATAGAACATATTCAAAAACAACTAACCGTTCCCCGCGAGCACCATAATCAGCGCATAGACATTGTGCTCGCGCATTTGCTTCCCGAATATTCCCGCTCACAAATCAGTAACTGGATAAAAAGCGGTGCCGTCATCCTGAATCAAAAGCCCTGCAAACCTAAAGATAAGGCTTTAGATGGTGATCTCATTGAAATAAACGTGGATCTTAATGTAATTGATACCAGTTTCGAGTCTTGTGCTCCGGAAGAAATTCCATTGACTATCGTTTTTGAAGATGATGAATTATTGGTATTAAATAAACCGGCCGGCATGGTAGTACACCCAGGCGCGGGAAATAGAGAGCATACATTGGTTAATGCCCTATTACACCATTCACCCTCACAACATCATTTGCCCAGAGCCGGAATTATTCATCGCTTGGATAAAGATACTACGGGTTTATTAGTCGTGGCCAAAAGCTTAACCGCCCATACCTCCCTTATACGACAAATGCAAGCTCGGGAAATTCAACGCCACTACATTACTTTAGTACAAGGTCATCTCATTTCGGGAGCAACCATTGAGACTGGATTTGGACGACACCCACGTAATCGCTTGAAAATGGCAGTGCAAGAACACGGACGCGAAGCAATCACCCATTATTCGATAAGCAAGCAATACCAAGACTTTACCCTACTGGATGTTAAATTAATGACTGGGCGTACGCATCAAATTCGCGTTCATTTGGCACATATTAATCATCCAGTCGTTGGCGATCCACTTTATGGTGGTCGTATGAAAGTCCCTGCACAGGCATCATCTGAGCTTCGAACACTCATTCAGGAATTTAACAGACAAGCCCTGCATGCATGCAGCCTTTCTTTTTTCCACCCTAATACGGACGAGGAGTTGACATTTACAGCGCCTTTGCCTGATGATTTTCAATATCTTCTTAACACATTGGACGCGCATTATGAAGACTAATTTAGCCTGTTGGCCGGCGCCTAAAAATATCACCGCATTGAGTACAACCCGTTTGTCGGGATATAGCTTGCCCCCTTATAGCTCCAATAACTTGGGATTAGGAATTGGAGATAATGATCAACATGTTTTGCAAAACCGCCAGCAACTGGTTGAGTTATTGCATTTACCTGGTGAACCTCAATGGCTACGCCAGACCCACAGTACTCGTTGCGTGCTGGTAGAAGAAGATGAAAATCGCGAGGCAGATGCCTCAGTAACACGTTCAAGTAAACATCCGCTCGTGATTCTTACCGCAGATTGTTTACCCATTACTCTATGCAATGTACAAGGCAATGAAATTGCCGCCATTCACGCAGGTTGGAAAGGCTTAGTAAATGGCATCGTAGAGAATACGCTTGCCAAAATGCACAGCAAAACCTCCGATCTGCTCGCATGGATAGGACCCGCAATTTGCCAAAAATGTTATGAAGTGGGTGATGAGGTATATCAAACCTTCACCACGAAATATCCTTTTAGCAAAGCGGCATTTAAATCAGTTAATTCCAAATGGCTGGCTAATTTGCCGAAAATTGCGGAAATGGTGCTGAACTCTCAAGGCATAAATGCGGTATATCAGTCCGAATTATGTACTTTTGAGTCAGAAAGTGAGTTGTTTTCCTATCGAAAAACCTCTCAAACAGGTAGAATAGGCACCTTAATCTGGTTTAATAATCAACCCCAACCTCAGGACTAAAAATGATAAAAAGTATAAAAGTACTCTTTAGTGCCCTGCTCCTTGCAACCATGCCGCTAGCTCATGCGGCAGATGAAGTGGTTATACCAAGCATGGCGCCTGTATTAAAAAATATTATGCCGGCCATTGTGAATGTTGCCGTACAAGGTTACTTACCTAATGAAATCAGCGCTCCAGGAGCTGCAGCTGAGGAAGAAGCACAAAATAATCGACGCTCTAGACAACTACCTGAAAAAGGACGCAAATTTGAAAGCATTGGTTCAGGAGTAATCGTCGATCCGAAACAGGGAGTTATCATTACAAATGATCACGTGATTCGTAATGCCACGCTTATTACCATTACCTTACAAGATGGTCGACGTTTGAAAGCAAAACTAATCGGTGGCGACAGCGAAACCGATTTGGCCGTGTTAAAAATTGATGCCAAAAACCTAAAATCATTACCTATTGGTGACTCAGATCAACTACAAGTTGGTGATTTTGTGGTAGCAATTGGCAACCCATTTGGTTTAAATAGTTTTGGTAACAGCCAATCTGCAACTTTTGGAATTGTTAGTGCCTTAAAGCGTAGCGATTTAAATATTGAAGGTGTAGAAAACTTCATCCAAACAGACGCGGCAATTAACCCAGGTAACTCAGGCGGTGCACTGGTTAACTCGAAAGGTGAGTTAATTGGTATTAATACAGCGATTCTTTCACCTTACGGTGGTAACGTAGGTATTGGTTTTGCTATTCCGATTAACATGGCAAAAGATGTTGCGCAACAAATTATAAAATACGGTTCAATTCATCGTGGATTGATGGGGATTTTTGTTCAACACTTAACTCCTGAATTAGCTCAAGCTATGGGATACCCAGAAGATTTTCAAGGTGCCTTAGTAGCACAAGTTAATCCTGGCTCTCCAGCAGAGTTTGCAGGTTTGAAAGCTGGCGATATTATTACCCAAATTAATAATACTAAAATTACCCAAGGAACTCAGGTAAAAACGACAGTAAGCTTATTACGTGTAGGTTCTAGTGCCAAGATTATGATTCAACGCGATGGCAAGCCAATCACCCTTGACGCAGTAGTTACTGACGTTAAATCCCATGAACAAAAGCTACAATCAAGCAATCCATTCCTTTATGGTTTGGCATTAAGAACGTTTGATCAAGAAACACCACCTCATGGCAATGTTACAGGGGTACAAGTTGTAGGTGCGGTAGAAAGCAGTGCTGGATGGCGCGCAGGTCTAAGACCTGGTGATATTATTATCTCTGCTAATAAGTCTCCAATTAAAGACGTAAAATCCTTACAACAAGTTGCACAGCAAAAGAAAAATGAGTTATTGGTACAAGTATTACGTGGACCTGGTGCTCTTTATCTATTGATTATCTAAATTCACTAAAAACAGCCCAGGATGCGAACAGCTCCTGGGTTACCCCCTTCTTAAACACCGTTTTAGTGCTACATCAAAGCTGTTAAGCATGCTCATCAATAGTGTATCTTAAAATGAATGCGCTAATCTCTACTCCCGCTGAATAAATAATAAACAAAACCAACGGAATTATTAATTTTATAAAAAAAAACTCTATTTTTATTAATTTAAGTATTGACATATGACCGCTAAAAAGACAAAATCTCGGTCCTCGCGGCTATGTAGCTCAGTTGGTTAGAGCGCGGCACTCATAATGCTGAGGTCGGTGGTTCGAGTCCACCCATAGCCACCATTTTTCTTTTAAAATCAATTACCTTCCCTTAAAATCTTAAAAAACTTGTTGTTAAGTTTTTAAATTTAGATATCATGTTACTATCTAGGATTTTGCGGTTTTTCAATGCGCTCGATAGTACTTACATTTTTAATATTATGTTCTACATTTGTTTATGCGAATGACATTAATATTTCTACAACCACCAAGGATGGAAATACAACGTTCTTTCTTCAGGCTGGCGCCTTTAATTTAGAAAAAGATGCTCAACAACGAAAAAAACAGTTATCCAACCTAGTTGATTCCCCAATAGAAATTAAAAATCTATCCGATAAACGTCTCTATCTCGTGCAAATTGGTCCAATTAATGATTATCCAACCGCTAGAGAATTACAACGTACACTTTCTCAGAAAATAAATGCTTCCAATAGTAACGCAACATCCAAAAATCAATCTCCTTTAGCAACAGCAAACTCAGCGGCTAATAACGGTGATGCAGCACAATCAATGCCTGAAGACAGCCAATTGTGGAATTTACGCAACGCAGATATTCGCGCGGTCATTGCTGAGGTTTCTCGTGTGACTGGCAAAAACTTTGTGATTGATCCGAGAGTACAAGGCAAAATATCCATCGTATCGGCTACCCCAATGTCTGCCCGTGAACTGTATCAGGTTTTTCTTTCTGTACTTCAAGTTTCTGGATATGCAGCGATCCCCAGTGGCGAAGTTATTAAAATTATTCCGAATATTGATGCCAAAACACAATCATCTGATCTAAGAACTCCTCCACGAGGCGATGACATGATGGTTGCTGTAGTTCCTGTACACTATGTACCAGCAGAACAATTAGTACCCGTTTTAAGACCGTTAATGCCACAATGGAGCAGCGTGTCAGCTTATGGTCCTTCTAATATGCTGGTTCTTTCGGGCCGTGCAAATAATATTAATAGCCTTGCTGATATCATAAAACAAGTTGATAACTCAGCAGCCAATGGTATTGATATTGTTCCACTAAGGCATTCGTTAGCGATGGATATCGCAAACACGCTAAAGGATCTGATAAAGGCACAACCGAATATGGCTGGTGGACGAACGCAAATTTCTATTTCTGCAGATGATCGTTCCAACGCCCTTTTAATTAGCGGCTCCAAAACGGATAGAATACGATTGAGAATGCTTATTCTAAGGCTAGACCGTGAAAGCTCTGCTGGTCTGAATAGCAATACTCAAGTGGTGTATCTCAATTACATGCGTGCAGAAGATCTAGTTCCTATTCTTGCCGGTATTGCTCAAGCAAACTTTAGTGGAAATGTAGGTACAACGATTGGAACCATTACCAGACCATCCTTAGATAGTACGAATCCGGCTTCAAACCTTGTAAGTAATGGCCAAAATAACCAATTGAGCTCGTCTAGCAATAGCAATAACAGTGGCAGTGGTTTATCTTCATCTGCAGCGACAGCCAATACTTCTTCAGCCAGTACCCAAAATGAAGGCACTACTAAGCCCTCCGTGCAAATCATTGGAGAACCAAATACTAACTCCATTATTCTGAATGCTCCCTCCTCGGTTATTCGCGTTTTAAAGCGAGTTATTTCGCAATTAGATATTAAACCAGCACAATTATTAATTGAGGCCTTGGTTGCTGAAATTAACCAAGATGATGTGAATGACCTAGGCATTGAATGGGGTACGAATCAACAAACAGGTAAACCAAGTGGCTTTAGAAATGGTTTTGCCATTCTTAATAACCAAAGTAGAATTGATGATTTCCAAGCACAGATTTATGCTCTAGCTCGAGCGCATAAAGCGAATATTTTATCAACACCATCAGTCGTAGTTCTTGATAATCGTCAGGCAAAAATTCTTGTGGGTAAGCAAGTTTCTGTTGCATCCTCTAATTATCCAAACAATGCGAATGGCACCACCGCTGCTACAAGCCCATTTACCACCTTTGATCGGGTTAACGTAGCATTACATCTTTATGTAAGACCACAAATAACCCGTGGCAATGGCATTCAAATGCAAATTGACCAAGGTAATGATACTTTAGATCCTCCAGTAGTAGCAGAAACGTCAACCATACCAACATTTAGAATCAGTAGTATTGTGACCTCAGTGCATGTTGAAAGTGGAAATGTGGTTGTCTTAGGCGGATTAACGCAGGATAGCCTGAGCAGTGACAATAATCGCATTCCTATTCTTGGTGATATACCTGGTGTTGGCAGATTATTTAAACGGAGCGTACACACACGAGATAAGCGAGTTCTTATGGTGTTTATCAAGCCCATTATTCTGCGTAATGAACGTGATACTGTGCATGCAACAGATCAGAGATACAATCATACTCGTCAATATCAATTAGATTGGTTACGTTCAGAAGATGCGTATTTACAAAGTAACAATTCGACCGTATTGCCTGCGTTGAAGCGAGCTGACTTGCCTAGGCCCTTTAGTCGTCCACCATTATTAGTGACTAAATAAGCCATGGATGCTGAAGATAAATCACTTAAAATTCCATACAGTTTTGCGAAGAACCATGGAATTGTTGTTGGAAGCGAGCTGGTCGATAGAAAAGCGGTTATTTACCATCTGCCCATTGTCTCCCTGCAATCGCTTGCTGAAGTGAAACGGTTATTGCAGTGTGAGTTGTTATTAAAACAGGTTGATGAAGCAGCTTTTCAACAGCATCTGGCAAATACTTATCAATCTAAATCATCTATTTTAGAAGCGGCTGGTGGAATGGAAGAGGATATGGACCTTTCATTATTAGCCAGCCAGCTTCCTGTCAGTGAAGACTTGTTAGAAAATCAGGATGATGCCCCAATTATCCGTTTACTTAATGCCTTATTTACGCAAGCAATAAAACAAAAAGCATCAGATATTCATATTGAAACCTATGAGGATCGCGTATTAGTTCGTAATCGTATTGATGGTGTTTTGCATGAGGTATTAGAGATTCAACGCGCCATTGCTCCTTTAGTTATTTCCAGGGTAAAGGTGATGGCAAAGCTTGATATCGCGGAAAAACGCATACCGCAAGATGGTCGTATTTCATTGCGTATCGGTGGGCATAATATTGACGTGCGCGTATCTACCCTACCCTCCAATCATGGCGAACGCGTAGTGTTGCGGATTTTAGATAAGCAAGCGGCACAATTGGATTTGAACCTTTTAGGTATGCCGGCCTCGGCGTTAGTAACCATTCGCCAATTAATTGCCGAACCTCATGGGATTATTTTAGTTACCGGCCCTACAGGCTCGGGAAAAACAACCTCATTGTATGCGATGCTTACGGAGCTAAATGAGGTTTCGCGAAATATTTTAACCATTGAAGACCCTATTGAATATGATTTAAAAGGGATAGGCCAAACTCAGGTTAATACAAAAGTCCAAATGACTTTTGCTAAGGGATTAAGAGCTATTTTACGTCAAGATCCAGATGTGGTTATGATTGGGGAAATTCGTGACCTGGAAACAGCTGAAATCGCGGTACAGGCGAGTTTAACTGGACACTTGGTGCTATCCACTTTACATACCAATAGCGCATTAGGTGCATTAACGCGTTTACGTGATATGGGTGTGGAATCATTTCTTTTATCCTCAAGTATTGTTGGTTTGATTGCACAACGCCTAGTTCGTAGACTTTGCCCTCATTGTAAAACACTACATCAATTAAGAGATGATGAAAAAGAACTAATGAACCTTCCCCCTGATGCAGATTTATCTAAAGTATATGAACCTAAGGGCTGTGATTTGTGCAATCACCTGGGATATCGAGGCCGAACCAGTATTTACGAATTAATCACCATTGATGACACCTTAAGAGGCATGATTCATCGGAATGAAAATTTACAGCTGATGGAGGAATATTTAAGACCCACCATGCCGAGTATTCGTGATGATGGTTTTAAGCGAGTTCTAGCAGGTGATACATCTTTAGCAGAAGTGCTTCGTGTGACCACGCAGAATTAAATAAAAGAAAACCCCGGTTGCAAGCAACCAGGCTACACTTAATGTTATAACTACTATGATTTTACTTGTGAAATTTCTTTGGCGTAGCCTGGTTGCTTGCAACCAGGTTTTCCTTTTTACTTAACTAACTTTCGCCATGTAGTTCCCTTGGGGCCGTCTTCTAATTCAATTCCTTGCTCGAGTAATTCGACACGGATTTGATCGGCGCGTTCCCAATTACGGTCGGCTCTTGCTTGTAGGCGTTGGGCAATTAATTGTTCGATTATCACCTTGTCATCATCTGCAAGGCCTGCTTGCAAAAATTCTGACGCGTCCGACTGCAATAATCCCATTACTTCGGCAAGGTGCTTTAAGGTTGCAGCTAAAACTGGGTTGGCGTTTTTATTCACTTCATGACTTAACTGGAATAAAACAGATAAAGCAACTGGCGTGTTAAAATCATCGTTCATTGCCTTGTTAAATTCAGCAATCCAATGCTCATCCAACTCACCATTACTCAAAATCGATACATCTTTCATGGTTTGGTAAAGACGAGTTAATGCCTTTTTAGCATTTACCAAATTCTCTTCAGAGTAATTTAATGGACTACGGTAATGGCTACTTAACAAGAAATAACGGACAACTTCAGGATGATGCGCGTTTAATACGTCAGCAATCGTGAAAAAATTACCTAATGATTTAGACATTTTTTCATTATTTACCTGCAACATACCAACATGCATCCAATAATTAGCAAATGGCTTGCATGTAGCGGCTTCACTTTGCGCAATTTCATTTTCATGATGTGGGAACTGTAAATCCAAACCACCACCATGAATATCAAATTGCTCTCCAAGCTCTTCCATCGCCATCGCGGAGCATTCAATATGCCATCCAGGACGCCCTTCTCCCCAAGGTGAAGACCAACTTGGCTCACCCGCTTTGGCTTTTTTCCACAACACAAAATCAAGTGGCGAGCGCTTTTCTTTCACTACTTCAATGCGCGCACCAGACATCAAACCTTCCAAATCTTTATGCGATAACTTACCGTAATCAGCAAAGCTATCCACTTGGTAGTACACATCACCATTATCACTCACATAAGCATTACCTTTAGCGAGTAAACGCTCAATTAAACGGATAATCGTAGCAATATGTTCTGTTGCTCTTGGTTCATAATCAGGTGGCAAAATATTTAAAGCCTGCATGTCTTCATGCATGGCCGCAATGTAATGCGCGGTTAATTCCTCAATAGGAATACCACGCTCATTGGCACGCGCGATAATTTTGTCATCAATGTCGGTAATATTACGTACAAAGGTAACATCATAGCCTTGGGAGCGCAGATAACGCACAATCACATCAAAAGACACCATAGAGCGTGCATGGCCTAAATGGCAGTGGTCATAAACCGTAATACCACAAACATACATCCCGATCTTTCCTGGATTAATGGAAACAAACGGCTCTTTTGTTCTAGTTAGCGAATTAAATAAATGTAACATTTCTGCCCCTTAGCTCACTTTTCCCCAAGTATCTTTCAAATCAACCACACGGTGGAAAACACTCACGCGCCCGTCTTTTTTCTCATTAACACAATAATAGCCCAATCGTTCAAATTGGAATACTTCACCTTCTGGCTGATGAGCTAAGGAAGGTTCACAAAGTCCTTGCATCGTTTGTAATGAATCATGATTTAAAAATTGAAAGAAATCGTCTTCACGAGCAGGATTCGCATCAGTAAACAGGCGATCATATTGTAAAACAGTTACTGGATAAGCATGCTCGCTCGATACCCAATGGATAACTCCTTTGACTTTTCTATCTTCAGGATTTTTTCCTAATGTATTCTCATCATAGGTACAACGTAGCTCAACCACCTCACCTTGCTCGTTATGAATTACTTCATGACACTTAATTACATAAGCATGACGCAAACGTACTTCAGCGCCTGGTGATAAACGGAAGAATTTCTTAGGAGGCTCTTCCATAAAATCAGAGCGTTCAATATAAAGCTCTCTCGTAAAAGGAAGTTCGCGTCCGCCCGCTTCAGGATCTTGTTGGTTATACGATGCATTAAGCTGCTCAACTTTTCCTTCAGGATAGTTTTCGATGACAACCTTTAAAGGATCCATCACACACAAAGCACGCTTCGCAGTTCGGTTTAATTCAGCGCGAACACACTCTTCTAATAAAGTCATGTCAATAACTGAATCACTACGCGAAATACCGATCATTTCACAAAATTGGCGAATCGCTGCTGGCGGGTATCCACGTTTACGCATACCACGTAATGTGGGCATACGCGGATCATCCCAACCTGAAACCGCATTTTTTTCAACCAACTCGCGCAACTTACGCTTAGAAGTTACTGTATGAGATAAGTTCAAACGGGCAAATTCAGTTTGTACTGGTTTTGCAGGTACTGGTAAATTATCAATAAGCCAATCATACAATGGTCGATGATCCTGGAACTCCAAAGTACATAAAGAATGAGTAATTTTCTCTAATGCGTCTGAAATAGGATGCGCATAATCATACATTGGGTAAATACACCACTCATCACCTGTACGTTGATGATGCGCGTGGCGAATACGGTATAAAACCGGATCACGCATATTAATGTTACCCGATTGCATGTCAATTTTTGCTCTTAATACATGCGTGCCATCAGCAAACTCACCGGCTTTCATGCGCTTAAATAAATCAAGGCTTTCTTCCATAGGTCGATTACGGTATGGGCTTTCACGTCCTGGCTCTTGCAAAGTTCCACGATAAGCACGAATTTCTTCCATGCTCAAACTGTCTACATAAGCCAAGTCAGTTTTGATTAATAACACGGCGAATTCATAAAGCTCATTGTAATAATCAGATGAATGGGTCATATCACACCATTCAAAACCCAACCAACGCACATCATCAATAATGGCATTAACGTATTCTTCTTCTTCCTTGATGGGATTTGTATCGTCGAATCGCAGATAACAGATACCACCAAATTCTTGCGCCAAACCAAAATTGAGGCAAATGGATTTAGCATGCCCTACGTGCAAATAACCATTAGGCTCTGGCGGGAAGCGCGTCACTAATGATTTATGTTTGCCGCTAGCTAGCTCATCAGTAATCAATTGTCTGATAAAATGTGCTCGTTTTTCGGTTAATTCTGTCATCGGTTTTTCCATCGTTTCCATGTGATCGTTCGATCGTTATTAAATACTTGTTTTATAGGTCAGGCCAAAGCCCAACCATCTTAATCATCGCTTATCCATCGCACAGCGCATAGAATGTATTAAGCTTGCTCCGGCTTGCAGCATATCATGTTTTGCCTGATATGCCTCTAAAATCTGATTAATCAAAGCAGCACCAACAATAACACCATCAGCAAAGCTGGCAACCTCTGCAGCCATCTCCGGGGTTTTTATGCCGAAGCCAACCATCAAAGGCAAGCTTACCTGCGCCTTGCGTTGTTGATATTGTGCCTTTAATGAAGCAGCATCAAGAGTACTCGACCCGGTTACCCCTTTTAAAGAAACATAATATAAATAGCCTTGAGCATGCTCTTGAATTAAAGCCATGCGCTCATCAGTAGTTGTTGGTGAGCAAAGAAAAATACTATATAAGCCATGCTTTTGCCAAATAGAATTGATATCCGTACTCTCTTCAGGCGGTAAATCCACTAAAATCGTGCCATCCACCCCAGCATCAATTGCATGTTGAGCAAACAACTCATAGCCATATTGTTCGATGGGATTTAAATACCCCATGATCACAATAGGGGTTTCTTTATCTTGTTGTCGAAACTCACTGACCATACGTAATACGTCTGTAGTATGCACTTGGTGTGCTAAAGCACGCTCCATAGCGTGCTGGATTACGATTCCTTCAGCCATAGGGTCAGAAAAAGGGATACCTAATTCTAAAACATCAGCCCCCGCCTTTACCAACTCATGCATCAACTGTACGGTTATCTCAGGATAAGGATCGCCCGCAGTAATATAGGGGCTTAGCATTTTTCTGCCACTGGCTTTTATTTTGGCTAAAACTTTGTCTATTCGGTTCATACGCTAATCCCATCAATACTTGCAACAGTATGCATGTCTTTATCACCACGACCGGATAAATTCACGATAATGTTTTGGTTCTTTTCCATTGTCTTTGCCAATTTCATCGCATAGGCCACCGCATGGCTAGACTCTAATGCAGGCATAATCCCTTCTACACGAGTCAGGGTACGAAACGCATCTAAGGCTTCGTCATCATTAATGGCTTCATATTTAACTCGGCCAAGGTCTTTTAAATAAGCATGCTCTGGTCCAACCCCGGGGTAATCAAGGCCTGCTGAAATCGAATGGGTATCTTGAATTTGTCCATGCTCATCGCAAAGTAAATAAGTGCGATTACCATGCAATACTCCAGGCTTTCCAGCAATTAGAGAAGCAGAATGCTCGCCACTCTCCAAACCTTTACCACCAGCCTCAACACCATAAATAGCTACTGAATCATCCTTAAGGAAGGGATAAAATAAGCCGATTGCATTTGAGCCACCACCAATACATGCCACTAACGCATCAGGTAACTGTCCTTTTTCTTCTAAGAATTGGGCGCGAGCCTCTATGCCAATAACGGTCTGAAAATCGCGAACCATCTGAGGGTAAGGATGAGGACCAGCCACCGTTCCAATAATATAAAAGGTATCGTCAATATGACTGACCCAATCACGCATTGCCTCATTTAGTGCATCTTTTAATGTTTTCGAACCTGCAGTTACAGGCACTACTTCTGCACCCAATAATTTCATCCGATAGACATTAGTTGCTTGACGTTTTACATCTTCAGCGCCCATGTAAACGACACATTCAAAGCCTAACTTAGCAGCTACTGTTGCTGAAGCAACACCATGCTGTCCTGCGCCCGTTTCAGCAATGATCCGTGTTTTGCCCATACGTTTAGCGAGCAAAGCTTGACCTACTGTGTTATTCACTTTATGTGCGCCGGTGTGATTTAAATCTTCCCGCTTAAGATAAATTTGTGCCCCACCAACCAGCTTACTTAAACGTTCTGCATGATAAAGTGGACTAGGACGGCCCACAAAATAATTTAATTCCCGACTTAGTTCTGCCAAAAACTCAGGATCATGGCGATACTTATTGTAAGCTTGTTCTAATTCTTTTAAGGCATGCATCAATGTATCTGCGACAAAAATTCCGCCGTAAGGACCAAAGTGCCCGTGTTCATCAGGAAGTTCTTTTTTATTCATTGCGTATATACCTCACTATGTAAACTAGGTTGTAGAACCTAGTAGTCATGGTATTTAATTTAAGACAAGCGTTGAAATACGCTTCATAAATTGCGTCATCTTAGTGTGATCTTTTATTCCAGGAGACGCTTCGATACCACTGCATAAATCTATTGCATAAGGATGACAGCTGTTAATGGCATCCAACACATTCGATTCATCTAATCCACCTGCTAATATATATGGTTTCTCTAGTCGTCGGGGAATGACTCCCCAATCAAAAGTAAGCCCGGTGCCCCCTCTTGCGGTATTTGAGGGCGTATCCAACAACAAAGCACGTGCATTACCGTAATCGTGTGCCATCTGTTGAATGTATGCACTTGAATCTGAATGAATGGCTTTAATAAATGGTTTATTAAACTGCTGACAGAATGCTACCGATTCTGCGCCATGAAACTGAAGTAGTTGAATCGGCAGTTCTTCAATAATTTGCTGTACTAACTCCACCTCAGGGTCGACCAAAACAGCAACTGCATCAACAAATGGCGGACTATTTTTTAATAAAGTCTTAGCCTGTTCAACGGTGACATGGCGCGGGCTTTTGGGATAAAAAATTAAACCTATCGCATCAACGCCTAAGTGAACAGCATGCGCAATGTCGTCACTACGCGTCATTCCACACATTTTGACTCGCACACGCGACGGACTCAATTATTTCTCCCAAAAAAAAGCCGGTCCCGGACTATTTTGTAATATTCCAAACTCTTGAGGATAAGTCACCTGTACTAAATACAAACCATAGGCGGGTGCTGTTTCGGCGCCTAATCGCCTATCACGCGCAGTTAAAACCTCTTCGACCCAAGATACTGGATGTTTTCCTGAGCCTACAGCAATTAAAACACCAGCTATATTACGTACCATATGATGCAAAAAGGCATTTGCAGTAATATCAATAATCACTAAATCATTGGCCCGAGTTACCTGGATTTTATGAATATTCCGCATCGGTGTGTTTGACTGACATTCAACAGAGCGAAAGGAAGTAAAATCCTTCTCCCCGACTAAAAACTGTGCGGCTTGATGCATTAAACGGTGATCCAACTGCCTGTATTGCCACGTCATATTACTGCGCAGTAAAGCAGGCCGAATCGCCCCATTGTAAATTATATAACGATATCTTCTGGCTGTTGCTGAGTACCGTGCATTAAATTCTTCTGAAAGTTCTTTGCCCCATTTAACACAAACATCTTTAGGCAAAAAAGAATTTGCACCATGAATCCACGCTCTTATACTGCGCTCTTTATCTGTATCAAAATGAACCACTTGATTGGTTGCATGCACCCCAGTATCCGTTCTACCTGCACAAACCACAGAAATAGGACTATCGGCGACTTTTGATAAAGCATGTTCTAAGGCTTGTTGCACGGTATGCAAGCCCGTTTGTGCTTGCCAGCCATGATAGTGGCTACCATCGTACTCAAGCACCAAGGCAATACGCATTCATTATTCCTAAATAAAATGGGTCAATTTATATTACTGTATTTGCTTTGTCTATACCTTTAGGCGATTCATTTTCAAAGTTTATCTACCCAAGCATCGGATAGTAATTATTTTCCTTGATCCATTTGAATAGCCATGATAATTTCGTGGGCTTTATTTCGAAAAAGCACATTGAGACGCATTCTATGAGATGGAATTTTTTTTGTCGCAGCCTTGCTACTTTAGCATTTGTTTTTAGTAGTCCTACTTTCTCTCAAGATACAGAAAACAACTTGGAACCATTTTGGAGTTCGCCAGGAAATTGGGTTGTTTCTTTCGGGGCTGGCGTACAGTATCCACAATGGCATGATCTAATGAGAGTTAATAATGCTCCAACTCCTTTGGCCCCCCGCAGTAATAGTTTATTTTCCACTCGCAATCAAAGTGAACCTGTAATTAGCCTTGCTTTAGGACGACGTTGGCACCATGATAGCTTCTGGTTTCCATCCTATTCCTTTAGTGCGGTATGGAAGTATTTTTTCAGGACTAATATTGGTAATACCATTCTGCAAAATTTAGGTCCAGAATTTGCTAATTATAAATACGATTGGGATTTAACAGCAAATATGCTCCTGGCTTCTGCAAAAGTTAATCTTTTTCAATACGGAAAATTTTCTCCTTTTGCGCACGCAGGAATTGGAAGCTCGTTTAACAGAACCTCTAATTATAAAGAAAGAGCGCCGACGGGTGTAACTCCGCGAGTAAGTCCACAATTTGCCAATTTCAGCACCAGTGAATTTACGTACAATGTTGGTGCAGGTGTTGATCTACAACTTACCCCGCAATGGACCCTATCGGTTGGATATAGCTATCAAGACTTGGGACAAATTAGTTCTGGCCCTGGGAAAGGAACCTGGTCAAATCAATCCTTGAACCCTGGTTCCTACCATTCTAATGAAGTATTGGTTTCTGTAAGTTATATTTTTGCTGGAAGCCAAACGAACACAAAATAATCCATGTAGTCTGGATATGTAAATTTCGTCCTTGCGAGAAACGTAGTGACGAAGCATATATGGACCCTACGGTTTTGCAAGGAAAAGTTCACTATTTTTTAGCAAAATTGGTTGAGATGCAGGCATATATTCGGTCTCTTGTTGAGTGGTATTTCACTCGGACCCTGAAAGT
>JARLJR010000100.1 GCA_031291095.1 Legionella sp. | reverse complement strand
GGGTGCAATTCAAATTGTCGCAGTTAATTTATAATTTTATGTAAGACAAATCAAAATGTTAACGATAAAAATAAATTACGATGACCAGAGAAGAATTTATGGAAGCCGCTGGCAGGCGCTACGACCGGCTTCAGGCATTAAACGACGGCCGGGATTTCTATGATTATGAGAAAGAGTTTATAAATATATGGGAAGACCTGGGTCGGGAAGTTTTTGAAAAGAACATAAATACAGTCAGCGAGGATAGGCGTAAAAAAAAACTCGCTGTTGCTACGGGCAAATAACAATCAACAAAACACATCATTACAGCCATGGGGCCAAGGGTTTTCAGATAAGTCCGTTGATGCAGGAGAAAATGGTATACGCCGGACAGTACGACAATTACGGCAGCAGTAACCAATTGATAGGCACACTAATGGGTCAGGAGATAAGTTCGGCTCAAGTATTTAGGGTAACGAATGCTTATGGGGCTGAATTAGGTATAGATGAACAGGCGGAACGCAGTCTTGCACCGGTTGGACAGGACGAGGCTGTTTATGCAGAAATAGATGGCAGCATGGTGCTAACCAGGGAAGGATGGAAAGAGGTGAAATTAGGTAGGATATTTAAATCAACTGATTGCGCTACTACCGGAGAAAAGAATCGTGGATTGATACTTGAATCGCAATATATGGCCTATTTGGGAGACAAAGCCCCCTTCTGCCGCGGCATGGACGAACTGCTGGATTCGTACGGAGGTACTAAGCTAAAAGACCGCCTGGTACTAATCAATGATGGTGCTGTTTGGATACACAACTGGTGTACAGATATGTATCCTGATGCCGTACATGTGCTGGACTATTATCATGCCTGTGAACATTTACATGAATTTGCCGGGATAGCTTTTAAGGATACCGAAGCAGGAAAGAGTTGGGCGCAGGAACAGAAAGACAAACTTTTAGAAAGCAGGGCAGCAGAAGTAATTCAGGCCATTAGCGATATAGCCTGTTCAACAAAACAAGCAAAAGATAATCGAACGAATTTGATCAATTATTATCAAAGCAATCTTTTAAGAATGGACTATGCCAGCTACAAAAAAATCGGTTACGGGATAATAGGTTCCGGAGCAATTGAATCTGCCCACCGAACTATTATACAAAAACGTTTGAAGCAATCCGGTCAGCGCTGGGGCTTGAAGGGAGCGCAAAATGTATTGAACCTTAGAGTAACCAAAGGAAGCGGGCAGTGGAACAAAGTGATCAGAAATATTAAATTAGCTGCCCAACAGGCTGCCTTGACAAAGTTAGCTGCGTAGCGACAATTTGAATTGCACCCG
>JARLJR010000099.1 GCA_031291095.1 Legionella sp. | reverse complement strand
TTCCAGACAGGATACTTTCCCTTTAATTTTAACTACGTTGGATTCTCCTCCCGCAATATATGCAATCCCTGCAGAATCGTATCCCCTGTATTCTAACCTCTTTAACCCATTTAATAAAATAGGTATACAATTTTTATTTCCGATATATCCAACAATTCCACACATTTTATTCTATAATTTGTTTGTAAAAAAATATCTTATCTAACTCTGGCTAATTTTTCTATGGTAGTCTTAACAACTCCATTATTTTTAGCTATAATTTTGTAAAAATATACCCCATTAGCAACTTCATCTCCGTCCTGATCCTTCCCATCCCAATAAATTTTATTGAAACCGATCCTTAAGCTTTCTGAAGGAATTGAAATATCCCTGATCAATCTTCCTGCTACAGTAAATATCTTTATTTTAAATTCCTCAGGAGATTGTGCGCCATGTAATTCAAATGTAAAATATGTATCGTTTTTAAATGGGTTTGGATAATTATATACATTTATCAGATCTGGCTGAGTAAATACATTAAATATATATTTATGCTCTACAGAATCAATAGGATTCCCGGATGCATCCTTCGCTAAAATATCAAGCGTATCTGTACCATCATTTAAAATAGGACTGAATTTAATTGTCATCTGTGAGTTGGGATATGGAATAATCTTATAATCAATATCCTGCCTGTTAAAATACAGTGGAGCGTTATTAAAACCCAGAACGAACATTGTGGTATCAAGTGAAAGAGGACTGTTGTCTTTAACAGTAATCATAATAACAGGTTTAGAAGATACCACATCTCCATTAATTATTTCCTTCCCGTCAAATGTAACATCAAATGTCGGTTTTATTGAATCCCTGCTTACTAAAAATGATTGATTCAGGGTATTATTAAACTTGAAAAATTCTGGTTTATTATAATCTATCAGAGCTTTTACTGTATGCAAAACAGGAGATAATGAGGTTGTGGGGATTACATACGATAATGTTTTTGTACTATCGGTTGTTATATTACTAATCCGTGTTTTATAAAATGAGGAGTCAGAATTATCAAGATAGAAATTTATCGATACAGTGTCTGCTGTAATATACCCACCATTATGTACCCCGACATTCATTATAGTGGAGAGGCCTTGAAGTAAGGTATCCGGATTAAAATAAAATGATGGTTTGTCCAGGTATAACTCAGGAAGCGATAAATAATCAATGTTTACATTTTTTAAAATATTTGGATTAAAGCTATTAAAGGTAGTATCTTGAAAAGAAAACTGCATTTTCATATAAGGGTATACATCGCTGGAAAAATTATTTAATGAAGTATTAGAATTTAAATATGTCAATAATGTATCCCATTTATTTGAGTTTATATTTAACCCATATAAAGATGCAACTAATGAGGTTGAAGTGTTCTGAATTTTTGTTGTGAACGTTATGTTCTTCCACTTTGAAGCCGGACCAATTGTGGGGGTTACTACTGTTCCTGTCGATTGTTTGTATTTACCAATAAACTTAAAAATCCTAGGTATTTTTCCTGATCCGAAAACTGAAGTATACACTTCATTGTTAGTCCAATCATATGTCCATGCATAAAAAGACTGAAATGGGTTATATGTAATCCACTCTTCCTCAAAAATATTGCTTTGAAGATTAATTCTTCTCATAAATCCGCTGTAATAATGTTCATATGGGTATAAGTACCCTGGTGTTACAAAGAATCCGCAAAAATTAGGATATGAGGTTCCGCTCAATGTATCGTCAGCTCCTATCTGTGTCCATCCATTTACTGGATCAAATTTTCTTAATATATATTTAAAATTTTGAACAGAGGAATCATGATATGCGAGGTTATAAACGTAGTTCCCGTCAGATGTCAAGAAAAAGGCACCATCGGCAACCTGACTTGCCTCATTAAGTAATCCTGCAGGTATTATAACTCTTGAAGTATCACCGGAATCCGGATTTATTTTCAATAAAGAATGATGGTCACCGGTAGCCGCATAAATAAATCCGTCCTTATAATAAAACATAGTATGCCAAATTGATACTTCAACTCCGGGAATTTCACCATAATTGAACCCCTTAATTGTCCCACTATTTCCTGAACCTATTTTGTAAATTTTTGATTTATTATTTGCTTGATAAAATGCTATACTAGCAGAAAAAATATACTTTCCATCAGTGGTTATACTTGTTTGTCCGCTCAAATCAGCAGGGAGTGAAACAGAAAAAGTATCAAGCAGCTTATTGTTAGATGGTTTGGCGGGCAAAAAAGATGAATTTAAAATAAGTCCGCCCAAGGAGTCCTTATAAAACACATTATCAAGATTAAAGGAATTTAATTGCTTCCCTTCCATATAATAACCGTTATGTGGAATATTTTCTATTATGAAAGCCCTACTAACTGTCCAGTTGCTGTACGTACCATTAAAATTTATTTTTGCTCTC
>JARLJR010000098.1 GCA_031291095.1 Legionella sp. | reverse complement strand
CTTTGCCAAATCGATACCTAATACTTTAATATTGTTCATATGGACCCTCTCTTTTTATGAATGACGTTATTACACCTTCATTCTGGCTCGATTCGAAGCCTTTTTAAAGGGTAGGGTCCATACTATTAACCCAGGAGTTCGCGGCACGAAACCCTGAGTTGCTGCAAAAGCGGGATACAATTAACTACGCTTTTTAGACTCAACAAGGGGACGAGGCATCGCTTCACGTGGAGCATTAGCATGGAGATAGGTTTTAACTGACATCTCACTATCACCGAGAACAGCCGTGTCAAGCGCACAAGCCTCTAACAGTGCAGGCTCTGTAATCCCTGATGCTTTACAAACCTCAATAGCCTGTGCCGCTTCTTTCGGATGCAGATCGCTCATATAAAATGGTTTCTCAGGAATTCCTGCTCTCACCATAGAATCAGTTTCAAGCAACATTTGGTCGGGCTGCACACGCCAGCTTTCGCCATAAAGGTTATAAAGATCGTGGAAAGAAACAGGCCAGTTTAAAACCATTCCCTGCGCTGTAACTAACTCATGAATAGTACCTTCCAGATTACCAAGGAGGCCACGTGTCTTGCCCATAGAACTACTAAGACTCACAGTAACATTCATCCAGGTGTTCATACCGTTATCATAGAGCATTGCGCGCACGCTATCCCCTTTCGGTCCGATGATCACATACTCATTATCCCTACGAGCGATTTGAACTCCATTGACTTCTATGTGTCTTTGCCCCTTGCTCATCTTATAAGGTTTATCATTGATGACCAGCCTTGTTGGCCCGACATAAATAGCCACTCGAGTTTGCCCCATTTGTACAGCAACCGCCTTGTTAATTGACGTATCCCTCCATCGAGGATCAATCACGGGCGCCGCTTGGCGAGTCTGCACGATGAAGTCAGGGCCAGCCTCAGCTAACACAAAATCCCCGGTTGCCTGAAAGTCATATTCTAAACCAGAAAAATTCGTGATGTGTGTATCCCCTGTGCTCGACGCAGTTTGACAGGCAGAGCTACCTGTATTCGTGCTACTTTCCGTGAACACAATTGCTGCTGGATTTGCTCCTGCCGGACTTGCCGTGAATATCCCAAAATTAAGGTTATTAGTCTCAGCGGTATAACCTGCCGCCAGACAGCTTGGTGCCGCGGAACTACCCGCATCAACCGCCGTTCGCACTTTAAGCGCCGCGACATTAGGCGAGTTGTAGTTAAAAGTGGCCGCGGATCCATTACCGTCACCAAAAACATTGAACTCTGCTGTTTGCCAATAATTAGCGAGACTAACCACACTGTCATGATCACTTGTAGAATAGGCTGTTCCGCTCACAGTCATAGTAAGGGTATCATTGCCTCCTGCAGCAGCTTGACCATCCACTACCATCTGACTGAGTTTAGAGATGTTTAAAGGAGGACTACCCGTGACAGTAACCGCATTACTATTACCATAACAATCATTACTAAAAGATATCCATCCAGTACCTGAAGGACCACCTGATGCAGGGCATGTCGGCCCGTAATTAATGAGCCAGTACTGAATAAAGGCTACTCCGCTGGCATTGGAGTAGACAAATTGCGCCCAACCTTCACACCCAGAAATCCCATTACACGCAGGGGTATTAAGAAAGAAATTTGAATTCAATTGAAGAGAAAAAATATTCGCTGAAAACACACTATTGTATGGATTGACCCCGTATTCATTCACCACACCGGTGACACTATCAAAGGATCCAATCGCTTCACTTATATTACCACTAGCTGCCTGAGCAGTAACATCATTACCATTACCTACGGTAAACCCCTGATGTCCGCCACGAGTGGGACGATAAGGCCATGTCGGTGCCTTGGTGCAAGGAACCTCACTCCATTCAGCTTTAGGGTATTTGGCAGAAAAACATCCATTTTTTGGTCGGGGGACACGCATAATTGATGAGCGCCAGGATTGGAGCTCTTTCATGCCTGGGCCAGATTGAGATGTCATCTTTTGGGTAGCAAGAGAGTGCAGCTTAGTAGCCCCCGCGTAATTTGGCGCAAGCATAAAGAGTAATCCCGAGCTCCCTATAATGCCACGTACTAAATTATATCCTTTCATGTCTTCTTGTCCTCCTTGTCAAATAAACGTGTCGATAAACAGGTAAAAAACCTTATTTATCAACCTTATAATACCACATTACTTTCAAACGCAAGCCCTAAAGTATTTTCTAGAAAATGCAGAAAGATAGTAAGATTCAATGCTTTTGTAGGAGTTATTGGCTATTGTGAATATATAGGATAAACAAGTATCATTGATGTAGTTTGCTGAATAAGGATAAATTTTATAAAAGAGCGCCTAAAGCATTCATTACAAGGGAAATATTATATATATGATGCTTAATATCATTGTGATTTTAACATTCGCTATTCTCGCTTATTTTGCCCTTTTAAATATCTGGTGCTTTATCCTTTTAATTAGCTGTGCTCCAGACATCCTCAAGAAATTCAAAGAAGCAACCTATGGTGGCATCGATCAATTCATTGACCATCTCGACCTAATGCCTGTTACTGTTGTTACTCCTGCCTTTAATGAAGAACATCGCATTTTAAATATGCTCTACAGCGGACTAAACAGCGACTATAAAAATACCAATTTTATTGTTGTCAACGATGGCTCTACTGATGGAACATTGGAACTATTAAAAAAAGAATTTTTGCTCTATGAAATCCCTGTGACCAGCAAGCAGCTAATAAAAACCTCAAAAATAAAGCATTATTATCAATCCCACCGATTTAAAAATTTAATGGTTATCGATAAGGAACATTCTCCATGGAATTGTGCTGCTGATTCAATTAATGCCGGTTTAAATGCATGCCAAACGCCAATTATGCTGACCATAGATGCCGACACCATTGTAGAACCCGAAGCATTAACCCGATTAATCTATACCTTTTTATCCCATCAACATTGTGTTGCAGTTAGTGGTACCGTTTATTGTTTAAATGGTAATCGAGTCGTTCATGGAAAGATGCTAACCCACCGATTACCCAAGCCCTTTATTTCCGCAGCACAAGCTTTGGAGCATATGCGCTCTTTTCTTTATAGCCGCTCAGGCTTAAACACATTTGGTGGTGCATTATGCTTTCCAGGGGCGTTTACGCTTTTTGAAACAGAATTGTTACATCAGATGCACGGCTTTGACACACAAAATTTTAGTTATGATGCAGAAATAACCATCAAAATACACCATTTCATGCGGAAACATAAATACCCTTATCTAGTAAAGCATTCCTCAGATGCTTTTTGCTGGACTGAGATGCCCCCCACCTGGAAAGCCTTTTGGAAACAGCGAGATAAATGGCAACGTGGAATGTTACGAAGCGCAAGCAAACATTTGGGAATGCTATTCAATCCAAGATATGGGATTGTGGGCTTATTAACTTTTCCGCTTTATATTCTATTTGATATTTTCGGACCGGTAATTGAATTTACATCACTGGCATTATTTATAATATGCGTGTCCATTCAGCAAGTTAATTGGTACATATTGATGTGGTTACTGCTTTTAGCATGGGGATTTATTACCTATGCTACTTTAACGGTACTTTTTCTTAATGTAATTAGTTTTAATAAATACCGAAAAAGGAGCGATGTATTTAGAGCAATGTGGTTGTGCTTCACCGAAATGCTAGGCTTTCGCCAATTTCGTGCCATAAACTGTACAGTATCAACACTCCGTTATCTGATTAATCGTATCTTAGGAAAACCACTTTAGTAAGTCCAAGCCATTTTATTGTAAATCAATATAATTCTCCCAAATAAAAATTTACTCAAAAACCATAGATTAAACATCTTGTTGACGATACCCTTCAACACCATTATATTTGGAGGCAGATGACACTCATGTGATTATAAATGCTCACTAATGCATCCTTATTTTCTAGATATTTAAAAGGGAGTTCACGGTGTCGATTTATTGCTTTTTCTCTATACTTAGTGGGTGCATCTAGATGCAAAAGCATATAATTATTCTATCCTGTTTTATTTTTTTTGATGCACTAGCAAGCTCATCCCCCCCCATCAAAAACAATCAAGCAAATCATTTAGTAAATCCAAGTAATCAAAAAAAATCAGCTGCATCGCCCTATTCTTTTCAACAAGTTCAACGATTACGACAGGAAGGCAAACTTGCACAAGCAAAAACATTAGCCAAAGCTTATCTACAGCAACATCCTAATGATGGAGATATGTTGTTTGTATTAGGATTAATTTATTTTCAAGAAAAAAACTTAAACGAAGCCAGCACTTGCTTTAGTCACGTCTTAGCTAAAACGCCAACTTATATGGATGCACGAATTGCCTTAATACGCATAAAAATTCTTAATAAAAAATTCCAAGAGGCATCAAATTTAATTGTGGTTGGACTGTACCAAAATCCTAAACAACACGAACTCATTGAACTAAAAGCAACAATTATCCAAGAAGTAAGTATTTTATCGGCTAAAGACCTATTAAAAAAACAACCAACAGAAGCCATAAAACACGCTGTAGCAATAACCAAACAAGTTACAGAAGTGAAAAAACCACCGGTAACAAATCTGGCGGAGATAAAAACATTAAGAGCACAAGGCAAACTAAGTCTTGCTAAAGAAAAAGCATTACACAATTTAAAAATAAACCCTAAAGACTTAGATAGTGAATTGTTATTAGGGCTTATTTACTTTCAACTAAAGGATTACCCCCAAGCACGAATTCGCTTGAGAGCTGTCTTAATCCAAAAGCCTGACTATTTAGATGCTCGTGTTGGTTTGATTAAATTAAATTTAGTACAAAAGAAATTTAAAGAGGCGCAAGACTTAATTAAACAAGGCTTGGCAACAAATCCGCACAATTATCAGCCCCTGCTATTACTAAAAAAACAACTCGCGAATTTTAGTAAGCCCCAAAAAACAAAGAGAACCGCTCCAACACGCCCAGCCCGGAAAGTAGACAAATTAGCCCAGGCTAAACGTTACATTGCACAAAAGAAATATAATGAGGCTAGGATAATCCTACAAAATCTAGTCGCCCAATATCCTACTAATAGTGAATATCGCATTGCATTGGCTAATTTTTATCTTGACCGCCACAATGATATGACCGCCTTGAATGTAATTAGGAATGGGTTAAAAAGTACTCCCTATAATGCAGATTTATTGATCAAGGAAGGAATGATCCATGACACTCTTCGCCAATACTCTTTAGCTGCACGAGCCTATCAACAAGCAAAAAAAATTTCACCTAAAGATAAAAAAATCGATGGCTTATTAGCAGATATTAATAGCGTTAGCCCTCGTTATGCCTATGGCTTAAATGAAATAGGTATTTCCTCTGATAATGCTTATGTCTCTGACGTACATTCTGTTTGGGATTGGTCCAGCATCTATTACAGTCGAGACACCATCTATGGAGTGGCTACTGCAAGAGTCAACTATGCATCGAGGCTCCATCAAAGCACGCCTCAATATGAGCTTGATTTTTCACCGCGATTTAATAGAAATATTTATGCCGATTTAAGCGTAGCCTTTGCAAATAAGCCAGCTATATTTCCTGATATTGCGACGGCTGGCGAGGCTTACGTTAACATCCCTAAATTTTTTGAATTGTCTGGTGGTGCCAAATATGCAAAAATAGCTCAAACCTTTTTTGTAACTTATACCAACTCCATCAGCTTTTATCCTAAAAGTTATTGGCTCAATTTTCGACCTTATTATTTTGTTCCCAAAGGCCATAAAAATACGTCCCTTTTGTATACATTAAAAGCTAGGAAATATTTTGGTGGTAACCTGGATCACTATTTTGGAATTGGTGCGGGTAGCGGGAAAAGCCCTGACCTCGCTGATTTATTAACGGTTAATTTTATTGTTATTCATAATAAGTACATCAACGCGAGTTATGGCTTTCCTATTTTTAACCATCATGTCATTGCTGAATTAGAAGCGGGCTATCAACGATGGAAGTATCCAAGCAATTTAGTTCGTAACCTTTATGACGGTTCAGTCGCCTTTAAATATAAGTTTTGAAGGAAATACTGATGGAAACAATACTGCACATTGTAAAAATTGTAGCAATAATAGAGTTAATCCTAATCACACTATTTGTCTTACTTACTTTTTTTGCGAAATGCTATTTTAGCTGGCATAAGAAAAAAAATAGCCACAATTTGAAATGGATTTTTGAATTACTCCATTCTCATATAGTAAATAAAGAATCCTTTTCTATTACGCAAGCTAAAAAATTAAGAAAATCCCTCCCTAATGTCCTAATTGTCATGAAACGTCTGGAGGAAAAACCTAATGATTACTTTGAGCAGCTCAAAAAACAATTATTCGCTTTGGTATTAAAGCCCGTAGCAGTGAAATGGTCCTCATCCTATAGTGGGTTCAAACGCAATCAAGCCGCAATGTGTTATTTATACGGCCTGGATCCCGATGATCGAAACAGAATATTTCGATTACTCAATGACCCCACCCTGCTTATTTCCATGAATGCAGGCCTTAGCATCGTACAATTTGGTGATGCCGAGCAGATTAATAATACCATCACCACTTTTTCTCAAGGGCGTCGTTTGCAACAATCTTTATTAGCAAAGATGATTACCAGAGGCCCTCGTGATTTATCTCCAATTATCATCGAACGATTACACACAGAATCAAATCCCTATGTGAAAACATTTTGCTATCGACTGCTTTGTGAATTTCCACAACAAACAATAGCCCCAATCGCTAAAAAAGATTTTAATATTGGTGTAGTCGACTTAAAAATAGCAATTATTCGCTACTTTCTACACTGCCAAGAAAGTGGAAAAAATGAATTGATTTATGACCTGGCAATGGACACTCATTGGGAAGTCCGAGCAATCACAGCAAAATCGATCGGCACAATTCCGGGGGATAAGAGCATTCAGCTCTTAGCTAAATTATTATGTGATCCCGAATGGTGGGTTCGCGTAAATGCCGCAAACGCATTAATCGAACAAGGCGAAAAAGGCCTAGACGTTTTGCACAATCAGTCCCCCGATAAAGATAGATTTGCTTATGAAACGGCACAGAAGGTATTAATAACGAAGGAACACGTATGATATTGAATTCCTTGTTATTTTAACAAATGCTATCCCCCATTTATTTTACTTTTAATTAGCAGTGCACCTGACATCATCAACAAATTCGAAGAAGCGAAAAAGAGCTTGGTTGCAAGCATCCAGAGTTACAACGGTCTATAGAATAAAAGCCCTATTAAGGATATGATGTTCCACAAAAATGCGGTCATTTAGATGAGCGAAAAACCAAGCTCATATAGTTCAATTGATTCAAAAATAATTTTTCTTTTTTTATCAAAAACATGGAGTAAAATATGATGCATGATATAGAACTACGGCTATCCAAATATTGGTTTTTAAAAACTAAAGATCAAAAAAAAGATCGCAGGGCTATTTCACAACTAGGTGCCAATATCATAGCTCAATGTCAAAACATCCTTGCGATGACAGATGATCCTTATACCAAGCAACAATTAAATTTAGTTATTCGTAATACAACGGGTCTTATGTCCTTAGTTTCATCACACGCGACAAAAGAAAACCATGAACAAGACATTGTAAACGCATGTAGAGAACTACAAACTAATGTTTTATGCTTCCCAGCGGCAATCCATACCCCTAGTAATTTCGCCAGCGTAAGCCATAAACTTTCTATGATATGTATGTACATCCTTTTACTGAGCGTCGCCTTAACCGTAGGTGGATCATTCGGGGCCCTGTATTTTGGCGTTCTTTCTGCAAGTTATGTAGCCGATTATCTTGTAATCGCTCTTGCAAGCATAGGAATTCCAGCACTTTGTGTCGGTGCATTTTCTTATGGTGTCTACTCCTCACAAAAGGATCCTGTATCAGAACGATTTAATGACTTAGTTAAAAACATTGAACTGTTTTGTGATGAGGTTTCTCCAGTTGAAGAAGAGAAAAAGACAGAAGATAATTTATTAGTGGCTGTATAATAAAAAATACGTTCAATGAGAGTTAAACATCTACGCTTGTCTTGATGCTGGGCTGCTGCAAGGCCCAGCACCGGAAGTAGCACAAATTACTTTTCTGGGCTTTCCTAAGGCGATAGTAGTTCCTTACGCCATCCCTCCCCTTCCCTGCTAAATCGAAACACTTGTGAAAAAGAAATGGGCTCTACTGCATAAAAAATAAAAGTCTCAGGCTGAAAACGAAATCCCACATAATCATCACACATCGGAATGGGTTGATTAAGGAATTGGGCGTCCAATTCTTGCTTTCGCTTATCCAACTGAAGCAAATCAGAAATCACTTGACCCGATGTAGGGGCATAGGCTGAAAAACGCAGTTGTCGCTCTCGAGGTAAACTTGCCCAATAATGCTCATTATCTTCTGGAGAAATTGGCTTTGCAATTCCTTCAATACTCACCTGACGTTGCTGCATTGCGAATGAAAAGTTCAAGGTTGCCGCAGGATTAGCAAGCAGTTCGTTAACTTTGCGCGTTCCTTTTTGGGTAAAAAATAGGATGCCATCGTTGTTTATTTCTCGAATCGCCACCACCCGGCTATGAGGTATTCCTGATGAAGTGCAGGTTGCTAAAACAGCACATTCCGGTTGTGTAACTCCCAATTCTTTTTCGTTGCTCAACCAATCGATTAACTGATTAAATGGCATTGAAGACTCCTATAAATCATTTCTCTTAAACCGCTGTTTAAAGTATGAAATTTGATTATTTGCACCTAATGCTGTCATAGGATGTTCATTTTGTCTAGCTCAAAAACAATACAAAATCATTGATAAAATCGAGCTACATACAGGAGCATATTATTTTTTATATGGACTTTTGGATAAATCCTCATGTAATATGAACCAATATGGTCATATTTTCATTAGTTTTAATCTTTTTTATATAACTTAATTAAAATATAACGCCAATTCCGTTAAAGCTGTTAGCTCCCAAATGACTAATAAAACTTAGAAGATATAATGAACAATCCCACGTCCATCCACCCCTCTTATTTAAAAAATGCGTCCCGGTTTTTGCTCGCCTATTTTTTAGACTCGGATGACAAATGGAGAGCAAGACTGTTACTTGCCGGCTCTATCTTAAGCGTTTTAGCAATATCAGGCCTGGGCTTGTGTTTGGGATGGTGGTGTTTTCCCAATATTTATGCCGCACTTATGGCCAAAGATACAGCGCTCTTATTAACGAATTTAGCTTATAGTTTTGTCGTTTCCGGGGGGATGGCCTGTTTTCAATGGCTGGCGCATAATTTAAAAAATACGTTATATGTGCAATGGCGTGACTGGCTATATAAAAAAACAACCGATCAATACTTATACGGAAAAACCAATTACCTCGAAATTGCAAGATCTTATAAAGCGATTGATAACCCAGAGCAACGTATTCAAGAAGACATTAATCATGTTGTTGATTCGTCCCTAGACCTGGCTATAGGTTTTATTAATAATTTAACGAATCTCATTATCTACACCACCCTGTTGTATTTAACCGGCAGCACCCTGTCTTTTACGTTGCTAGGGCTAAATATAGTAATTCCAGGCTTTTTAGTATGGACAGCCTTAACCGTAGGGATTGGAACCTCGCTTATTGGTTATTTTATAAATAGACCCTTACACGAATTGACTACTGAAGAAACGATTAGTCAATCTAATTTAAGAACGAATTTGCGTGACATTAGTAATTTTTCAGAGGAAGTAGCTATAGAGCATGCTGAAAAATACCATGCAGACCGTCTTGCGAAGCAGATAGATGACTTAAGTATCAAAACCACTCGGCGATTATCTATCCAAAATAGAACAGCAACATTTAATGCGTTTAATAGCAATTTTCAAATGCTGGTCCCTTTTCTTGCGGCCGCGCCTTTGTATTTTAACAATTTAATCAGTCTAGACGCATTTTATACAGTAGGATTTTATTTTTCCATGATGACCTCTTCTTTAAGCTGGTTCATCGAGTCCTTTGAAAAAATTAATAGATTTCAAACGAGTCTTGGGCGCATTCTTAGCTTACAAGAAGTTTTGGACCAAAATAATAATGCTTCAACCCAGAAAATTATTCGCCTTGTGGGTGAGCATGATAAAGATTTAGTGATAAACAATTTAGATCTTAAATTGCATAATGATGATGCATTGCTCGTAAAAGGTCTTAATTTAAGATTCACTCCCGGAGTTCATACCTTAATTCAAGCACCGTCAGGAACGGGAAAAAGTAGTCTTTTCAAAGCCATTGCAGGCACTTGGCTCTCAGGTGAGGGGGAAATTGTTATTCCAACGAGCTTGGAAACAGTTTATTTTTTACCACAAAAACCTACCCTTCCTCATGATACATTAAGAAACGTGCTCGCCTATCCTGATGCACAGTGTAGCTATTCCGATACAGAACTGATATCCGCATTGAACGCGGTAAATATGGGAACACTTACCGATAAACTCGATACAGAAATTGGTTTTAAATCCTTAGGTGAGCAACAACGCATTGCCTTTGCCCGTGTGCTATTAAGAAAACCTGACTGGGTGTTCCTGGATGAGTCTACTGCGTCTTTAGACGAAGAAGTAGAAGAGCAAGTTTACACTCGTCTTAAAGAGCTTCTACCAAACACAACCATTATTAGCATCGCGCACCGTTCTACAGTAAAACGCCATCATGACCATACGATATTCTTTAGAGTGAATGATAGGAAAGAGGTACAAGTGGAAGAGCAGGATCTATTGGTTGAAAACGAATCAAGGCTAAGTGCCGTCTATTAAATTTAAAACCTATTGGTTAGCCAACCCCAAATCAAGCTCAACAAGCCTTATCTCAATACGCTCTTTCCCACCACCAATATTAACTCTTTTTAAACTAATGGCCCCAACTTCCGCTGTAGATTTTACATGAGTCCCCCCACAAGCTACGCGAGAAAATCCGTCTATTTCCCAATAACGCCGTTGATTTGACACATCAGAAAATCCAGTTTTAATAAGCCTATCTTCCTCTATTATTTGATTATAATCAGCCAATAGAGCAGGAAAAATAAGAGATATGTTTTGGTGAGAAATAAAATCTATTCGTGCTTTTGATTCAGCAATGTGCGCACCAATTTTTTGCACTGCTAATTTTCTCGTTATCAACTCAAGCACTAATTCTGCGGCAAAATGCAAACGCATCAGTCGATATCGTCGTGGCCAATCAATATTTATGCTTACTTCATCACCAACAGCAAGTCGATGTTCTGTTGGCAGAGTATAATAAATCAGATTTCCCTCTAGTTCAGAGTTAAGAACAGGATAACCATGAATCCAAGCCTTATCACTTTCTTGCCCACCTGAGAAAGAAAATGCAATCGTTTCCTCTAATAAAATACGTTCACATTCTACTGATGCTACCGTGGTTACTAAAGAATGTTGGTACGGATTTTCCCAAAAAATTTTTTTCATGGGAATTACCTCCAAAGAGAACACTTTCGCGTTAATTCACTTACTTTATTCCAATCACCAAACAATACGATTCCATAATAGATTAGCCCCTCCTCGTTCACTTGTGCAGTACGTTCTATTTGCTCTTGATAAGTACCAACAGTCATCGTATCGGTAAAATCATTGCATAAAATATTTTGTGTTTTTGCTTCAACACGCAGCTTCCTAATTTTATTTGAATTATCCGCCAAAATAATAAACGGAATTTCGGAAATAAAGGGATGAGAGCTGCCGTCAGCATCACGATAATCCGTAAGACGTAACTCCTCTTGTCCAATAGCAGAACCTAGGCCAATACACATATGCGCCAAAGCATTCATTACTTTACCAGGCTCAATATTTTTGTTCAGTACGGCTACCAATTTACTCTTAAATTGCGCTGTTGCCATTATAAACTCCTAAGTTTATGCTGCTTCACAAGTTGTGCGTTTTAACGCATAATAACTCATGTTAACTATGTGCGCTATAGCGCACAATGATTTTTATGGAACATTTATACAAGCACATTGCCCTAACTTTAAAAAATTTACGTAAAGAACGTGGTTGGAGTCTTGATAAAGCTGCAGCGGCCACCGGGGTAAGCAAGGCAATGTTAGGCCAGATAGAACGCGGGGAATCAAGCCCAACCATTGCCACTTTATGGAAAATTGCTAGCGGCTTTCAAACCTCGTTCTCCTCATTTATTGAGGAATTACAAACTCATTTTAATGAACCGGTTTATCGAGTCGGTCAAACCCAACAACTTCATCCTAGTGATGAAAAAATTCGTGTATTGACTCTATTTCCTTTTGATAGCCAATTAAATTTTGAACTGTTTGTCATTGAATTATTACCTGGTTGTGAGCATTTGTCCCCATCTCATAAGCATGGGGTTATTGAGCATATTATCGTTCTAGAGGGCGTTATGGATATCCTGATTGATAATGCATGGCAAACTCTGCAGGAAGGTGAAGGTTTGCGCTTTGAAGCAAGCCAGCCTCATGGGTATCGAAATATAACGACACACATTGCTCGATTTCACGATATTATTCACTATCCATAAACTACTCCTCCTGTCGAGCAACCCAAACAGTAGCCTCACCACAATGAGGGTCATTTATTTTATGGACTAAGACTTTAAATGAAGCTGCATTTAAAAGATGCTCATATTCGCGTGTTGATAAAGAGGCATGATAAAGCTCTTCTCCCCCATTGTTAGCCCATACCTCCCCTTCCTCAACACCTGAAGTAAAAGTAAGTATGCCATTGGGTTTAATGTGAGCAGCGAATAATTGAAACATTGCTCGTTGACTCGCTTGGTCAAGATGAAAAAAACTATGCCAAGCCAGAATCACATCAAATTGTCTTTGCAGATTTAATTCGCGCATATCAGAAACGAGCCACTCTTCATTGGGAAAGCGCTTCTTACACAATTCAATCATCTTTTTGCTGCCGTCAACCCCTGTAACCTTAAAGCCCTTTGCAATAAAATACTGTGCAATCGGCTCTCCAGTACCACAGCCTAAATCTAAAATTGAAGCCCCGGCAGGAATGGAACTAATAATTAAATTGAGATATTCAGCTTCCATTAAAGTTTTAGTACGAGCCTCATCAAACCAATCAACAATTTTTTCATAGGCCTTATAAACTTGATTTTTATTGCGTTTAATCATAATTCTGTTTACTCGTTTTATTTTATCTTTTTCCAGACCACCCATAACAATGGAATCGCCAAGACCTGAATTAATACAGAAAAAACAACCAGGGCTAAAATAGATACATCATAAAGAATACCCATTACAACACTGCCCAAAAACCAAAAAATACCAAACCCAGTATTAAAAATCCCATAAGCAGAAGCGCGTTTATTTTTAGGTACCATATGAGCCACTATAGCACGCATTAACGATTCATGAGCCCCCACACCAATGCTCCATAAAATAATGCCTAATAAAGCAAAATTGAAATTCCCCCAAAATACTAAAGGAGCAAATAAGCAAGAAAGCATTGTGACAGCAATCAAAATAATGAAACCTTTACGGTCATAAAGATGACCCAATAATGGGGCACTTATTGTATTTGCCCCCATAGCGATTGAATAAAAAACTGGGATCCAAATCGGCGATAAAAGGTTTGTCTTTTGAAAATGGTAAGCAATTAATGGAAAATCTGCATAACCCGCTGCAATCAATGCGGCACCCACTAAATAAAACCAAAATGACTTATCCATTCCTGCAGTATTCAAATCATTTTGTTCCATGTCTAAATCTTGAGGTCGCGGATAAAGCCATCGAGCAAACAATAAGGTGGTTAAAGCAAGTAATGCAGGAATCAATAGAATTGCAAAACCAAATTGGTAACCTTCTTTAAAATAAAGCGCTAAGGCAATAACCAAAGGACCAAGCATTCCTCCTATTTGATCAAGCGCCTCATGTAAGCCAAAAGCCCAGCCCATCCCCATTTGATTTCCAGCCTGGGATAACATGGCATCTCGTGGAGGCACACGTATCCCCTTCCCTATGCGCTCAGTAATCATCAAAACAGCAGCAAGCCACCAATGCCCAGCAAGTGCTAATAGAGGCACTGCAAGCAGGTTACACAGATACCCCACAATTGTAATAGTCCAATATTTTCCAGTACGATCAGCGAGATATCCCGAAACGATACGTAAGGCATAACCAAGCAGCTCACCAAACCCAGATACAAAACCTACTATAGCCGCATTCGCACCGAGCACCGCCAAATAAGGCCCAGAAATACTTCGTGCTCCTTCATAGGTCATATCCGCAAACAAACTTACGAGGCCTAAAAGAATAATTAATGTGAATGCATTTTTGTGGAGCAAATCCTTGGGATATTTCATAAGTAAAAATTCTTTTTATTCAGGTTTTGAAGAGTATTCAAATATAGAGCAGGATTAAAAATTCAGTAAAAACGAATTTAGTTAATTTCCACATTTTAAACCCAGTGTAATCAGGTTGATTAATTTTAACAACGTTATAAAATGCATTTTCCAATAAAATTAATTGGTTATAATTTGTTAAAAGGAATTAAGTATGAGTTTAAAATCTATTCTTATCGCGGGTTTACTTTTGGGTACACCACAATTACATGCAGGCAATTTGTATAAAGTCGGCAATGTTCCTCTAAGTACTTGTGCGCTTGAGCAAACTGGAAACCCACTCGACCTCGCATTAAGAAACGACGGCTACTTTGTTGTTTCCCAAGGTAAAAAAGAAAGTGAATTATTGTTTACGCGCTATGGTGCAATGGGTTTAGATCCGTATGGATATATTCGCACCGATAGTGGTGAATATCTGCTTGGAATTAACAAGAAATCCGATCCCAACCATTTAAGTAAGTTGAAAATTTCTTTTAAAAATTTGCCCCCCAAAGCCACGACCCAAGTATTTATGAGCATAAATCTTCCTGCCGATGCCTATGAGGGAAGCGATTATCATACCTCGAGCACTATCTACGACAGTATTTCTGGCACCCACTCTTTAGAAATAGACTTTACAAATACTGGCACTAACACTTGGAGTGCACAAGTAATTGTTGATAATATAAAATTAAACAAGGGCTCGTTGGTATTTAAAAGAAATACAGGTAAGTTAAGTAAGCAAGAGGGCCTATCTCACATTCTATGGCCTGCAGATTATGGATTAAATGAGATGAAAGTTGATCTTGCTGGAAGCACTCAATTTGTAAGCCCTTTCTCCATACAAACTATGTCGAGTAATGGCCATCCCCTGGGAATGCTTACCAATGTGGGTATTAGTCTGGATGGCGGCATCCTGTTGTTGTATAACAATGGCGTAACTAAGGAGCTAGAAAACCATATCGCTGTCGCTAAATTTACCAATCCATCGTACTTAGAATCAGTCACGGATCATTTGCATAAAGCAACCGAAAAATCAGGTCCACCTAGACTCCACTGGACGAATAGCCTATATGGTGTTTTAAGTGGCTATCTTGAAGAAGAACCTTGTCTTGCAAAATAGAGAACGAAAGCTCCGGCCTACTTAATGGTAGGCCAATTCGCATAACGATCAACATATCAATTTTAACTTAATATCCTCTTAAAATGTCTGGCTGTGATGCTGCTACTTAAGTGCTGCACTGACAAGCAACAATTATCTATTCAAAAGAAACGAGAGAGGTTATTAGAGTTAATGAATTCAACGCAACTGATTAATTCATAATTTCCTTAAATTAACGCCACTCCCCCTGAATTTGGCCACCCAGCCCACTAATGAGAAAACCACTCCTTAACTGCCTTATTCCATTCTTCAGGTTGTTCTAAGTTAGATAAATGTCCTGCATTTGATAAGACTACCAGTTGGCTATTGCTGGTTAAATGCTGCATCTGCTCACTTTGTAATGGAGAAATAATTATCAAGTGAAAATCCATATCTTGTCAAAGAAATTAGCACGATGGAGGTACTAAAATATCGATATGATTGGAAAGATCAATTTCTTCGGAGCTATGTGGATTTGGTTTCCAAGATTCTTTTAATAGATTTTTATAAGTATCCGTATATTCAATAATACGAGTTTCTTTTTTATTGAATCCACTTTCGGTAGAAAAAAAATCCCCCTCTTCTTTTTCTTCTATCCACATCCTACAAGGTTTATTCTCGCTTCGTTCGGGATGACGTGTACATTCGTCACGTTGAACAATGTCCGTCATCCTGAGGAGTTTACGGCGAAGGACCTCCTGAAACGGGCACCAAGCCACATTCAGGGGCTCCCACTGCGTTCGGGATGACGTGTACATTCATCACGTTGAGCAATGTCCGTCATCCTGAGGAGTTTACGACGAAGGACCTCCCGAAACGGGCAAAAAACCACATTGAGGAGATCCCTCACTTCGTTCGGGATGACGTTATGTTTAGGATCTTTCCTAAACCGATATCCCGTGGATCGCCTTCATAGTCGTCAGGATCATTAAATGGCATCTTAATGTACCCATTTTTTTGATAAAACTCTAATGCTTTTGGCGAAGACTCCACATGCAAGCTTTTATATCCTTGCTCTTTAAGCCAGCGCTCACATAAGAGCAAAAATTGATGGCCATAATGATGATTCCTTTTGGCTTCATCAATTACAATGATTCGCATCGCAACTCTGGCATCAGGCCAAAGCTGCAGATGGGCATAGCCAATGATTTCTGTGCCCTGATACAAAACAAAATGCAGATGGGCATCATGCTCAAAGGTCCAAGTAGATGGATCAGTGAGGCCCGCCTGGTCAAAAAAATAAAATTGGCGCAAATGACGAATTCCGTTCCATTCTCGTGGGGTTAATGCTTTTACTACCCTCAAACCAAAACAACCCGTTCTTTTATCAATACGCGAAACAAAATCTTCTTTACCAAAACAATACGCGCTGAGGTCATCAGGATGTAATTGGGCCAAATCTTGTTTTAACTGGGCATAAGCATCTCTGTCTTCGGGATGCGCACGCATCCAATCGCGAAATTTCACATGCCGCTCAATTTCAGAACTCCCCTGTTCAAAGACATGCACATTGAACGAAGGCTGGGTATCCCCTTTTTGAAAAAAACGGCGAAAAAGCATTCCAGACTCACCTTTTACCTCGTATCCCAACGCAGCCATTAAAGGATTCATGGCATCAACTTGCGTAATATCCAAAACGACAGGAATCATATCAATAATAGGCTTTGCAGCTAGGCCAGGCACGGCGGTTGAGCCAATATGGTGAATCTCAATACAATTAGCCCCTAAGGCCTTTTGGATGGATTGTGCTTCTTCTGTAAATTGTTCTGGCCAATGACTATCATAAGGCAGTACATTAATAAGCCGTTTTTGTAGTGTTTTTGTCATAATCCCCCCCGTCCATTCTAACTGGATTAAGATTTTTTTATAACTTGCTTTTAAAATATTCTGGAGTTTTCTGCTTTTCAAACTCTTGATAGGCCGTAGGAACAGTAAAGAATTAATAACCAAATACTGCATTCAATTGCGGGATGCGTATTCAAATTAGCTGGTATTTATTCAAACAATGTCGTCTAGCACGTCATCCCGAACACAGTGAGGGCTCTCCTGAATGTGGCATAAATATACTGGGTGAGATAACTGCCATATTCAGAAGATCCTTCGTCGTAAACTCCTCAGGATGACGTAGTAGCCTAACTTAATTCAAACCCAATTCAACAACAAAAGCCAAACCTAATTTGGCGAAGTTTTCTATATGATCCAAACTGATTGTCTCTAATCGATCATTAGACGTATGAACATTATCATTATCATCATCTAAGGTAGTAGCCGATGGATAGCATGCAGCAAATCCATTTAAATGCCAATTTGCATGATCGCTGCAAGCATAGCCGCAATGAGTGTAAGAAACAGGGATGTTCACATAATGAGTGGTTAGATTAGCCAGGAATTTGGTTAACTTGGAATCCACATAATCGTCCAATAACCAAATCGTTTTGTCTTTTGGATTAGCTCTAAATCCTGCCTGATCAAACTGCAGAACTGCTTTGACAGACGTTTTTTTATCTAAAAATGATTGTACAACAAAACCAGAACCAACCAAGCCCTGCTCCTCTGCAGCATAAGCAATAACATAAATGGGACGATCAAAATTAATTCCTGATGATAAAAGCATTCTGGATACTTCCAAAATTGCTGCGATTCCGCTGGCATCATCATCTGCTCCTGGCATATTACCTTTTAACGTATCTATATGTGCACCAATTACGATTGCACCGCCTGGTTTTTCTTTGCCAATAACTGTTACTACGGAAGGTTGCTTATACTTTTTACCCGTTTCGACCATATAACTTTGAACGTCGTTGCGATGATAATCTTTTGCCATAGAATCGATTTGGTCTTTAAACCATTGCGCGGCCAAAACACCAGTTTGAGAATTTGCAGCACGATTAACATAGTTCGTTAGATGCTGCATGTAGCCCCAAATATTATTCCTATCAATCTGTTTCAATAATGGAGTAACCTGAACATCATGTGTTATATGATATTCATCATGTCCTAAAGTAGCTCGTGATTTTGTTAAATTGATTAATAACTGGCTCTCATTAATCTGCTGTTTTTTATAAGGCTCAAGATTTAAAAAGCCGCCACATACACGTCGATTATCATGTAACACTCTAAGCGCGAGTTCATTCATTTCAATTTCAATTAGCGTATATTTATCTGCCCTTATAATTAAAGTCGCTAAATTTTCTAGCTTCTCATACATACACTTTGTGACAATTAGTTTATCTTTAACTGCCAATTGATTTGCTGCAAGATTAAAACTTAGAGTCATCAGCAGCAGTAAAAAAAATCTTTTCATAATTATCCTTAATTCAAAAACAAGTATTTTACCTTATTTAAAAATAAGTTTTAAAACCATTTGCATTAAATATTATCGTTATTATAATTGGACTCATTTTGACCAAACGGTATGCGCTAAATGAAGTTTATTATTGATGAAATCATTTATTATGATGAAGAAGATCCGAAAATCGAAATTTCCTGGAGCACTGTTGATGCGGATGGTACCAAGAAACCATTTCTTAATGAGATTTTTAGATGGCAAAACTATCCTGAAATTCTTGCCCCCATCATGTTAAAAAAAATGAAACCTCTACGGGATGAAGAAGAGCCAGGTGATGAAGATAACTTATTTATGGGACATTACTCTCGAGCTAAACGATTGCAAAATTTAGTCAGTGCTCAGCTTAAAACCACCACAGCGCAGATACATACCCATTTAAATTTCTTCGCAAAAGTACCAACTGTCACATGGAAAAAAACGTCCGCCCTCGAGCTAATAACTCCAGATGAGCTAAGAGTTCTTTATCCATTAAGTTATGTAATCTATTCTGAGCACTTATTAAGTAATGGAAAACCTTGTCGTATTCCTCTTTATATGGTCTGCCATAATGGTATCGTTGATGCCGAGCCTGCTCCATCTCTGGTAAAAGAGTTTAGGCCTCCGCATTCATTGCGTCGTATACTATATCCCAAAACGCCAGTATTAGTCGCGGAAAGCTCAAATAATGAGTCAGATAGTAGTCATGAAATTTCAAGTAGGTCTCCTTGGTAAGGGAGGGTATGTAAATTTCGTCATTGCTGCGTACTGAAGTAAGGTCCAATTCAGCCAAATCTAATGTAGCCTGGATGTAAGCAACCAGGCCACGTCTACCGATATCCTAACGACCAGCTAAAGCAATAGCAGCCGGTGTGTACTCATATCCTAAATCACGAGCGACCGCTTCAAATGTAATTTTACCTTGATGAACGTTCAAGCCGTTTAATAAATGATGATCATTTAATAAAGCCAGCTTCGTGCCTTTAGTAATAATGCTTAACACGAAAGGTAAGGTTGCATTATTCAACGCAAAAGTAGAGGTTCTTGGCACTGCGCCAGGCATGTTAGCAACACAATAATGCACTACTTGATCCACAACATAAGTTGGTTCTTGATGTGTCGTTGGGCGACTTGTTTCAAAACAACCACCTTGGTCAATTGCCACGTCCACTAATACAGAACCAGGGCGCATGGATTTTAACATCGCACGAGTTACTAATTTTGGAGCCGAAGCACCAGGAACTAATACCGCGCCAATCACTAGATCAGCTCGAGATACATACTTTTCAATTGAATCAGCAGTAGAATAAACCGTATTAATCTTAGAGCCGAATTGGAAATCCAATTCATTCAGACGTTGTAATGAGCGATCTAATACAGTTACTCGTGCTTCCATACCCATAGCCATACGTACTGCATTGGTACCTACGACCCCGCCCCCAATAACTACAACATTAGCTGCTGCTACACCAGGAACGCCGCCTAATAAAACACCACTTCCACCTTGGGCCATTTCCAAGCAATGCGCACCAGCCTGGATGGACATTCGACCAGCAACTTGTGACATTGGGGTCAATAAGGGTAATCCACCATCATCCTGAGTTACGGTTTCATAGGCAATTGCGGTTACACCAGATTCTTTGAGCATACGCGCTTGATGTGGATCTGGTGCTAGATGCAAATAAGTAAATAAAGTTTGCCCTTCGCGAAGGCGCTTGCATTCAATAGGTTGAGGTTCTTTAACTTTAACGATTAAATCCGCTTTAGCAAATACTTCATCCGCACTGTCCACAACCTCAGCACCAGCATGGCTGTAATCATCGTCAGAAATACCAATTCCTAATCCTGCACCTTTTTCAACGATAACAGCGCTACCAACTCTTATGATTTCCCTAACACTTGAAGGGATAAGACCCACACGATTCTCTTGTGGCTTAATCTCTTTTGGAACACCTACTAACATAATTACTCCCTTTTACCTGTGTTTTATAGACCCTATTTACATTCCCACCTGGTCCAAATGGTCCAAGCTTGCAAAATGCCAACAGAGCCTAAGCTTTTATTTATTTCTTAAATGCGCAATTAATTGTGGTACTAATTCGAATAAATCGCCAACCAATCCATAATCTGCAATTTGGAAAATTGGAGCGTCTTCATCTTTGTTAATGGCAACGATCACTTTAGAGTCTTTCATACCAGCCAAGTGCTGTACTGCTCCTGAAATACCTACGGCAATATAAAGCATCGGTGCGACTACCTTTCCGGTTTGTCCAACCTGATAGTCATTGGGAACGAATCCAGCATCAACTGCTGCACGTGATGCACCAACTGCAGCACCTAGAGCATCGGCTAATTCTTCAATTAATTTAAATTTTTCAGCGCTTTGTAATCCCCTCCCCCCCGAAACAACAATTTTAGCGGTCCCTAAATCGGGGCGCTCGGATTTACTGAGCTCATGCTTCATAAATTGGCTGCTTTGAGTGGTAAATTCTTTGTCTAGTGTTTCAATAGTGCAGGCCGCTTGAGTTGCAGTTACCGCATCAAATGCGGTCGTTCTAATGCTCAACACTTTGATGGGGTCTAACATTCGCACCGTCTCTATAGCGTTACCCGCATAAATAGGATGCTCAAAAGTAGCATTATCAAGAATTTTACTCACATCAGAAATTTGCGCAACATCAAGCAGTGCTGCAACGCGTGGGGCAATATTTTTACCAAAAGTACTGGATGGAATTAATATGGCTTTGAATGAGTTGGCAAGTGATAATACCAAATCACTCATTTGTTCTGCGAGTGGATGCTCATAGCAAGGCTTATCTACATATAAAACATTATGCACGCCAGAAAGTGCTGCCACTTGCTCTGCTACTGTTTTGCATTGATGTCCTACAACCAGCAAGTGTGCTTCTTCGCCTAACTGCTGCGCAGCAGACAAAACATTCCGAGTTGCTGGATGCATGGTTTGATTATCATGTTCAACAAGTATTAAAGTGCTCATCCTATCTCCTTATCAAAGCACTTTGGCTTGATTTTGTAATTCATTAATGAGCTCATCTACTGAGCCTACCTTTTTTCCTGCACTACGTGCTGCAGGTGCGGTAACTTGAATTACTTCAATATGTTTTTTCAGTGCTAAGCCCATATTATCTAATTCAATAACATCTAGAGGCTTACGCTTTGCCTTCATGATATTGGGCAAACTAGCATAGCGTGGCTCGTTCAAGCGCAAATCGGTACTTACTATAGCTGGCAATTGAACTTTAATTGTTTCTAATCCACCATCTATTTCTCGGGTGACTTCGAGATGCTCGGTACTTGCCTCTAGCTTGGAAGCGTAAGTTGCTTGTGGCCAATTTAATAAAGCGGATAGCATTTGGGGTGTTTGATTATTATCCCCATCAATGGCTTGTTTTCCCATTAATACTAAAGAAGGTTTTTCATCATCCACAATCTTTTTCAATACTTTAGCAATATTCAAACTTTCTAAGGAATCTGGTGTACGCACTAGAATAGCCCGATCAGCGCCTAACGCTAATCCATGGCGTAAAATTTCTTGTGAGCTGTCCGTACCAATACTCACAAGCACTACTTCAGTAGCCCAATTTTTTTCACGTAAACGTAACGCTTCTTCGACAGCAATTTCATCAAAAGGATTCATTGCCATTTTGATATTTTGTGTTTCAACTCCGGTATTATCCGATTTGACCCTAATTTTGACATAGGGATCAATTACACGCTTCACTGCAACGAGAATTTTCATAAGTCCTCACTGGAAAATCAAAACCAAAAGCATCTTGCCAGAGATGTAGGGGCTAATTCAAGGGGGCATTGTGATTAAGTTACAGATTATTCCATAAAAACAAGGCGTAAAAGGATCTTCGTCCTACGCAGTGCACCTAGATCCCGCGGACAAGCCGCGGACATAAGGAACAGAATAAGCCTAGATTTAAAAGCTCCCGTACCCCCATCACATCGAAGCGTTACTTACACATTCTGTTGACGTTGTCTCTGCCTTACTCTCCATCAGAGCCAATGGATTATTGATAAAAAACTGGAGAAAACGTTCTGCCTTGTTAATTGCAGGTCCTGTATAACGCCCCTCTTCATATACCATTTTATTTTCTTTTAACTTAACAATTAATCGCTGTGCCGCCTCTAATTTGGTTTCAATAGGATCATGATTTTGATCCAGTTCACGCATTTTAGTTAAAAACCGAGTGAGAACCCTGTCTTTTTCAGCGCCGGTACGATGACCTAAAAACCATTGCTCTTTTAATGCAGAACATCGAACTTCTATAGGTGCAACGATTAGCTTCAACTGATAGTTTTTAAAAAGCAATCCACCGTCTTTATTTTCCCCGGCCTTAAGTAATGCTTCTTCTATATTTTCAACAGCATCTGGGTCTGTTCCGGAAAAAAGTGGTTCTAATACATGAGCGCCAACTTGCAGTGTCGCCATGTAACATTGGCGAGAACTCCAAAAAATCAATTCCATTAAACGAACAAGTAAGGCGGTAGTGGTTGCTGCGGTAACGCAGGTTACTTGCTGCACCGTACCACCAAATGATTGCAGCTCAGAAATATTGGTTTTACCAATATACTCCCCTCCTTTTAGCACAATAAAATATAATGCATAAATAGCGAGTAACTCTTCTGCAAAAGCAAGGGTGCCTATGCTCACTAAAAGTACAGGGAAAAAAGATAATAAAGCTTTGATTGCGGTAGGTTTAATTTTTCCGACCTCATCGTAATAATCTACAGATTCATTCAATAATCCCAAAAGACTATTATATAAACTCCGCTCATTATAAGTTCTAGCCTTTGATGATAAATTTTCTAACCATTTCTTAAGATCATCCTGGTTTGTTATTTCACCAAATGTAAGCTCTTTATAATTTGCTGGCGTCACTAATCGTTGATAGCAATCAATTAAAGTTCGTTTGCATAGGCCATCATTCAAGCCTTTAGATAAATGGTTTTCAAGCCATACCACCTCAGGTAATAAAACAGTGGAGCTATCAAAAAACGAAAGCAGTTTATTGTAGTTTTCTTCTATTCGCTCCTTTTCAGCACCATCATGCAACAACCATTGATTAAGCAATAAATTAAAGGAACGCTCTAAACTAAAAAGTTGCTCTTCGTTGAAATTATTAATCGTAGTTAAGGATTCCTGCTCGCCTGCAAGAGAAGGATATGTAGGTTGCCCACCATCTATAAGACCAATATGAATTCCATTCTTAGAGTCAAGTTCAGTAACGAGATGATCTGAAGACGCAAGCGGCTCATTTTTATTGATATAAATCCCTTTTTCCTGATCAAATTTAGCATAGACCTCAACTAAAGATTTCAAATCAGCGTCTATAATCATAATCACTCCTTGAAACCTAAGAAGCACTATTATGCTTCTTAGGCGAAATCCATCTGGGTCCGTTTAGATTTGTTCAAACTAGCTAAATTATCAACATCCCCTAGGATCTTTGTCCGCTTAAAATTAAAGGCGTCGAATCAATGCAGCCTTTTTCCTCAAACCAATTTTTTTGTTTAAGATAATGAGTATAAAAACCTACTACTAGTACAGTTAAATAAAAGCCAGTCATCACATCACTTAGATAATGATAATACAATAATACTCTAGATGCCGCGACTAAGAGTGCCGCTCCAAGTACTGCATAAAAATAACGTGGAAACAAAACACCGAGACCTACCGCCAAACTAACTACCGTTGTAGTATGTCCCGACGGAAAAGACCAATAATACTTGCCCATTTTAAACCAATAAAAACCAAACTCATTACTGCTAAACAATAAATCAGGACGAGCTCGACTTAAAGCAACTTTCAAAACAAAACACACTAAATTGGCAACAAATACGCAACCTAATAAATACCACGCTCTCGCTTCAGATACTGGATTAGTGCGTACGTAACGAAAATAGAGTGCGCCAGCAAAAAATAAAACAATGTACGCAATCCATTGTCCAAATGCAGTCAAAATACTTAAGACATGAATATTTGTTCTTAAATCAAGTTGATGAAAATAAGTAGCCAATGCCTTATCAACAAAAATATAGGACAATATGACCAAAATTGCATAAAGTAAAATAACCCATGGTTTTTTCATAAACTCAAATGTTTTCTCAAATTGTGTCATCAATCAAATTCCTCTTACTTAAAATCAAATTCCTGAACGTCATCCCGAACGTAGTGAGGGATCTCCTGCATCTGGCTCCGTGCTTGCATCGGAGATCCCTCGCTACGTTCGGGACGGCTTAACTTAATGGCAGTGCCCTAAGCTTGGCCTAACATATTTAAACTATCCGTCATCATCTACATGTGAACGCTTCAATGCCGATTCACGCAAATACCAGGGTATCGTAATCACTACGGTTCGCTCATCACGCTCTAAAAATAATAAAGCACGTAATCCTGGTGCATGAATATTATGTAACAGATACTCATACCATTTTGGTTCCACTAACTCCGGTATAATAAGCGCAATAATCCTGTCTGTCCTTTGTTTTTTCACTTTTTTAATATAATTAAGTACCGGTTTATAAATACGACGATAGGGTGATTTAATAATTTCCAATTGAGGCACAGTCACTTTTAACTTTTTTGCAGACGCTTCAATGTTTTCTGTCCAAACTTTTTTCAAATGAGTTACATCGGAAGAACCTGTATCAATAAAAAGAGCGGTGACATCATCCGATAACGACATGCCAAATTGCATCGCCTTTTGCGCAATACAATCTAATCCTTGAATAGGAATAATAACTACCGGTGGCTCTAATTTAGAAGAAAACAGTTTTATCGGCGTCTCCACTTCATTGGCAACCACTAAATAATGATGGCGAATACGCCCCATTAAATAAGCTAAGGCTGGAGCAAGAAAAACAATAATCCACGCCCCTTCCATAAATTTAGTCGCAATAATAATTATTAATGCAATGGCCGTGATAACCGCGCCAATAGAGTTCACCATTAATTTCAAATGCATATGCGGCCCATCGTTTTTCACCCAATGCACAATCATGCCAATCTGAGAAAAAAGAAAGGCACTAAAGGCCCCTACGGCAAAAAGTGGTATTAATTTGTTGGTGATTCCTTTAAAAATAACCAGTAAGGCGGCCGAACAAACAGCTAACAAAATAATTCCTACCGAATAAACCAAACGCCTGCCTCGTTCTGCAAAAAAATGAGGTAAATAATTATCCTCTGCAAGCAAACGACATACGCGTGGAAAATCTGCAAAACTTGTTTGGGCTGAATAAGCAAGCACAATAAAAATGCTGACAATCGAAATATAGTAAAAAACTCCTTTTCCTGTAATGGCAGCTACCAATTGCGACAATATGGTTTGGTAACCAGGGTGAAGTTCGTCCATAGCCAAAATGCTATACGCAGGACAAAGATAACCAATAAGCAATAAAAATAAAGCCAGGGTTATCACAATAATGGATAAAGTCAGCTGTGCATTTCTTACTTTGGGTTTTTTAAATAGTGGCACTGAATTACTTACCGCCTCTACCCCGGTCATCGCCGTTAATCCATTAGCAAATGCTGCCAGGAACAACCAAATGCTTAATGTTTCTTGAGGGGCTGGTAGCTTAGGAGTAGAAACAATAGGCAGTGGATGTCCACCGCTTGCCCAAACTTTAACAACGCCAATAATTAAAGTAGAGGCTATACACACTATAAAAATCAGCGTAGGAATAATAAAAATTACACCCGACTCACGAATTCCGCGTAGATTAACTAAAGTGAGCATCAAAAGAATAATCAGGCATAAAGCAAGGGTATGTTGCTGTAATTCTGGAATTGCAGAAACAACCGCCCCTACTCCCGCAGAAATACCAACAGCCACATTGAGCAGATAATCCAGAATCAGGGATATAGCAGCCCATAAGCCATATTTACGTCCTAAATTATCACTGGCAACAATATAGGCACCACCACCTTTAGGATAAACGGCCGCTGTCTGCAAGTAAGAAAAATACAGCGAAATTAATACCACGACGACTAGCCCAGAAATAAGAAAAGAATAATGTAAACCAACTGCACCTAAGGATAATAAAATAGTAAGTGTAGCTTCTGGACCATACGCAGTTGATGATAAAGCATCCAAACCCAATGCAGGTACACCGGTCATTATTGTAAGTTCTTGTTTCTTAGCGGCACTGGATGCCAAGGGGCGTCCAAAAATTTTATTTATTAGTGACATACTTATCACCTCTTAGTTCAAAGAACCTCATCCTGAGGGGTTTTCGACGAAGGATCTTCCGAATGGACACAACGCCCTATGCAGGAGATCCCTCACTGTGTTCGGGATGACGTAAGCGTATTTTTTTATTTTACTTGTTATTACAACGCACAATTCGTTAAAATCATCATACACTAACTAGTACATAGTTTTTAATGCCAGAATTTACTTTAATCCAGCAGGTATGCATTTGGGCTCTACCTGTCTTGCTCGCCATCACCTTACATGAAGCTGCTCATGCCTATGTAGCTAACCTTTGCGGCGATACTACTGCAAAAATGTTTGGACGTTTAAGTTTAAATCCAATTCGTCATATAGATCTTGTTGGTACTATATTAATACCCATATTGGTTGGCGTATTAACTAGTTTTCAATTCGTAATTGGTTATGCAAAACCTGTGCCGATTAATTGGGGTCGCTTCCGTCATCCACGACGCGATATGATTCTCGTCACTCTTGCTGGACCATTTTCAAATATTTTTATGGCTTTTTTATGGGCTGGTGCGTTTAAAATTGCAACCCATCTTCACCCAGAAACCTCCATGCCTGCACTTTTTCTGTTAATGAGTGCTCGTGCGGGAATGATTATCAATCTGGTATTAGCTGCATTAAACTTATTACCTTTACCACCGCTCGACGGCAGTCGGGTAGTAAGTAGTCTTTTGCCACCCAGGCAAGCAATGGTTTATGCGCAAATAGAACCCTATGGATTTTTTATTCTCATCATTTTAATGTTTACCGGGATTTTAAACTACATTATGACCCCGCTCATTAACATAGGACTCTTTGTATTAACTTCAATTTTTCAATTATGAAGGTTTTGGCGGATGGCTCACTACCAGGACTAGATCAAGCGTTTCCTGAGCCCTTTTGTCTAACTCGTTACGCTCATGCTGACGAAATTGCCGCCCTACTTGCTGGACAAGATGTTCTTTTGTGCCGAGCTAATCTCAAAGTAAATCACAATCTATTCAAGAATCCTACAGTACGTTATGTCGCTACGGCCAGTAGTGGCAGTGATCATTTGGATAAGCAATGGTTAGCGGCTCACCATATTCAGGTCATTGATGCTAAAGGATGCAATGCACGCGCTGTTGCCGATTATGTTGTTTCTTCTCTTGCTTATTTGCATCAGCGGCAACTTATCCAGGGTAACCGTGCTGGAATTATTGGTTTTGGCGAAGTGGGGACAAGAGTTCAGGCACGACTGGAAGCTGCTGGCTTTGCCACTGTTGTTTATGATCCGCTGAAAGGATTAAGTACCCAAATTGACGAGTTATATCAGGTAGATCTTTTATGTATCCATGCTGAATTACATGATGAGCAACCTCACCCAAGTCGGAATTTAATTGATCAGCAATTCCTTGCCAATTTAAAGCCTGGCTGCGTCATTATTAATGCGGCACGCGGAGGCATTATTGATGAACTTGCCTTACTTAATTTTGGTGATAGATTCATTTATTGTACTGATGTTTATCTCGATGAGCCGAATGTTAATCAAAACATTATAGAAAAAGCCACATTATGTACGCCTCATATTGCTGGCCACAGCCTTGAGGCCAAGTATAGAGCGGTAAGCATGGTTAGCGAAGTCCTGCATCAAATTGCTGAATTACCATTGCCTAAGTTTGCTAGCCCTCAAATGTGTGAAGCAGTGCATTTGGAGGCTAATAAAACATGGCAGGAGCAAATTTTGTCACTGTATAATCCCATTGAAGAAACATTGCTTTTGAAGCAAGCTAAAAATCTGGAAGAAACCTTTTTGCAGATTAGGAAAGATCATCAGAAACGTCATGATTTTCGACTTTATGCTAATGAGGGTTTGGATGTGCAGACTAGCGCTTTGCTTGGGATTGGATAATACGTCATCCCGAACGCAGTGAGGGAGCTCCTTGAATGTGGCTTGGTGCCCGCTTCGGGAGGTCCTTCGTCGTAAACTCCTCATGATGACGTAGGTTGCACGTAAACGAATCTACACGTCAGCCCGAACGCCGTGAGGGAGCTCCTGAATGTGGCTTTGTGCCTGGTTCGGGAGGTCCTTCGTCGTAAACTCCTCAGGATGACGTAGGTTGCACGTAAACGAATCTACACGTCAGCCCGAACGCCGTGAGGGAGCTCCTGAATGTGGCTCTGTGCCCGAGTCAGGAGGTCCTTCGTCGTAAACTCCTCAGGATGACGTTAATCTTCTCACAACTTCCTGATCCGAAAACGCATGCTTGACCGTACCAATTTGCTGATAAGCCTCATGCCCCTTACCCGCAATTAAAATAATATCATCCTCATGCGCTCCCTTTAGAGCATAGGCAATCGCCTCTTCACGATTTTCTAATTGCTTCACAGAAGCCGATGATGAAACACCGACAGCAATTTCATTAATGATTGTTTGTGGATCTTCCGTGCGTGGATTGTCACTAGTAATAACAATTTGATCCGCATGGTCACTAGCAATTTTCCCCATCACAGGACGTTTACTTTTATCACGATCACCCCCACAACCAAACACTACCCATAGCTTACCCTTTTTTATTTGCCCTAAGGTAACTAAGGCATTCTCTAAGGCATCAGGAGTATGCGCATAATCAACAAGCACATAAGGCGCACTGCTTACAATTTCCAACCGTCCGGGAGCCGCTTTCAATTGCGACATAACTTGCACCACTTTTTCAGGTGCATAACCACTGGCTAATAAACTGCTAAAGACTGCTAAACTATTATAAATATTAAACGCCCCTAAAGCTTTAATATGTAACTGGTGTTCTCCCCAAGGAGACTGTACCTCAATTAACGTGCCATTGATGTCCATATGCCAATTGAGTACTTTGACATCACAGCCCTGGCTCATGCCATAACTTAACTTTTTCACATGCGGCTTTACTGCTGCAGCCATGAACTGTTGGTACTCATCATCCTGATTAATAATCGCCCATTGCAAAGATTCCCGCGCAAATAAATCTGCCTTTGCGTTAGCATAATTTTCCATCGTATGGTGGTAATCCAGATGATCTAAAGTCAAATTAGTGAAAATCGCTTGATTAAACTCAATCGCATCGACTCGATGTTGAGCCAAAGCATGGGATGATACTTCCATGCATACTTGCCGTAAGCCTTGGTTCTTATATTGAGCAAATAATTTTTGTAAATATAGTGCATCAGGTGTGGTGTTATCTAAAGGTTTGAGATGATGCACATCTCCCTGCCCAATAGTCCCAATATACGCAGCGCCTTGTCCAAGCAAAGAATGGGCTTGAGCTAATTGATACGCTATGGTTGTCTTACCGTTAGTACCTGTAATTCCAGTAAAAGTTAGCGCCTCTCCTGGATTAGCATAAAAAGCTTTAGCGATATACGCTAATTTAGTAGCCAAATCAGGAATAGCGATACAAGGGACGTCCGGCGCAATCACATCTGAAGGAAAATCAGTTGGTTCAAAAATCACGGCTACGGCACCCGCCGCTACTGCTCTATGAATAAATAAACGCCCATCTGCAACGGCACCAGGATAGGCTACAAACAAATCACCTGGCTGAATCTGCCGACTGTCATTTTGAATTCCTGTAATTGTACAATCAACAACCTGTTGCTTTGTCCAAGGTGCTAACAATTGGCTTAGTTTCATGGTATTTCCGCTATTTTGACGTTAACTTATTGCTTCATCCGTAGGGATATTAAACAGCCGTAATGCGCCCATCATAACCTTAGAGAACAATGGAGCAGCAACTGCAGCAGCATAATAACCTTTTTTGGAAGGCTCATGAATAATGACTACTACGACAAATTTGGGTTTAGAAACGGGGGCAATGCCAATAAAGCTTGCCGTATATCTGCGATCTTTATAACCGTCTTTACCTGCCACACGTGCAGTTCCTGTTTTACCTGCGACTCGATACCCAGGCACCCTGGCCGATTTGCCGGTACCATCTTTCCCTAGTACGGCCTCCATCATGGCCAAAACTTGTTTTGCAGTTTCCGATTTAATCACTTGCACACCGGCTGTTGGTGGGTCATTGTGAATTAAAGTAACTGGAATTAAGCGACCATCATTAGCAAAAATCATATGGGCTTTCGCCAATTGCAATGCCGTTGCCGATAGACCATAGCCAAAAGCCAGAGTTGCTAAAACAAAGGGATTCGCATCTTTCACTTTAACAATACTTCCATCACTTTCACCAGGATAGGTACTTTCCGTGCGTTGTCCAAAACCACAACGCTGTAATAAGCCAATTAATTGTTCTGGTGGACTGGCTAAAACCATTTTAGTCACCCCAACGTTACTTGAGTGCTGCAAAACGCCAGTTACATCAAGCACCCCATAGTTATGTATGTCACGTACTACACGGCCATGCACTGACATCCAACTAGGATTCGTATCAATAATTGTTGATGGGGTATATAAGCCGGTTTCCAGGGCACTTGCAATACTAAGTGTTTTCATAACAGAACCCGGCTCAAACGTATCTGTTACCGCCCTATTTCTATAAGTATCTTTATCATAACGTCCACGTGAATTGGGATTATAGGAAGGCACATTAGCCATCGCTAGAATTTCCCCATTTTCGGTATCTACTACCACTACCGAGCCTGATTTTGCACCAAACTCTTCTACGGTTTTACCTAACTCACTATAGGCTAAATACTGCAGGCGTCTATCGATACTTAACACAATATCGCGACCAGGGCGTGGTTCTTTAGTCACATTTAATTCTTCAATAATGCGGCCAAGGCGGTCCTTAATTACTCGTTTTTTTCCCACAACGCCCTTTAACCAATCCTGATAGGCTAACTCAATACCTTCTAAGCCCTGATCATCCACATTGGTAAACCCTAACAACTGAGAAATGCTGTCTGAATCAGGATAATAGCGTTTAAATTCTTTCTGAAAATTAACTCCAGGAATTTTCAGTTTTTCAATTTGCTTCGATAAAGCAGGTGGCAATTGTCTTTGTAAATAAAGAAACTCTCGATTATCATTTTGTGCATCAACTATTTTTCTGCTTAGCTGTTTTGGAGTTAGATGCAAGTATTTTGCTAAAGACATAAATTGTTCTTCATCAGGAGAGAACTCTTTAGGATTAACCCAAACAGATTCGACAGGAGTACTTATAGCAAGCGGTGCACCATGACGGTCAGTAATCATGCCGCGATAAGCAGGAATATCCACCGTACGTAGACTGCGTGCATTGCCCTGCCCTTGCAAAAATTGTCGATGCAATACGGTCAAATCAATCATTCGCCAAATCAAAATAAGCGTTAGTAAAATAAAAAACGCAGAGACAATAACCAGTCTGTTCAGATGGCGCGATCTTTTCATAGGCAACTACTCAAATTATTATTATGGTTTAATCTTGACCTGATGATTTGCATATAATGTCCTTATTCAGAACAGACAGCATGACAATCCTGATGCTTAAAATGAAATTTTAGCTGGTTTTTCAACCCATGCTATGTTCCTAATATTAAGCGGTCACAAATAAGTCGTGATGGTACTCGCTTAATACGAAAACTTCCAGAGGGTCTTTAACACTAAGGAAGACACGCCATCCTAAACGCAGTGAAGGAACTCCTGATAGCGGCACAAATATTATAGATAAGTACAATGCCACATCAGGAGATCCTTCGTCGTACACTCCTCAGGATGACGTACAATGCTCTCCTAAATTAACCCCTACGGTTGTCCCTGCAACCAAAAAGTATTTTTAGTTGTTGGTAGAACCATACCTAATTTGTCACTGGCTAAATCTTCTACTCGTGCCGGGGTCGCAAGACTTGCTTGCTCAAGCAACAATTGTCCCCATTGTAATTGCAAATAATGAGTTTGTTGTTCTTGTTGCTCTACCTGACTAAACGTCGAACGATATGAATTCGTACTATAAACCACAGCTAATGCACTTACTAATACGGCAACTACTAATATGATTAACATATATGATGACTTTGACATCTGCATATCTGCCAGTTGGCCATTAAATAAAGTACCTTGATTAATCACTTTCGCTGCAGCGTTCATGCTAATTTCTCCCCTATCCTGAGTACAGCACTCCTAGCTCTGACATTTTCTTTTACTTCACTTTCCTGCGGCATTATTGCTTTACCTATTCTCTTAAAATTTGTCTTTAACTCTTCATAACGAATTGGTACTTCTGGTGGCGGTCTTTCTCCTTGCTCCTTGTTACGCATAAATTGCTTCACAATCCTATCTTCAAGAGAATGGAAGCTGATTACGGCTAATCGTCCTCCTGGCGCCAACACCTTAAGACATTGTTCTAGACAACTACTTAAATCATTTAACTCTTGATTCACATGAATGCGAATCGCCTGAAACACTCGAGTTGCTGGATGTTTATGCTTTTCCCACTTGGGATTTGCTTCCTTTACTATTTCTGCCAACTGCAATGTTGTGGTAATTGGTACGCTACTTCTCGCAGTAACAATTGCCCGCGCAATTCGTCCAGCAAAACGTTCCTCACCATACAACCTGAAAATTGCCGCCATTTCATCTGCTTCAGCATGATTGACAAAATCAGCAGCACTCATGGGTTGAGATAAATCCATGCGCATATCCAAAGGACCTTGTTGCATGAAACTAAACCCTCGTTCCGGGTTATCGATCTGTGGTGAAGAGACTCCTAAATCCAACAAAATACCGTCTACTTTACCGAACACTCCTGCCTCAGTAGCAAACTTCTCTATCTGAGCAAAAGAGCCGTGAAAAATATGAAAGCGTTGATCTTGGCCAAAACGTTCTTTTGCATGAGCAATCGCGTCCAAATCTTTATCAATCGCATACAGACGGCCTTGGGCATCCAAATGACTCAAAATTTTCTGACTGTGGCCACCACGCCCAAAAGTTCCATCAAAATAAATACCGCTACTTTTAATAGCTAAGCCTTCTATTGACTCATTGAGTAGCACTGATTGATGCATTGCCATTTTTGTTTCCATTACAAAGAAAACGTTTTCATTTCTTCGGGTAATCCAGAATCACCTGAACTTTCCTCAGCCAACCACTCTTCGCGTCGGGTATCCCAAAGTTCCTTACTCCAAACCTCAAATTTATTTCCTTGACCAATCATCACCACATCTTTTTCCAACTTTGCATAATTTCTTAAAACGGTAGGGAGTAGCACCCGACCATTTGCATCCACTTCAACATCAGTAGCATGCCCAATAAGCAAACGTTGGATTCGACGTGCAGCTGCATTAAAGCTAGGCAATTTCTGTAAGTTATCTTCAATTATTTGCCACTGCGCGGCGGTGTAGAGCAGCAAGCACGTTTCTTCGGTATCAATGGTCACTACCAAAGGAATTTTTTCCTCAGCACCTAAGGCAGAACGATAGCGCGTAGGTATCGCTAAGCGTCCTTTAGTGTCTATGGTGATGGCGTTTATTCCCCGAAACATGGCTCTCTCTTTTTATGTGAAAGTTTTTACCTCCACAATTCTCCACTTTTTTATTATTTTACTCCACTTTTATACACTATAGGAACACATTTCTACACCCGTCAAGCGAAAAACCCACTTTTATGGCAAATTATTTGTAATTTTTTTGAACGAACAAACAAGATGATTAAAAACAAAACAATGAAACAATAGGCTACTCAGCGTGACATTTTATACTGCATTGATTATTGGAAATAAAATGATGAAGTTCCCGCGGGCATCCCACGGGAAATCAACAGAGGTACTCATTACCTTTTAGTAGAGGTAGAGGGTGCCGATGAGGATGAAGCCTCCTCTTTTGGCGCAGAAGAAGATGCTTTAGTCTGTTTACTAAAATGCGCTTGTGAAATAGAACTCAATTTTACTGGCTTTTCTTCTTTAGGCTTTTCCAGTTTAGGCTTCTGGTTTTTCACAGACTGCGTAGGTTTAGGTAATGGCTGCGTTTTTTGGCCTCTGCTGTGTAAAAGCTCTTGCTCTAATTCAGGATCAAGTTTGTTGCATTCTATTATTACTTCTGTGACCGTTGATGGTATAGCCTGCATAATTTCCAATAACTCGGTCTTGTTAAAGCTCGAAAGTCCATTGTTTCTTAATGACAGAAGCCTTACACTTTTTGGTATTTCACTCAAAGCAAGACACAAATAAGTATGATTTTTTTTCCCTGTCGGATCCAAACGATGAAGACTGTTACTATCTAAAATAATTGTCTTAACTTTACACGAATCAATAATGAAACACACGTCTAACTTACCAAACTCGTTCATTTTCATTGAGCTAAAGTTGACTTCATTAATTTTATCTGGATCAATTGATCTTACCATATGCGCTAATTTCTTAGCTCCTATGTTGTGCAGCTTACGGCACAGCTCATCACCAGTGCCGCGGTACTTGACTGACCGCTTATCCATCAAAAAGAACGCATGCATCATATAATCGACCATATGAAATTGAACATCGAGTTCAAGCGAGCTATTATTAGATACTTGACTTCCAAAAAATTTAGACCGTTCGTCCTCGTCGTAACTCAGTTCGTTCTTTTCGACAAAAGGCCTGAATACTGTTTCGTACAAAGAACTAGAATTTAAAGAGGTGTAGTCATAACTAAAAAATGTCTTTTTAAGCTGACTTTTAGGATCGAAAAACCTTTTGTCATTTTTTTCACCCATCACACTAGCCACATTTATTACATCAATATTTTTGGCAGAAAACCCCTTACGACCGGACAGTTGCCCCATAATCATTAAGGCCGTCCATAGATAAGCCATATCACTTGTCTCTTCACCAGCTCCAGCTAACTTAAATACCTGGTCCTGTGGAAAATCGTCACCTGGTTTTATCCCATGAGCATAAAAATAACCTGCTAATTTCATTCTTGCTATAGTTAATGCACAATGGATTCGCAGTGCTTCATTACCTTTTTTCTCTTCAGGGAGTGTTTTGAATTTAGGCATAATAATTCCTTTAACTGTTCTCTGGACTTTGCTACTTGTATCTGTATTTACATCCAATCATTAAAATTACTCATTGCATCATACAACCCAATAAGTTTTGCTTAAAAAAACAGCATATTTTATGACGTATCCCCAAAAAAGGAAAGTACATTTTATGATTTTCGTTTTATCTTAAATATAAGAAATTGATATACTTATAAAAATTATTTTATGTCTATCTAATATAATGATTATAGCTCGCCACAGATCAAAATAACCACATATCGGCCATTTATTGATAATAAGCTATGGTAGAATACGCGTAGGCTAGGCTGTTAAGCCCAGCCAGCTTCCTAAACTCAACAATTCATCAACGCAGCTAAACGAATACCTTGAAGGACTAAATCAGGTACTAAATGATCATATAAATCTTGCTTATCGAATAGGGAAGCAAAACCGCCCGTTGCTAAAACCACGGCTTTACTCGTACCAAAAGCTTCCTGTTTCATCCGTTGAATTAATTCACGGCAAGCGCCAAGAGCGCCATGATAAACACCTGATTGAATACTCTCTATAGTAGAACGGCCTACTGCATTATCTATTTTGATAATTTCTACAGCAGGTAGTTTTGCCGTATTTTTCGAGAGCGCATCAACAGATAATCGTACTCCAGGTAAAATTGCTCCACCCAAATACGCCTTTTGTGCATTAATGGCACAAAATGTGGTTGCTGTACCAAAGTCAATCACAATAACATTTTGATTAGGATGGCTATGGGTTGCCGCAATTGCATTGGCAATTCGGTCAGCCCCAACTTCCACAGGATTACGGTATTTAATGTTCAATCCAGTTTTTACGCCTGCTTGTAATAAAAAAGGCTCAATAGAAAAATATTTAAGGCACGCGGCACGCAATGAATAATCGATTTGAGGCACTACCGAACAAATACCAATTTTACTAATCACTTCAGGAGAGCAACCATTTTCCCGCAAGACACTCTTCAAGAAAATTCCTAATTCATCAGAAGTGCTCACTTGCGAGGTATGGCGGAAACGAAGTTTAATCTCATCCCCATCGAACACGCCACCATATATATGGGAATTCCCCACATCAATACAAAGAATCATTTATTTATACCTGCTTTAAAAAAGTTATGTGATTCTAGTATTCTTAAGACAATAAAAAAAGCCCTGCATTAAGCAGGGCATAGAGTGGAGATACCGCATGTTACAACTACTTGCAAACTCCTTAGCTAAGGAATTTATATTTATTTGTACAACTTAACCAATTTGTTCAACCTACCTTCTAATTAGTTTAGTAGGATTTTACAATTACGGTAGTACCAACATCCACAAAATCTTGGTTCAACCATTTTGCAGCACTGGGTAATACTCGAATACATCCATGGCTAGCATTATAGTTAGGAACTTCATAAGCAGCATGGATTGAGTAACCACCATGGAAGTGCATGCAATAAGGCATTCTGGCTCCACCATGGGTTTCAAGTGGGTAAATACTGGAAGTACAATCCTCACCTTTTTTCGAGTAAACATGATAGGTACCAGTTACAGTACGGCATGGTTTACCTGCATCCTCACAAAAATCTTTACCACCAGATGCGCTACCTGTATTTACTCTGTTACCATCACCATCATATGCAGCCCAAGCAGTTGCTTTCGGGTCAAAAATAAACACTTTTTTACCGGTCGCGACTCGTTTTGCTGGGAAATGAGCCGACCCACGATGATCATTGGCCATGCTTTTTGTATAATGGGTATAACCCGCATCATCGACTACAGGCACCCCCCCATCCATAGAAGAACATGACGCAGCTAATGCACAAACAGGTACCACAAGTAACATTTTTTTCATTTTTTTCTCCCTCTTTTTTCTTATTTATCGGGAGAATTAAAAATAGGTTTAGTCTTTTTTGTAAATTTTTTTTACTTTTTATTCATTTTATGAATATCATGTTCATTTTATTTAGATTTTTCTTTTTGTTGTGGGAGCATAAATTTAATCGCCAACATGAGTTGCTTGTCAGTACATTCAAAACATCCTCCACGAGGCGGCATTGCATTCAATCCTTCATCAGTATGCTGAAACAAAACATCCATTCCTTGTTTTAGACGTAATTTCCAATCCCCATCCTCCCCTACTCTTGGCGCGCCCACGGGAATAATAGGTTTCGCCGCATGACAGTTGACACAAAAATGATTATAAATCTGCTCGCCTTCATTTTTAGAACCACTCACCGAGTGTAAAAAGTCCTGAGGGCGATGGCTGTCTGCATGCGCTTGAAGACAAATAAAAAGCCCAGCAGCAGTACTTATAATAATAAAACACCTTAGCATGTTACAAACTCCTTAATTTGATACTTTGTTTGCTGTATAATTCGAGGAAATATTTACAGGGACATTAGGGATATTGTTGTGAAAAAGAGCATACTAAGCATTTTACTATTTTTTGCAAGTGCGGGATTATTTGCAGAGCCAACTCAGTCGCCTGAGTTATTAACTCAAAAAATTGAACTGTACGTTCTTAAGCAATTGGCATCCTATAAAGAAGGAAAAATCCATGTTTCCGCAGATAAAATTGACTCTCGTTTAAGCTTGAAAGCCTGTGCAGAAGATCAATTAGCTGTATTTAATCCCTATAATTCCCCTATTTTAGAAACCAACACGATGGGAATCAAATGCCAAGAACCAGATAATCATTGGTCCTTGTATGTACCAATCCGCATTATCATTCTAAAAACTGTCTTTGTAGCAAATCGCACATTAATGAAAGGCGATAGAATTACTGGTAATGATATTTACCAAACCGAAATGGACGTCCATAAATTAAAACATGGTTATTTTAATGACATCGACGATTTAATTGGCCGAGCCTGTAAACAAAATATTGCGGTTAATCATCCCTTTAATCCAACCAATATTGAATTACCTAAAGTAGTTAATAAAGGAGAAAAGGTCTCTATTGTAACCGGCGATAATAATTTAACTATTAGCATGGATGGTATTGCAATTACCAACGGTTCCCTAGGGGAAACCATTAAAGTACGAAATTTAAGCTCAAAAAAAATCGTTGAGGCTCAAGTTTCCGGGGAAAAAAAAGTAACTGTGGTTTTTTAAGCTAAGAATTTATTTTTTAATAAAAAAATCATAAAATTAAGAAAATTTACTAAAGTATTTTCTCGAGCTGCCGATAACGCGTTTACTGATGCAATTTTTAGAACTGATAACTATAGGTCATCAGTATAGAATAAACACAAAACAACGTGAGGATAAGTTTATGTTTAATCAAATTAGTGATGCTACTCATGTAAAACCTATAGAGTCAGACAATCGTTTGAAAGGAAAACAGCTGGAAATTAATAAAATTTTAGCTGAAGGTTCTTCGTCGTTTGATGACAGCGTTAGCATCAGCAATACCACCAAACAACTTGAAGCGATTCAAAAATCATTGGATGCAGTTCCCGAAATTAATGAAGCTCGTGTTCTTTATTTCAAAGCTGAAATTGAATTAGGTAATTACCAAATTAATAGTGACAAGATTGCTGCAAAAATGTTAAATAATACTGAAATGGCGTAAATTTAAGGTAGTTATATGAATAACGACAAAGTAAAAGCATTATGCAAGCATTTAGAACAAGAAATTTCTTGGGTTGAATCACTTAATGATTTATTAGCTGAAGAAAAAGGACTTTTGGAAACTCGCCAATATGCTCAAATGGAAGAGTGTGCCAGTAAAAAACAGGATTTATCCAATAAACTAGAAGACAGCGCGAAACAGCGTATGGAGATAATTAATTCTACGAATCAAGCAATTAATGCAGCAGATGCCTTAAATGCATTTCTTAGAGAATGCCCAGAAGCTGAAATAAATTTAGTAAAAACATTAAATAGCAAACTTGCTCATGCGCTAACTCGTTGCCGTGAGTTAAATACCGTAAATGGTCAAGTAATTGCGAATAATCTTTATGTTCGCCAGGAGCTGGTTAATGCGCTCTCAGGGAACAAGCCAGATGCAGCGAGTGTTTATAATGCCCATGGCAATTTATCCTCTTCAAACGATGCTAATCGACATCACGAAGAAGCTTGATTTGAATAACACCCTATAAATTGTAGGTTGGGTTCATGGCCTAATAAAGCATCGAGCCACGCTCAAACCCAATGTTGGGCCATGGGCCCAACCTACAACCACTATCGCATACGAAGTGCACCATCTAAACGAATAACTTCACCATTCATCATCCCATTTTCAATGATATGCCCTACTAAAGCAGCAAACTCTTCAGGTTGACCAAAACGTTTAGGAAAAGTCATTGTTGAAATCAAATTATCCTGAACTTCTTGGGGCATATTGAGTAACAATGGAGTACCAATCAATCCTGGAGCTATGGTATTTACACGAATGGCAAACTGGGCTAACTCTCGTGCCGCAGGCAAAGTCATAGAAACAATACCTCCTTTTGAAGCGCTATAAGCCGCCTGCCCTATCTGCCCTTCAAATGCTGCAATTGATGCGGTATTAATGATAACCCCTCGTTCCTGAGATTTGCTATCCAATTCCAATGTAGACATTGCATGTGCGGCGACTCGCATTACATTAAATGTGCCAATAAGATTAACATCAATGACTTGCTTAAATGCAGCCAAAGGCATTGCTCCTTCTTTACCAACAATACGTTTAGCTGGTGCTATTCCCGCACAGTTAATACAAACTCTTGGCGTACCAAGTTTGGCAATAGTTTGCTGCATTGCTTCTTCCACAGAAACATCACTGGTTACATCACAACTAATAAATAGATCGGCCTCACTTTGAGGGTCCGCTTGTTTATCCCAAATAGCTACTCGCATTCCCCTTTGCTGCAAATACTGGGCACAAGCCTTTCCCATGCCTGAAGCGCCACCAGTAATTAATGCTACTTGATTTGTAAAATTCACTATAACTTCTCCGTAATTATAAACGTGTACTATCCATTTCGCTCTCGAATTCCTGCAGAGGTAATTCGAACAAGAGAACATAGGTATGTAACGATATGAATTCGTCATTGCAAACCTTGGCGAAGCAACCCAGAGCGAGGCTTCGTTAGCACTCAGTACTGGGTTAATAGTATGGACCCTACCCTTTAAAAAGGCTTCGAATCGAGCCAGAATGAAGGTGTAATAACGTCATTCATAAAAAGAGAGGGTCCATATGAACAATATTAAAGTATTAGGTATCGATTTGGCAAAGGATGTT
>JARLJR010000097.1 GCA_031291095.1 Legionella sp. | reverse complement strand
GGATAATAACTACTCTCCTATCCCAGAGGGTTTTTATGATAAAACTCCGTTAACCCAGATTCGGGACGCAGCTGGAAAAATTTGGGAAGATTATGGGGATGAAATTCTAAGATATGGCCCAAAAGCTTTAGGCGTGTGGGGCTCACGCTCGCCTGCTCTAGAAACAGATACATCACTGACAACGTCAGATTATTTAAAAATGGCGGGCTCTTTTGCTTTGGATTGTATTCCTATTGTGGGACAATTAAAAGCAGCAGAGCAGGTATGGTCTGGTAAAGAGATGCTTACTGAGGCGCGGATGCATCGAGGCCTTGCCGCATTAGGATTATTGCCTGGAGGAAAATTAGCATACACTGCATTTAAAGCGCTAGGAAAAACTGGTTCGAAGCTTGGCGTATTAGGTAGTAAAACATCGGTCGTTGAGGAAATAGTACAAACGGTTCCAAATAGGGTAAGTGATTTAGAATCAATTGCTGCTCGCCGAGTATACCTTAATGAGAAATTTGGCAGGACTGGCGATCTCAATTATGATATCGCTTTTAGAGGGTATATGGAGAAAGTCGATACATTAAACGTAGCATCTAAGCCTGGTGAAGCAGTTTTCTATTCAGGATGGAATCCTTCTGGAATTTCAAATAGAGAATTAGGAGAGGCATTTGCTCGTAGCAAGGGGTGGACAACACTTGAACAAACAACAGGAGGGAAATGGTTGGATCAAGAAAAACTATATGGTAGTAGCAAGCAGGGTGATTTTTTGAAGCCTGTGGATGCGGATAAAGTTTGGGCGAGATTGTCTCAGAATTACGCTATGGGTGTTGAGAAATCAGTCACTGCATTTGTAAATGGGGCTAATTCTAATAGAGTTTTTTATCAATATGAATATCCTATTCTTATGAATAGAGGGATTAAAATAAAATTTATGAATTAGGAGCTTTGTCTATATTATGAAATTAATTTCAAAAACACATGTAAAAGGACCTGATGAACTATCAATACAACTTGATAGAGGGAAGATAAAATATTCAGAACATGGGAAACATCTTAGTGTGGAAGTTGAGCATGGTGTTGGGGAAATTTCCATATTTAAAGATTCAATTAGAAAATGGTACCCACCTTATTCGAATGATCTTATTGATGATATCCAAAAACAAAAAATCCTTAATAATATTTGCGAAGCAATGAAACTTATTGGTGTTAATTTTGTAGTGCAATAATAACCTGTTGTTCTAAATAAAGCTGAAAGAAGTATTGCGCCAATCATATTAAGGAGGCACGAAAATATTACCAGACGCAAGGACTCCTTTAAGAGATAGTAGTTCCGTTTACTTATGGGGCAGACTATGAAGGTAGCGACACATAAATTTATGAGAGAAAAATAATCACCCAGAGGGTCTTGAATTGTGAATTATCAAACTTTCCATTAATCCTGAATTAACCACTCGATTAAATAATGATCCCCTGCAATACTTTCGGACACTCGGTTAAGTTAGTAAAATGACAAATCGAGGTATGATATGAAAGCGAAAGAAACACATAAGATTCACACTCAAGAGTTCAAGCAAGAAACCGTAAATTTAGCTGCGAAGCAATGTGTCGGTAAAACAGCAAAAGAACTAGGTATTTATGAATCACAAATCTACGATTGGCGAGCCAAACTGGCCAAGAAAGCCACAACCAGCGAGCGAGTAGCAGTGAGAGCCCATGGGGTCAAGCCTTGCTTTTTGCCTATTACACGTCAGTTGTATTGTAAAAAAATAGATGAAATTAACAAATAAGCAAAAAGCAAGGCTTGACCCTTCAAGTGCGTTACTTACCAAAAGTCTCCCTATTCATTTGAAGAGGCTCTAAACAAACAAATGAGTGTGCGTGATAAACCACAATATTGGATAGGACAAAAGAATAAGCCATTCGCGGATGCTTCTCGCGAACAAACACGCCGGTTTATGGATGTTGAAAGCCAGTTTGCTGATCCGGTGAAAAGAATACAATTTTTGGATTTGCAGTATCAGGAAAACATAAGTGTGGAGCAATTAGATTTTCTACTAGAGGGCGCAGGGGTACTTGATAAAAAAGGAGCAGTATTTTTAAAAGCAGCGAAAGATAATAATGTTAATGCTATATATCTTGTTGCCCATGCTTTGCATGAGTCTGGTGCAGGAGATTCTCCACTTGCTAAAGATAACAATTTTTTTGGACTTGGAGCTAAAGATAATAGAGCGAAAGCAGCCGGGGCTGATTTTGCCAAAAAACATGGTTGGACAACAGTAGATGAGGGTATTATAGGAGGGGCTGCAATCATTGCAAAACAATGGATAAATCGGCCGGATAAAACACAAAGCACTTTATATGCTATGCGTTGGAATCCGATGAATCCAGGTCAAAAGCAATATGCAACAGATATAAATTGGGCAAATGCGCAAGCGCCATTAATTTATCAGCAAATAAATAGGTTGAGCCAGATTGATAGTTCCTATCATCCTAAATATTTAGTACCTAAATATCGTTAAGTGGAGTGGATGTAATATGAGAATATATAAAAAATTTATTAAATTATTTATAGTAGGTATTTATTTTATGGCAAATGATGGTTGCGCAAACCAGAATATCTTTAATATTACCCCTGAACAACAACTCCAAGTCAAAGCTTCTCCATTTAATTTTGTGATGAAGGATTCTAGTAGTAAAAAATTGAGAGTTTATCTGTATGCTGAAGATGAGCAAAGTGAGAAGAGGCGGTATTTTTCTTGTTCTGATGGGGTGGTAGACGAACGCCAAACAGTTGTAAAAAAAGGGCATTATTATCTTTATTTATATGATCTGCAAGCTAAAAAGTTTTTACCTACTCGGACGCGTGTTTTTTCTGATTTTCACAACGTGACTATGAATGTAGAGGGGGGCTAATTTCTTTTTATGGTCTAGTACGGGGAAAAATAAAAAAGATATAATATTTCTGAGCCAACTTGTTGCATGTAGTGTTGGCAATCAGTATGAGGCATATGGTCTTTCAGAAGATGAATCCCATCTAGAACGATATAATTTTGTTAATGATGAATTACTCGATATTTTTTCAGGGAGAATTTATCTTAGTAAAAAAGAGGGCAATCATATTATTTCTCCCAATCTCCATGGCTATACTGTGCTTGAGAGAGGAATCGTTCAATATAAATTTACATTATCAGATAAACCAAGAGAAATAAAACAAATAGATAATTGAGTTGCTATTTAGGTTGGGTAACCCAGGAGGGGCGCTATTGCTCCCGGTCAGTGCCAGGCTTTGCTTTTTGCGTTTAATTTTAGAAAGCACCCCAATTAATTCATTGAATAATATGAATAAATAAATTAGATTTGGCCTTATATGGAAAAATAAGAACAAGGTAAGTCCAACATGGTTAGAGCATTACGTATAGAGTATTCTGGAGCACTGTATCATATAACTTCACGGG
>JARLJR010000096.1 GCA_031291095.1 Legionella sp. | reverse complement strand
CCAAAACCCCAAAACCCCAAAACCCCAAAACCCCAGAAGTAAAACGCATCGAAAGGCGCGACAGGCAGCGGAACATAAAACGAGCGGTGAAGATCAAATTCCAGCTATTTAGTGAATAATGTAAAGCGTGCGTAATTGTTATAAAGATAGGCTATATAAAGCCTGTCAGGTAGGGATTTATGACTGATAACGTAACTAACGCTAACTTCATCGGAAGGATAGGTTCCGCATTTTAATAATGGGATGACACCAGCGAACTCATGTGGGAAGACAGTGTGTCCATAACCGATGGCTGAGCCACGGACAGAGGGACAACGCCACGTCGAGCCTCGCGGCTGGGTTGCACGGATGAATATATAAATGTTGTATAGTGAGGTCGGTATAGCAATTATAGTTTACCTGAGGCAGTAAAAGAGTAAATCCTAGCTAGTTCTGCTGGCTTAATCTGCGATGTATTCGACGGCCACGAGTTCTGAGAAGCTCACACGCTTGCTGTTGGCCTTGGACCCGAGCCAATTGTTGCGGCGCAATATGGGGCCTATAAGGCTGGCACAATGAAATCGTACGAAGCGTGGGATGCGCTGGGCTGCCGATGCAGGTTTTCGTGCTAAGTTGGGTGAACCTAGTTACGATGAGGGCTAATAGTTAGATAACCGGGTTGTACCAAGAAGAGGAAGGATAGAACAGATGAGAAGGAACTGGAGACGAGGGTTGGTCATGAAGGCGAGGAGTAAGGCGTCGAGCATGTTATCGATTGTCATTTATTGTTGGGTTATTTGAGCTGCAGTAAAACAGCCCTATATATGCAAGGCAAATTTGATTAATTCATAAGCTCTTGTATTATCTCTGCCGCGTTGAAAGATATTTGTGTTTCCGGAGCTTTATTATTGTTTGCACAATTTCATTGAACAGTTTATATGCTAACTATGGGCCCACGAAATGCAAAGCTCTTTGCTGAGGGGTTTTGGGGTTTTGGGGTTTTGGGGTTTTGGGGTTTTGG
>JARLJR010000095.1 GCA_031291095.1 Legionella sp. | reverse complement strand
TATGCCGGATATCAATGCCCCGCCAAAATCAATACCGCTTTGCATGCCCATAAGATTGGCTGCTGTTTGCCCGGCTATGCTGCCAATGAAGCCTGCCGCAAGCCCAACGCTAAGCACCGAGCCAATACCCGCGGCACCCGCGGTTACAACAGTTGCTACCGTCGCAACAATGGCAATAATTACCTTGCCCCAGAAATTTCCATGCTTTGGTTTCGGTGGTTTTGGCGTCGGCATCGCGGCAGTCGCACTGGTGTTGCCGAGCATTTTATTCGCGTCTAGGATGCGATGTGTGCCTTGGGTGTGGTGTTGTCCTGTTGCTGCAGGTGGAATAGTTAGGCGTTGGCCTATGCATAAACACTTGAACACTTGAAGGGTCAAGCATTACTTTTTGCGTGGCGCGATGCGGAGGAATACCTTACGACATATCAACTTAAGGTATTTGGCGAAGTAGAATACTGTACCGAATTTACCTTACGTACGGAAACAGCCAATGTCAAGGATATTTCCCCCCAGCAACTCACCAAGGACCGAATGGTTACGTTTGTGATGCTTCAGGGCAAAATCATACTTAGTCACAAAGCGAACAAAATATGATTTTTCCCTGTTGTGGTATTTTCTAAAATTAAACACAAAAAAAAAAGCCTGACTCTGGGCGATCTAGACTTTCTAACGAGCGCCTCGTGTATACTGGACGCCCCCAGCCCCATGTCTTCTCATTTTGGTATCTGCAGAATTTCTCTTGGTTTGTCAGACAAAGTAAATTTATATTGAGCTATTCTCCCATCAAAAGTTGTATAACCATAGAGACGTTGAGAGGAAACATAATTAATATCCGATTCACCAAGATAAATAAACCCAGAAAAAGCACTGCTTATTTCATTGTCAACAAAATTATACTGTTCTAAATATAATTGATCTGCTGAAAGACCATATGCTTCATATTCATTACCCACGCTACAAGCAACATATTGACTTAAAAATATTATATCTTTTCGATTTTTTCCGAGACTAGACCATAAAAAAAACTTGGCCCCATCAGTATTCATGGTAAGATTATTGAAATCATAAAAAACAGCTGTTCTGGTAGGTAAAAACTTTTGAGCTTTAATATCATATAAATAAAGATAATAACGCCCTATTTTGGCAATAGTTTCATATTCATCCCCTCCAGAGCAGGCAGTTTCTTTCCACTTCTCACTGCGCTCATTTTCTGCATAGAGGTAAACTCTAAATTTTTTCCCATCATGACCTTGTATCGTTAATCTGAATGGAGAGCTTTTGATTTTTGTTTGTAGCTCTGGAGTAACAATAAAAGTATTTTGAGTTAAAGGGTTATTTGCATAATTATCCGTCACCACAAAAAAAATACAGAGAAAAAAAATACACGCGGCTTTTTTATATATTATCATTTCTATCTTCATTCCAATTAACGATATTTACACACTTGAAGGGTCAAGCCTTGCTTTTTGCTTATTTGTTAATTTCATCTATTTTTTTACAATACAACTGGCGTGTAATAGGCAAAAAGCAAGGCTTGACCCCATGAGCTCCAGATTCAAGGCCTGACCATGGGTGTAAATTATTGAGCATATTTAAAACCAAACATAATATTAAGTATGAGAAACTAGTTAATCAAAGGTATTAGCTATGAAATTCGATTAAATTTTTGTGGAGCCCCTTTTAATAATTGCATTCTTTACTAAGTTCCCATGAGGAGCATCAATAAGTAAATGATAATTATTACTCGTAAGACAATAGGCACAGCATTTTCAATTGCTTCTCATGCATAGGTGAGAAAAAATCTCTAAAAATAAAATCCTATCTTCATCTGATAAATAAATACTTTCCTACTTATTTCTTCGGGAAGTTATATGATATAGCGCTCCAGGATACTCTCTACTTAAGGATTTAAAGCAAAGCTTGACTCCATGGCTTCAATTGAAACGGTATGCTATGTGATATCCCCTCTAATTTCTACCCAAGTATTCTGGCACAAAATCGAATTATTTTTTTCCGAAATTATAATCGACGATGGAATTTCAAAGTTTGAAGTAACTAACTTAAAATCAAGTGGCATTTTAAGATCACATTTCCAACCATCTCGATCCATGTAGAATCCCTTTCCTTGCAAAGGAAAATTAGGCAAAGGATCAGATAATTCATTACCTGCAGCTAGGAATAGCTCAACAATAGGTTCAAGATGAGTGTATGGCTTAGCATCATTCTTTGGTAATGATGAGATTATAATTTTCATGTTATTTACCTCTCATAAAACGATTACTTAACGGGTAGCTTATAACGGGCTTTGTAATATTGGCATAATTAGGAATATATAGTTGGGGTAATCCGCCAACCCCATATTGGGGATTTGCACGTGTGATTCCGAAAGCTACGGGTGTATCCTCTATAATTTCAAAAGCCGTTACGCCTGGCCGATATAATCCATTTCTTGGTGAAACCTGCAAGCCTTCAAATAAGGCCGTTGCATCTAATTTTGAACGGCGTATAGCGCTTGACGTTGTGAAGAACCCCGTTACGCCAGGTTCTCCAGCATAAACTATAGTTCCCTTTTTAAGAGTAATATCTCTATATTTATCAATCCCAGGATAATCCCTACTACCTTGAAAACCTTTTGCTACAACTGAAGGTGAAGACTTATTTGGAACCGTTTGTACTATTTCCTCAACAACAGTCGTTTTACTACCTAATACACCAAGCTTCGAACCAGTTTTTCCTAGCGCTTTAAATGCAGTGTATGCTAATTTGCCTCCAGGCAATAATCCTAATGCGGCAAGGCCTCGATGCATGCGCGCCTCAGTAAGCAGATCTTTACCAGACCATACCTGTTCTGCAGCTTTTAATTGTCCCACAATAGGAATACAATCCAAAGCAAAAGAGCCCGCCATTTTTAAATAATCTGACGTTGTCAGTGATGTATCTGTTTCTGGAGCAGGCGAGCGTGAACCCCACACGCCTAAAGCTTTTGGGCCATATCTTAGAATTTCATCCCCATAATCTTCCCAAATTTTTCCAGCTGCGTCCCGAATCTGGGTTAACGGAGTTTTATCATAAAAACCCTCTGGGATAGGAGAGTAGTTATTATCC
>JARLJR010000094.1 GCA_031291095.1 Legionella sp. | reverse complement strand
CCTTATACCGACTTTCCGGTTATGCCGACTTTTCTTTGTGTTATCCCAGAATGCCTATATTACAAAGCATCCTGGGAAAAAGTATCGGCATAATTATTTCAGCCCGCAGAGGATTTTCAGCACTTCATCATTATCAGCATACTTGAAGGCAAGGTCCTCTTTGAATACTGATTTTGCATCCTCGCCAAGCTTTTGAGCAGCCTTGCGTTTCATATCAACCGTAGCCTGTGCATAAATCTGTGTTGTTTCCATACGACTGTGCCCCAGCCATTCGGCTATTAAAGGAAGCGGAACGCCAGCCATATATAAGTGCATAGCTCGTGTATGCCTCATCAGATGCGGGTGGAGATGTGGAATCTCAGGATCTTTTATCCTTATTTCGGCATCATACTTATTCATGAAACGTCTGACATTATCATCGGACATCTTGGTAACGATACCGTTCCTTACAGTATAAAACATAAATGTGTCCGCATCTTTTGAAGTGTCCAGACGATAAATATGGCAATACTGACGGTAGATTTCAATGACATCGCTCGTAATCGGTGTGCACCTGTACTTTGCTCCTTTGCCGATTACATGAAGTTCAGCTTCACCGTTTCTGTTGATGACAAAGTCTTTGACCTTTAGACTGATGATCTCCTCAATCCTGCAGCCACTATCATATAATAAAGCAAGAAAAAATCTGTCACGGATGCCAGTTTTCCTAGATGTATCCGGCTGCTGAAGGAGCATCTGCATGTCTTCAATAGAAAGCCAGACGAGTTTTTTGGTCCTGGTGTCTCTGATTCTACTGATGTCATTAATACCATCAAGATCGCCATACAATAACGCATCATTCTTCATAATGTATTGGCAAAAACCACGGATGTGGGAGAGCCGCTGATTGACAGTGGTGACTGTATTCCCTCGTTCTCGCTGGAGCCATGACATAAAACCTACGATATTTGCCTGATTAAAATCTGTTGTTGTAATGTCGGACAATCTTTTCTTTTGTGTTTGCTGCAGATATAGAAGGAAAAGATTTATGGTTTCCTTACTCGAACTAACTGTATTGGCACTTCGCCGACGAATCACCGGAAGATATGTCATCAGATACTCTTTTATCTGTTTGAACAGGGAAGGGTCTTTAATCTTCATCGGCCTGCCCCTCCTGTTTGTATATAGATGAAAAGAGCTCCCAGTCGATTCCGGCGGATTTACGTATCCTTTCAGGAAGAAGGTGAACATAGTACAAAGTGCTGTTTAGTTCTGAATGTCCCATATATGTGCTCAGATAAGGGAGAAGTGTCATAACATCGCTTCCCTCATCTATCCAGCGCATAAGATTTCTTGTGGCAAAGGCGTGGCGAAGGTCATATGGTCTTGGATTGCCACGTTTTTCAAGATTGCTCCTTTTCCAGCAGAGATGGAAATGAGCGGTCATCCAGTCCGTCGTGTATGGTTTCCCGTCACCTCTTTGGAAGAACCAATCGCCACCTTCGGACAATGCGCAATAGGTATTGCAAAGTATACGCATGTCATCTGAAAGAATAATATGCCTGTCCTTATGTCTTTTGGACTGTCGTATATAGACATCACCTGTTACAAGATCCACATCTTTGCTTCGTAGATGTAAAGGCTCTGAAGGACGCATCCCACAGCAGTACATCATGCGGAACATGGCAGGGAGAACCAGATCTCTGCGGAACTTTTTAACGCGACAACGGGGAATGCTGTCAATAGCATCAAAAAGTGTTAATAGCTCACCATCGGTAAAGACATAAGGGACATACGGCTGACGCGGAATACTATAATCCTCATCAGGAATGAATCCCTTCTTGCCAAGTGCATTGATAAACTTGGCGTACTGCCGTAACAGTGAAACAAAGGCTGACCTGGTGTTGTCGGTCTTGTATGGATAATACCGAAGCCAGCCATCTACCATCTCCTTTGTTAAACAGTCTGCTTCTGGATATTGAGTGCTGCAATATTCAATAAATGGTGTAACAGAGGATATGTACGTTGCCGTTGCATATCCAACAGAATTCCGGAAATTGAGCATTTTTCGAAAATCCTGCATTAACTCATCATAGAAACTCATTCCGGATCACCCCCTTTTCGGAGAGATCCATAGAGTAAGCTATGGTAGATACCATTCCTGATCGGGACATCAGAAAAATCCATTGCAACGAACGAAACCTGTTCCCGGTTATACGAAAGGTACGGGCGATTGTTACATCCTTATGTCCAAGCATCTGGGATATCGTAGGCAATGCCACACCCGCAAGGGACATTTCGGTAGCGAAAGATCTGCGGAGGCTATGGAAGCCGCGCTTCGGTTTCCTCTCAATTCCAGATGAATCGCTGTATTTACCGATAATCCGGTTAAAGCATCCTTTTGCTGTGATTGGATGATATGGTGCTTTGCTCGTAATAAAGATTTCGCGGAACTCGCATTCGGGCCTTTCTTTCAGGATATAATCTGCTACTGCGTTCATCACAGCCCCGTGAAGAGGGAGAGTGATTGGCTGCCCGGTCTTGCTTTGCCGTATTGTGACTGTGGCATTCTTCCAGTCAATATCTGTTAGCTTGAGCTTTTGTATATCAGCACCCCGCAGACCGGTATCAAATCCAAGCAGAAGCACAGCATAGTCACGTGACGCGACAGAAGACCCCTCTGAAAAAGCCGCCTCCACCATAGATGAAATCTCCTCTTGTGAGAACGGAGGTATCATTCTAATTTTCGCATTTTTAAACTGAAGCATCGAAAGATTTGCTTTCAAGTCAGAAACATGATTTTTTTTGAGATAGTGATGTATAAATCGCAGACCACGGAAAGTTCTCCCGATACTTCCCGCGTTTGTAACAGAGGCCACAGAAAGCATGAAATCAAAGAAATCATCATCCGTCAGGCCAGAAGCATTGAGACCTTTATCTTCAATGTAGCAGAAGAAATGGCGCATCACTGCGTCAAGTTCATACCTTGAACCACCACAAAGCTGTGCAGAATCGAGTATGGCTCTGATGAACTCTTGGCTGTTTTCTGACGGAATATATTTCTTCTTCTTGTTCGGCGCACTGGTGAAATCAACGCTATCTGTTTCAGCGTATGATACCAGCATACGGATAGCTCTTCTGATGAAGCGAAAGTACTCCAGACAGATATCCCCATTGTGGCAACGGGTTTCTTCTTTGCAGAGGAATTCGTCCGTTAAGCGCTTAGAGTAAAAATGATCTCCTTTCTCTTGAGCGTAAGACAACAGCTTGTGACAGACGACTTGGTATTCGCATACAGTGATGTCTTTGATACCGTAAGCCTGAACCTGTTCCAACAAACCGTCAACAACAGTTTCTAATTGTTTTTGCTGTTGCAATAGAAGCACCTCCTTATTATGAATCGATTACAGGTTCATAGTAAAGAAATGCCGATATTTTATAAAGAAACGACTCAGAAATTAATGCCAACCAGAAAAGTCGGCATAACCGGAAAGTCGGTATAAGGCAGATTATGCCGATATCGG
>JARLJR010000093.1 GCA_031291095.1 Legionella sp. | reverse complement strand
TATTGGAGGTTCCAGCATTAATTGCACCAACTGCTTTGCTTTCTTTCGCCATATCGCTCGTGGTTTTATCTGATTTGGCATTTTTCAGACTAAACCCCACAATTACTTTCGATGGATCAGGAACCACCATAATCTTGCCCGTAAATTTACCGACAAAATTTTGACCTTGTATGTCTAACAAATAGGAAGTTGAATTGAATTTCACAGAACCATCTTTGCTTTGACTTGATTCTGCAGATATTAGGTTAGCGTCATGCACATTGACAGTATTTATTTGGCCGGCAATACTATTTTTGGCATCTGTTAACATCACGGAACTTAAAGCAGTTAACAAGACGATCCCAGTGACAAACCTCTTTATGGAACCTTTCTTAAATGAAGATATGTTCTGAATTCGCTTTTTCATTTTCGATTCTTTGGCCATGATCCCTATTACGCCTGGAACACGCTGAGGTTTATTAGCTATCCGTAATAGGTGAATAATTGTGTAACCATAGCGTAATCGCTCCTCTACCTGCATCTTAGATAGAACCAGATCATCACAAGCAATCTCACTATCCTGGTGCATTATATAAAGACCAAACCACACCAATGGGTTAAACCAGTGTATAATTTTTAACAATACCATCAGTCCATTAACTGCATAATCCTTCCGTTTAAAATGAATTAACTCATGTAGAAAGATATGTTTCAATTCATTAGCATTTATTTTATCTAATAAATCAACAGGAATTAATAAACTAGGTCTCAGAAAGCCAAAAAGTACTGGTGTCCGAATAGCTGGAGTTATTAATAAAGGAATACCCGTCCGGATATTAAGATTGTTTTTGCACTGGTCAAGTATTTGCTTCTCAGATTCTTGAGCATCTTGGGAGCTTGTCCAAATCCTTAACCGCAAGCGCCCATTAATAAAAATAACATAGGCGCTAAATATAATTACCCCTGCCAGCCAGATAAACGAAGCTACAAAATTAACATTTATTCTCGACTTGAAATTATAACCAAGCGTTCTGGCAACCTTCACTGGATAATTATTCATTGCCTGAGGTTGACTAAACTCAGTAGTAGGTATTTTACTTGGGAGTACCGACACTGTCTCGTTAATAATCTTCGCAGATTGATCTTGAACATTGTTTTTTCTTGATACAATATCTCTGTCTTTTAAAAGAAGATTGTAAATACTAAAAGGACTTCCTGGAGCAACCGGTATTATGAGTCGTATCAACAGAAGAAACCATATGAAGTAGTGCCAGGAAGAGGTCAATTTATCCTTAAATACTAATTTAGCCGTTAAAATCACTGGGATAATAAGACAAGCCTTTAGTGAAGAAACAAGTACCCAATTAAAAACGGTCAATATAACGTTCAAACTATCACCGTTCCTTAGTTTTGCTGTTATCCAGAATACTTTTGAGTTCGTCAATTTCAGTCTCTGACAACTCTTCCTCATCCAAAATGTTCAACAAAAACAAATTCAATGACCCGTCATATACCTTTTTTAAGAAATCACTCCTTTCATCTTTTCTGTACTCTTTTTGAGATAAAAGCGGCCTGCAAACATACGGAGATGAACCCTGATCAATTGTTATCGCTTTTTTCTTAACTAACCTGCTTATGAGTGTATAAATAGTTGTTGGACTCCATCCAATAGTTAACCCCAAAATTTTGACTATTTCGCTCGATGTTATGGGAGCTTTTTCCCACAATAGTTTCATAACTTGCCACTCAGCATCTGAAACTTTTGTTGTTTTTTTCATAATTTTCGCCAGCCTCTATCAGTGTAGAATTTAAGTTCATTCTACATCGATAGATATTGGGTGTCAATACCTTTATGACCATTATACACCATATTTACATATCATTACTTATATCTTCTTTATCTGACTGCTAATGCAATAATTCTACATTTTGTGCATTTTCAAAATTCCCAACCAAATTTACGCCTTAGATAATTTTCTTATATCTCCTAATTTCCTGCCAACATCAAAACCTAATACAAGAGAAACTAAACCAAATAGGCCCGATCGTCTAATAAGCGATCGGGCCATTCATACACCCAACTGTTTGGTCCCCCCTATAATCAAGCACAAATGTTGACGGTAAAATCGCCAACCATAATGGCAATAATTACATACTGAATATGTTTCTTCGTTCGTCCTGTACACCAAAACTCTCTAAACCAAGCTCTAAATATATGTTCCTGCGCGCTTAGCTGGTCCTATTGAATCGTTAAACAATTTACGCCCCAACAGCTAGAACCTTTGCTACAAGCCACTTTCAGACTGTG
>JARLJR010000016.1 GCA_031291095.1 Legionella sp. | reverse complement strand
TCAGTTTCCTTTTTTCTTTGTATGGCGGTTCTTCGCAAAACAATCATACATAAAAAAGGAAACTGATTTCATTTAAATTCATGTTATTAAACAAGTTATTTCTGCGGGTACTCGCTTAAGGTAGTGCCATTGGGCCATGGGCCCAACCTACACAGAGCTACTTTAGAGTTATTTTAATCCATTTCCACCATATCAAAATCTTCTTTACCCGCGCCACAATCAGGGCAAAACCAGTTTTCGGGGACATCTTCCCAGCGAGTGCCTGGCTCAATGCCATCTTCGGGCCAACCTTCTGCTTCGTCATAAATGAATCCGCAAATGACACAGATGTATTTTTTATATTCTTGCATAATCGTTGATACTCATTTAAAAAATGAGTAATTTATCGGCTGTAGGCTTAGATGTAAAGCAAAACTTTATTAGTCAAGGCTTTTTTGCCAAATTTCACATTTGATTGTAGTATACCGGCAAAAATTATGGAGACTTTTATGACCCGCTCATCTGATCTATTCCACCAGGCCCAGACGCTTATCCCAGGAGGAGTTAACTCTCCAGTACGTGCATTTAAAGGTGTAGGTGGAAACCCTATTTTCTTCAAACAAGGAAAAGGGGCTTATCTTATTGATGAAGATAATAAAGAATATATTGATTATGTAGGGTCATGGGGACCGCTAATTTTAGGACATTGCCATCCGGCAGTAATCGATGCGGTAACTAAAGTGCTGCATAGTGGAATGAGCTTTGGCGCGCCTACCGTGCTTGAGGTGCAATTAGCAGAAAAAATTATTTCGTTAATTCCTTCAATTGAAAAAGTACGCATGGTGAATTCAGGCACTGAAGCTACTATGACTGCAATCAGACTGGCTCGTGGGGTTACGGGTAAAAACAAATTTATTAAGTTCAATGGTTGCTACCATGGTCATAGCGACAGTTTATTAGTTAAAGCAGGCTCAGGCCTTTTAACTTTGGGTATTCCAGCAACGCCAGGTATCCCACAAAGTGTTACAGAACACACTTTAACTGCTGATTTTAATAATTTAGAACAGACTGCGGCTTTATTTGCAAAATATCCGAATGACATTGCCGCCATTATTTTAGAGCCTATTGCTGGAAATATGGGATTTGTATTACCAGAACCTGATTTTCTGAAGGGTTTACGTGAATTATGTGATCAATATAACGCGTTACTTATTTTTGATGAAGTAATGACAGGTTTTAGAGTTGGATTACACGGTGCTCAAGGTGTTTTTGGCATTACACCTGATATTACGACTTTAGGTAAAGTTATTGGTGGTGGTATGCCTGTGGGGGCCTTAGGGGGACGTGCGGATATTATGTCTCATTTAGCTCCAGAAGGGCCGGTATATCAGGCAGGAACTCTTTCGGGTAACCCCTTAGCTATGGCTGCCGGCTTGGCTACCTTGAATGAAATTGAAAAGCCAGGTTTTTTTGATGCTTTAAGTCGTACAACGCAAGGTTTAATCCATGCATTAGCTACGGCAGCAGAGGCTGCAAAAATTCCATTGTTTACCGCATCCTTAGGCGGTATGTTTGGTTTCTGTTTTACAGAGAAAAAGCATATAGCTGATTATGCGGATATTGCTGCTTCGGATGAGATTCTGTTTAAGAAGTTTTATCATGCCATGCTAGAAAAGGGCGTTTATTTTGCACCGTCAATGTATGAGGCAGGATTTGTGTCTATTGCTCATGGTGAACGTGAGATTGCTAAAACTCAGGAGGCTGCTGAGCAGGTTTTGCGTAGTTTCGCTTAGGTTATGTGTTATCCCTTTATATTTTTAGGCGTAGCCTGGTTGCTTGCAACCAGGTTTTCAATTTTGTCAAAGGAAAACCCGCTTAGGCTACAACTAAGATAAACCCATTTCATGCAATATCCAGGCCAATTTTCACTACTCAAAATTAATTTTTAAAACACTAGACAGCCATTTTCCCCCATGTCATAGTGATTTTACGTTTTCTGCTTGAAAGGATGGGCATCTTGAATAGAAAAAAGGATTTATTTAGTTCTATGCCAGAGGGGATTCTTGCCCTTTTTGCTATGCAGATAGTTTCTACCTTAAGCTTTAGTGTTTTGTACTCAACCTTAGTTTTATACATGGAAGGTAAATTAGGGGTTCAAGTCAGTTCCGCACACAGCGTCATGGGAGTTTTTGTCGCATTCAACTATGGTCTGCATCTACTTGGCGGCCTTTGGGGAGGACGCTTATTGTCTAACCGCGCCTTATTTTGCGTTGGCATGGTTCTTCAAGTTATAGGCTGTGTTTTATTGTCATTTTGTGATGTAAGCCTGCTTTATTACGGTTTAGCCGCATTCCTATCTGGATCAGGCCTAAACGTTACCTGCATCAATTGCATGTTGACCCAACGATTTACTCCAGAGGATACCCGACGTGAATCGGCATTTTTAATGAATTATGCGGGAATGAATATTGGTTTTTTTGTGGGTTTTAGCTTAAGTGGGGTATTTCAACTAAGCCAAAATTATGAACGTCTTTTCTTGTTAAGCAGCCTGGGAAATCTAGCGGCATTAATTATTTGTTTGTACTGCTGGAATCAATTGGCAGATCGGGAAACACAGTTCTCTCTAAAAGATAAAGCAGCACAGAAAAAATCAAATGTCTGGGGAATGTTGCTAATCCTTGCTCTTCCCGTAGCGCTAAGTCAATTGCTGCAAAATGCCGAATGGGCAAAAAAATTGGTTTTATTAACAGGCATATTGATGGTTGGCGTTATTGTTTATCTTGCAAAGCAACAAGAAACAAAAATTGCGCAAGATAAAATGCTGGCTTTTGTTGTATTGATGCTTGTCGGGACTATTTTCTGGATGCTCTATCATGTGGCGCCCATGGGGCTGACTACTTTTATCGATCATAATGTCCAAAGACAATTTGCAGATTGGATTATCCCGCCGCAATGGTTTCAAAATATTAATACGGTTTGCATCGTTATTGGTGGGCCTTTACTTGGAATTACCCTGCAGAGAATGCGTAAAAAGGGAATTCAGGTAAATATTCCTACTCAGTTTGCAATTGCTTTATTTTGTATTGGTTTTGCCTTTATTGCATTACCGATTGGCATTGCCTACGCGAATGATCTGGGTTTAGTTAGCCCGTCATGGATCGTATTATGTTATGTCTTACAAAGCATTGGTGAGCTTTTAATTTCTCCGATTGGTTATGCTATGATTGGCTATTTGGCACCTACTTCATTACAAGGTATGATGATGGGGATGTGGATGCTAACCTCCGGTATTGGAGGAACTTTATCCAGCTACAGCTCCAATTGGATGATAGCCGGACAAAGTAGCGATTCGCCATTAGCGACGAATAGCGGCTACAGTTACGTATTTTTAATGTTAGGCTTATTTGCAGTAGCTTCTGCGGTGGTTTTGTTTGTGCTAATTCCTAAATTACGCGCATTAATCAAAGAAAACGGCGAATCTGGGTTGCAAGAGGCTAAAGCTTCGGTTTCTGAACGAGTGGTTGTATGTGAGTAATTTTTTTGTACCCATTGAAACGGCAGAGCTTGATTGGCATCAGGATCTGCCGTTTTCTATTCAATATGATGATGTTTATCATTCCTCTACAAGTGGAATTGAACAAAGTCGTTACGTATTTATTGAGGGAAATAATTTAATTTCCCGATGGCAGAATGCGTTAGACCAAAGCCCATTTACCATCGCTGAGACAGGTTTTGGTACGGGTTTAAATTTTCTATTAACTTGGCAACTCTGGGAGCAGTATGCCCCAGAGGCGGGTTGTTTGCATTTCATTTCCTGCGAAAAACATCCATTAACTCGTAATGATTTAATCAAGTCATTGGCTAACTGGCCCCAATTGGAAAAGCAAGCCGTACAGCTTATTGAACATTATCCTGTGTTAACTCCAGGTTATCATCATTTAATATTTGCCAATGGGCGGGTCCGTTTAACCTTAATGCTTGGAGACGCTCTGGAATGCTATGAACAGCTATTAATTTGCGGCGAGGCAAATCTAGAGCGTTCATTGCGAACTACCCATGTTAATGCTTGGTACCTTGATGGTTTTGCCCCAGCTAAAAATCAAAGCATGTGGTCTGATTCGTTAATGAGAGTGATTGCGATGCTATCACAAGAGGGCTCGACTTTAGCGACCTATACTGCTGCGGCTATAGTCAAAGAAAACTTACGTCAACATGGTTTTATGGTCGAGAAGAAAAAAGGCTTTGGCCCCAAACGTCATATGCTTAGCGCTTATTTTAGCCCAAGTGAATTAGCAAGCCTGAAAAAAAGGCATACACCATGGCACGCAGGCGAGCCGGAGCATTATAATGAGCGCTCGGCATTAATTATTGGTGCAGGGCTTGCTGGATGTTTTACTGCTCATTGTTTAGCTAAGCGCGGCTGGAAAGTTACTTTAATCGATGAGCTCAATGAAGTAGGACAGGGGGCTTCTGCAAATCAACACGCTGTTTTATTCCCGAAGCTCTCCGCATACAATTCGCCACTGACTCAATTTATGTTAACAGCTTTTTTATACGCAAGCCGTGAGTATCAGGCTATTTTAAGCCAACATGACATAGGGGTACTCAATGGTTCTCTCTTATTGGCATACAATCAAAAAGAGCAACAGGCACAAGCAAGTCTTGAAGATTGGCTCAATCAATACCCATCGTTGGGTACATTAGTTAATGCGCAGCAAGCCTCAGAGCTTGCAGGAATTCCATTAGAGCAATCGGGATTATTTATCCCTTTATCTGGATGGATTAATTCCCCTGATTTATGCCAGCTTCTAATACGAACAGAAGGAATTACCTTAATCACGGATACCACAGTAGATCAATTGGTGTTTGATAAAAGGTGGCGAGTAAATAATTATGAAGCTGATGTTTTAATTTTGGCTAATGGCTATAAAGTAACCACTTTTCCAGAGACCGAGTCACTGCCAATCAAACCTATCCGAGGCCAGATGACAGCTATTTCAGCGACATCAGAAACTACGGCTTTGCGAATGCCTTTATGTGCTGATGGGCATGTATTGCCTGCGCATGGAGGTGTACATTACCTCGGTGCTTCTTATGAGCTAAAAACAGATCATGCTACCATTAAAGAACAGGATGATTTGTTAAATTTGGATAAACTAATGCACATCGCACCGGATGTATCTTGGTCGCATGAAGTCAAATCTCACTGGGCTGGAGTGCGCGCAACGACAACTGATTATTTACCCATAGTTGGGAGAATAGCTAATGTGGCAGCCTTTAATACGCTCTATGCGGGACTCGAAAGTAATGCGAAACGTTGGATAGCTAAGCCTGGACCTTATTACCCAGGACTTTATGCGTGTACAGGATTTGGTTCTCGTGGTTTAACTACCATTCCTTTGTGTGCTGAATGGTTAGCTGCACTTATTAATAATGAAATGACTTTTCTACCTAGAAATTTACAGCAAGCTTTATCGCCAGCTCGCTTTTTACGTAAGGATATCGTGCGTGGTAAAGTAACAAATCCTTAAACTATTCTTTTTGGGAACTCAGGCATTAAGTTAAGGAAATTTTGCAATGACGTGTAGGTTGGGCCCGTATTACGGTTCGAGCTAATTCATTTCTTTCATATTCATGATACAATTAAATTTTTAGCAAAATGAAAAACACATGATCGATCTTCATTGTCATAGTCATTTTTCAGACGGGGCTTTAAGCCCTAGAGAACTTATAGAACGAGCGCAAAAACAAGGAATTCAGTGCTTATCACTTACGGATCACGATACTGTTGAGGGCTATGCTGAATTAGTGCAGGCAGCGGCATCTACCTCCATTAAGATTATTAATGGAATTGAATTAAGTACGCGCTGGAAAAAACATGATTTTCATATCCTAGGTTACCAAATTAATCATACTGATGGCTTATTTGCATTAATTGAGCGCCAAGTTGAAAGCCGTATTGAACGGGCGAAGCAGATTGGTGAGGCACTCAATGAAGTTGGAGTCACTGATGCATATGCTAAAGCATGTGATTTAGCCGGACACACTCGTGTTGCTCGTCCTCACTTTGCACGTATATTGGTTAATGAAGGTAAAGCTAAGGACTTACAAAAAGCATTTAAACAATATTTAGTTCGTGGAAGAAAAGCCTATATTCCTACTCCTTGGCTAACTGTGCAAGAAGCAGTCGAAGGCATTGTTGCCGCGGGGGGACAAGCGGTTATTGCTCATCCACTGAAATATGGATTGACGCGCTCTAAATTGCATGAGTTAATTGAAGATTTTAAAGAGGCTGGTGGTGTAGGTATTGAAGTGGTTTCAGGAGAGATGACTGTAACTGAAATCAATGACCTGGCAGGAGTTTGCTTACGATTTAAACTATTAGCTTCCTCTGGATCTGATTTTCATGCTGATGGTATATCTCGTGTAAATCTTGGCGGCCAGAAGCAATTGCCGGTAAACTGTGTGCCTATTTGGCATGAATGGAACATAAAACAGGGGACTTTATGAGTCAGTTTTTTGCATTACATCCCGATAATCCTCAAGCTCGTTTATTGAGAAAGGCTGTGTCTATAATTCAAGAGGGTGGAGTAATTGTTTATCCAACCGATTCGGGTTATGCCTTAGGTTGTAGTTTAGGAAATAAAGCAGCGCTTGAGCGGATTAGACGGTTAAGACAGTTGGATAAAAATCATAATATGACCTTGGTTTGCCGTGATTTATCGGAACTAGGTACGTATGCTCGTGTTTCAAACCCCATATTTCGTTTATTAAAGTCACGAACCCCGGGTTCTTACACCTTTATTTTGAATGCGACTCATGAAGTACCACGCTTAATGCTGCATCCAAAGAAAAGAACATTAGGACTAAGAGTTCCTGATAATGTGATTACACTTGCCTTGTTGGATGCGTTAGAAGCTCCTTTAATGAGCAGTACTTTGATTCTTCCTGGAGCTAAGGCGCCATTGAGTGAGCCTGAGGCAATCAGAGATATATTAGGTAACCAACTTGATTTAGTAATTGATGGCGGTAATTGTGGGCAAGAACCGACTACTGTTGTTGATTTAACGGGTGATTATCCGGTGATTTTAAGGGAAGGAAAAGGGGACCCGGAGCCGTTTAGATAATTCCGAAAACGGACTCATCTCCTTTAGTTAACCTAAGTTTGTATTTTAATAACAAAAAAGAGGATATTGATGTCAGCATTATTTACTTCCAATAAACGGGTTGTTTCTGGTATGCGTGTAAGTGGAAGATTACATCTTGGCCACTATCATGGCGTACTCAAAAATTGGATCAAATTACAACATCAATACGATTGCTTCTTTTTTGCTGCAGATTGGCATGGCTTAACAACTCAATACAATGAACCAGGATTTATGGAGAAGCACCTATGGGATATGATCATTGATTGGTTAGCTTGTGGTGTTAATCCTGGTTTATCACGCATATTTATCCAATCCTGGGTGCCTGAACATGCGGAGCTACATTTACTCTTATCTATGATTACCCCCTTAGGCTGGTTAGAGCGTGTACCTAGCTTTAAAGATCAGCAGGAAAAGTTGAAAGAAAAAGATCTCTCAACCTATGGCTTTTTAGGCTACCCCTTATTGCAGAGTGCGGATGTATTGTTGTACCACGCTGACTATGTACCAGTGGGTGAGGATCAGGTTGCTCATATTGAGTTGACTCGTGAAATTGCGCGTCGCTTTAATCATCTTTATGGTAAAGAAGTTAATTTTGAAGAATTAGCTGGTGAAGCCATTAAAAAGATGGGTAAAAAAAATAGTAAAATATACAGTGAGTTACGCCGCCAGTTTCAAGAGCTTGGTAACCATGAGTCAATTAAGACTGCGCAAGCTTTGCTTGAAGATCAAGCCAATTTATCGATTGGCGATAAAGAGCGTCTTTTAGGGTATTTGGAAGGGAGTGGCAAAATCATCCTTACTGAACCTCAGCCGCTGCTTTCTGCAACCTCAAAAATGCCGGGAACTGACGGGCAAAAAATGTCTAAATCTTATCATAATACCATTATGCTAAGAGAGGAGCCTGCACAAGTAGAAAAGAAAGTATTAACGATGCCAACTGATCCTGCACGGATTAAGCGAACGGATCCCGGTGAGCCAGAGAAATGTCCTGTATGGCAATTCCATAAAATCTATTCTCCGGACGATGTGAAGGATTGGGTGCAAACCGGTTGTCGTACTGCGGGAATAGGTTGTATAGATTGTAAGAGACCAGTAATTGATGCAATTAATAAAGAGTTGGAGCCTATACAAGCTTCTATTGCAGATTATGAATCCGATTTGGGCTCAGTAAAGCGTATCGTTACGGAAGGAAGTGAAGCGGCACGTGAAGAGGCCTGTAAGACAATGAATACGGTTAGAGAAGTGATGGGAATTGATTATTGATGGAAGTTGAATTACCCAGTAAACAGGAAATTAAAGCTGTTGTTGATGGCAAAGAGTTTACTGAAATTCCAGATGATTTATTCATCCCACCTGATGCGCTGGAGGTTTTGTTGGACTCCTTCAGCGGTCCGTTGGATTTGCTGTTATATCTTATTCGTAAGCAAAATATTGATATCTTAGATATTCCTATTGTTAGTATTACAAAGCAATATTTGCATTATATTCAATTAATGGAATACCGACGGATGGAGCTTGCTGCTGATTATTTACTGATGGCTGCAATGCTGGCTGAGATCAAGTCGCGGATGTTATTACCGATTACGTCAAGTGGTGATGAGGAAGAAGATGACGATCCGCGCATGACTTTAGTTCGCCGGTTACAAGCCTATGAGCAGATTAAACTTGCAGCTGAGTTATTGGATGGCTTACCTAGACAAGATCGGGATAATTTTGCAATCCAATTAGAGGCTCCAGAAATGGAACTAATTAAGGTGCATCCAGAGGTTGGGTTAGCTGAATTGATTGCGGCAATGAAGACTTTATTGCAACGTGAAGAACATATTAGTCATCATCAGATCTCACGTGAGGCAATGTCGGTTCGCGATCGTATGAATGCAGTATTGTTGCAATTGCAAGAGCATAAATTGCTTGAGTTTCGACAGTTATTTACTTTAGAAGAAGGGCGCATGGGACTGGTTGTTTCTTTATTAGCTATACTTGAATTGGCCAGACAATCGCTAATTGTTATTACGCAACAAGAAGCATTTTCTTCGATACATCTACAGGCTGCATAAAATGGATGAAACTGAATTAAAAAATATCGTAGAAGCTTTATTATTAAGTTCGTCTGAGCCTTTATCTTTGGATAAATTATTAGAGGTTTTCGAGGAATGGCAAAAACCAACTAAGGAGCAATTGCATGGCGTAATTGATCTGTTAAAAGCAGACTATGCTGCACGTGCATTTGAGCTGGTTCAGGTTTCTACGGGCTATACAATTCAAACTAAAAAAGAATTTGGTCCTTGGGTTGCGCGTTTGCAGATTGAAAAGCCAGCCAAATATTCACGTGCATTTTTAGAAACTTTAGCAATAATTGCCTACAAGCAGCCGGTAACTCGTGCTGATATCGAAGAATTACGTGGTGTGACTGTAAATAGTCAGATTATGAAAACATTATTAGAACGGGAATGGATTCGTATTGCAGGGTATAAGGATGTTGCGGGTAAACCTGCGGTTTATACAACAACGAGAGAATTTTTAAATTATTTTAACCTTAAAAATTTAAATGAACTTCCATCCTTACCCGAAGTATTGGAAACATTAACCCTAGATAATCCTATTGAAGAGTGTACTACTGAATGAGCAGCGAACGGTTACAAAAAATATTAAGCCAAGCGGGACTTGGTTCACGTCGTGAAATGGAGCGATGGATTGAAAATGGTTGGGTGCAAGTCAATGGAAAGCCCGTAAAGTTAGGTGATTCAGCAACTGGTGAGGATAAAATTACGGTAAAAGGTAAGTTAATTGCCAATCCACTTAAAGTGAAACAAAATACACGAATTTTACTTTACCATAAGCCTGTTGGTGAAATATCAAGCCGTCATGATCCTAAATTTGAAAAAACCGTGTTCGATAATCTGCCTCATTTAAGACAAGGTCGTTGGGTACAAGTAGGTCGCTTGGATTTAAATACATCGGGTTTGCTGATTTTCACTAATAATGGTGAATTAGCAAATCAGCTGATGCATCCACGGTATGGTTTAGAGCGAGAGTATGCCGTGCGCGTGCATGGTCAAGTAAGCCCTGAAGCATTAAAGAATTTATTAAAGGGCGTTGAGCTTGAAGATGGCATTGCCAAATTTACTCGCTTGGAGTCTCGGGGCGGCGAAGGAGCAAACTCATGGTACCATGTGACGCTAACCGAAGGCCGTAATCGTGAAGTACGTCGTTTATGGGAATCTCAAGGTGTTGAAGTAAGCCGTCTAATACGTGTTCGATATGGGATGATTTCTATGCCACGATATTTGGCCCGTGGGCAAACTTCCGAGTTAACTCCTAAAGAGGTAAGTGATTTCTTAGCATCGTTACCTAAAGAGAATATTTAAATGTATCTGCTTGTTTGCAACTAATGGCACTTGCTTACGTATCAAATAGCACACCTGCTTATGCTGCCCTACAATAAACGCTCATTTGATTCTGTTTAGGGAAAACCTGGTTGCTAGCAACCAGGCTACATTATTTTAAAAATTATATCTGGCCCATGGATGTAGACGTATAAGCGTAGCACGGGGTGAGATCGAAGGCTGATTTGTGTATGTGCTTGGCAGGCATTTGTGCCACAACATCCCGTATTACGATTTCGTCTAATACGGGCTATATTTTGTTGAGGCTACGGAGAATTAAGTGGTGTAGGTGCTCTTGTTCTTGTCAAATGGTTTGAGTGATTCGGCAATATGTTCATACAATTCAGGCAACCAACGTGGTTGTGCAAAATTTGATGTAGAGGGTTTTTCAAGACGTAAGTCATTGGGGGCAATAATTACCTGAATATTATTTAAGCCAACACGACGCGCCAAAATAAATAGCTGATCAATGGCCAGGTCGCCAATTGCTAAACACCCCACAGATAAGCTTTTACCATGAATAAAAATGTTATTACCTAACTGTCTTCTTCCATCTTCATAACCTTTTTTTCTATCAAAGTTATTAGGATAGTTAATCATCATGGATAAATGCATGCTGCTGAATGGGTTAAAATTCACTAATTTATAAACCCCTTCAGGAATTTGCTTATCATTTTCACGTAGTTTTGGGCCAAGACGACCACTAAACCCAGTTAATGGGTAATTATGAACATGTGTCCAATCTTGATCGGAGTTTTTTGCCCAAAGCTCTACTCGACGCTCTGATTTAAATGCAAGCAGCGCAATTTCGCGTGGAGGATAGCTTACCTTGGCTTTGGCAAAATAGGACCGTAATTGTGGCTCAACACGTAAGCCATAGCGTTTTATTGCACGATCGACTGCTTGATCCCAATCAAGCTTATGTGACATCGCAAAGCTATTCAAACTCAACAGCATAATTGCAAAAGTAATAAAACGTTTCATAAAAATATTAAGATGATAAATTATAGGCATGGTATCAAATAATAGTCCGTAGAACAATTCAAAACTCCCAGGCGGGGAATGTTAACAGCCCCTAAATATGCTTGGGTATCAATAACCTTACTTACTTTTTTCTGATTTAGCGGCTTTTGTTGACAACAAATGTAACTGAGTTGTAACAAAACTTGGACTTGTTGACAAGTGACCTACCGAAGCAACTAATCCGTAATAATTAGGACACAGATACATCACTGTGTCATCGGGCATAACTTTATAAAATACATATTTATAACCACAATAACTTGGTTTATTAAATAGAGCAACCTGCATTATCGGTGTCCCTGGTTTTTTATCCTCAATAAAGATGGCATTAATCCATACATTGATTACAACCAAGAACGCACCAACTACTACTAAGGCATTAATAAAGGTAGCAATATAATTAAAAACTGGATGACCACTACTTAAGTGCATGATGACACGAATCAGCGCAACCAGTAGAACCACTAAGGTAAAGGAATAAATTGCTGCATTCGTATAATCAAAATAGGTACTAAAAATTTGATTTCCAGAAAACTGGAAGTGAATAAGCACAGCAATAAGGCTAATCCACAGAGAAGAAATAACATACGAAATAGCTTTTCTTTTAATTCCAATAATTAAATGCACTAATGCAATTAATGGGAAAAAATATTGAATAACTTGAGCCAGCGTGTACATTAAGTTCATTTCTTAAATTAAAGCTTATTTTTCCTAGATTTACATAGTTATATCAGGATTTTAAATTGTTGGCTAGACGTATTAAGAGCTCGTGTGAAATAATATATATAACGTGTGGCATTAGGTGTAGCCTGGCTGCAAGCAATCAGACTACAGTTTTTGTCTAATTAAAATAATATAGGGTTGTGTTGGATACGTTGTTGTTTTAACCATTTCATCTGGAAGAGTGATTTTTCGTGTATCAAACGAGCTATGGACACTAGCCAGATAGTCTAGTGGATTAACCAAATTGGGAGTGTAACCTAGGTTATTACGAGTTTTATTGATTGGAGTTATCGGATGTAAACTTCCAATCCATAAGGGTTTGTTCGATTTGGATAAATTATAATTTGACTCCCAAATTCTTAATTCCAAAATTAAATTAGATTTGCTATCCGTATAAACCATGCTTAAAGAAGGCGCTTTATTTTCATATAGCTGCGTTAATAAGGGTAATTTAATATTAGTTGGTTGGCTGTTTATCCACGTCAGTAAATTAGAGAGGAATGATTCGGTATGAGGAGTCCATCCTTCTTGGGTTAGATGCTCTTCAAGGATAGTGAGATCGCCAGCATATTCAATATTAAATAAGCTAATTCTTTTTCCAATTCGATTCAGTCTATAAATCGGTAATGCGGTTTTTTTTTGATTCCACCAAGCTGCTTCATCGAGAACAAATTCTTTATGATACGGAGTGTGGTTATACGAAAGGGCACGAAAATTAAAGTAAGTTGAAACTATGGTTCCAAAGAGGGTGCATGCAAAAAGCGACAAAATCATATAAACCGCATTGTTTATTGTGATTGTCTGTATAGACCGTCTTCTATAAAGTAAACAGCAAAATAAACCGATGCTTGCTCCGGCAAGATAAGAGGCTAATACATCAGTTAACCAATAATCTCCTAAATAAAGAGCTCCAAAGCCACTTAAACCAAGAATACTAAATACAAAAGTTCTTAGTGTGTTGGTGAATGGGGAGTAGATACTATTAATGTAAAATAGAATAAACCCGTAAAAAGCAGAAGCCACGAGAATATGGGGTGCTGGATAGGATGAGCCTGGCATGAGGACTAATAACCCTGGTGGTCTTGGGGTATATATAAAATGAGAAAGTATAAAAGCAAATAAAACACTGAAAAGAATTAAGCCACTACTATAAATTATCGCTTTATAATTCTTGCTATAAATAAACCAGCAGCAGCTCGTAATAAAAAGACAAACTATGGTGAATGTGGAGGTAAGTTGAGTACAAAAAATAAAAAATGCTGCTAATACCAAGGAATGGAAGCTTTGAATAAATAAATGGGTTGGGGCATTTATTGCATTGAGCCATTGTCCCTGGAGCGTTAATCCAGTGAATGCAATAAAGCAAGCAAAACAGAATAGTGTTATAAGAACAAGTGAAGCAGTGGTGTCGTGATTTTTCTCACTTTTGGGTGTAATTGCTCGACATAAGGGTGAGAATAGGGATTTCCGTTTTAATCGGTTAAGCCAAAAACTATGTAGGTTGCTTTTAAAGAAATTGCTTAATTTCACAACAAGCCATTTTATCATCAAGCTCAGTAGCCAGAGAGCGCCCAAAAGAATGAGAATTATGACAAATAAATGGGTTGCCGAGTCTACCGAAAGTTCATGACTGGCTGCGCCAATAACGACTCCAGGCATTACATAAAGCAGGGACCAACCAATGGCAGATAAGAAGTTTGCGATAAGAAAGCGCCATTGGGGCATATGCATTATCCCGGCAATGACTGGAATAATTGAGCGCAAGGGACCAACGAACCGACCAATTAATACGCTTTTGCCACCATGCACTTCAAAAAAATCTTTGCCGTATTTGAGCCATGAGGGGTATTTTTTAAAAGGCCAAATATCGGTTAATCGATCACTGTAAATATAGCCTAGAGTATAGCTTAGGCTATCGCCAGCCACTGCCCCAAGAGTTGCTGCGATTAGAGTCAGATCAATACGCATAGCTCCTGAACCTGCGAGCATTCCTATTGCCGTCATCGTAACGCTTCCAGGAACTATGCTGCCGATGATCGCTAAAGATTCAGCTAATGAAATTAAAAAGGTAATGAGCAGAGCCCAATGTGGATAGTGTTGTAACCAATCTTTAAGTGGTGCTACATAATCTACGAACAAACTCATAGGGGCTCATTGGCTAAATTGTTGTAGAAAATATTGCGTGAATTGTTGATTAACGTCTTCTAATGATACTTTAGGATAAAAATGACTGATTTGCGTCATTTCCATTTTAGCAAATCCACAGGGGTTAATTCCTAAGAATGGTTTTAAATCCATATCAACATTCAGTGCAATTCCATGATAGGTACATCCATTTTTGACTCGTAAACCAATCGAGGCAATTTTTTGTTCTTTGACATAAACACCGGGAGCACCACAACGAATGCTTGCTTCAATATCATATTGACCTAGGACAGATATTAAGATTTGCTCCAATTGAGAAACTAAGGTTCTAACACCTAGGTTTTTTCGGTTTATATCCATTAAAACGTAAGCAACTAACTGGCCTGGGCCATGATAGGTTACTTGCCCGCCTCGATCAGACTGAACAACTGGGATGGAAGCGGGATTTAAAATGTGCTCAGGTTTTCCTGCCTGACCTTGAGTATAGACAGCGTGATGTTCCAACAGCCAAAGTTCATCGTGAGTTTGGGTGTCACGATTTAACGTGAACTCTTTCATCTGTAACCAAATATCACTATAGTTTTGAATACCAAGCTGTCGTATTTGCATTATAGAACCATTTTAATATCGGGATGCTTTGTCACGTCTTGATAAAATGCATCAAGCATGGCCTGATTTTCTGCATAAACAACTACTGTAATGGCTAAAAAATTATTTTCCTTGCTTGGCTTATGAGTAATTTTCTCTTGCTCAATCGTTGGAAAATGGTTTAGCACTATTTCTCTAATTTCTTCAAGAAATAATGGGGAATTTTTCCCCATTATTTTTATAGGAAAATGGCAGGGAAATTCGATTAATGTTGTTTCAGTCATCTTATAACCTTAAGAGCCAAACCAGCTTCTAAATGTTAAGCGAATGGAGTCTTTCATACGAGAAAAGAAGCCTCCAGACTCGATATCTTGTAACGCATAAACGGGGCGAGTCGCCACAACGTTATTATCAAATTGTACAACTAAATCACCAACTTTATCGCCTTTTTTAATTGGTGCTTCCAAATAAGAAGGGATCTTGGTTGATACATTAAGGCGTTGATATTGGCCAGTAGGAATCGTAATGAATTGATCTTCATTTAAACCTACAGATATTTTATCTGTAGTTCCTTTGTAAAGAGGAAGTTCAGTAACTGATTGGCCATTCTTATAAAGTTGATGCGTTTCAAAAAATCTAAAGCCATAGTTTAATAATTTTTCGCTATCATCAGCACGTGAAGAGTCACTTGGCTCGCCTAAAACGACGGCTAATAGGCGCATATTATCGCGTTTTGCGGAAGATACCAGGCAAAAACCAGCTTCATTAGTATGGCCTGTTTTTAAACCATCAACTTGGTTATCACGCCATAAAAGACGATTTCTGTTGGGTTGGCGAATTCCGTTATAAGTAAACCATTTTTGTTTGTACCAGTCATAGTATTGTGGGAAGTCAACAATTAAGGCTCTACCAAGGATAGCGAGGTCTTTTGCAGTGGTATAAAGGTTTTGATCGGGTAAGCCTGTACTGTCTGTAAAGTGGCTGTTTTTCATACCGAGGTTTTGAGCTTGCTGATTCATCAGGTCTGTGAATGAATTTTCAGTTCCTCCAACGTGCTCTGCCATCGCCACACAAGCATCGTTACCTGAGTCAACGATTATTCCTTTGAGCAAGTCTTCAACGGGAACTTGTTGGCCCTCTTTAATGAACATTCGTGAGCCGCCAATTTTCCAGGCTTCTTTGCTCACGCGAACTAAGTCAGTCAAATGGATTTGCTCATGTTGGAGCGCATTCGAGACAACATATAGCGTCATCATTTTGGTTAAGCTGGCAGGGGGCAAACGTTCGTCGCTATTTTTCTCAGCAATAATTTTTCCACTGTTTACATCAATGAGAATGTAGGCTTTAGCGTTCAGTATTGGCGCTGCTGGAGTAACCAGCGGCTTATTAGTTACCGTTGGTGATGGTCTTTCCAGATCCGCATTAGGGGTTGGTCTTTCCAATGTATCTGTACCATCAGCAAATGTATTTGTTGATTGAACGAATAAAGTGATAAGAAACAATGTAGTCAATAAAAAAGACGTTGCACGTGTCATGTTTTTACCTGATATGGGTTACAAAATGTCATATCTTACCACAGCCTAGTGCAGGCGACCAATTAACAGATTAAGAAATATTGAATTATTTTCATAAATGTATGCATATTCTTACATTGGCAATTAACCTAAATTAGAACAATATTTTTATTATTAATGCATAAGTGCCTCATATGATTCTATAAGGATTATATTGAAACTCATTGGGCTTTATTTTTGTTGTTATCGGTTTTTTTCCAGTTAATCCTTCGAAATTTCCTAATCTTTCTGTATATTAATGCAAACATTTATTTCAAATTTGGAAATTTATGAGAAAGATACTTATTGCTGTAGCAATCTTATTATCAGGTTGCCAAACTACAAATCAGTCTCTTAACACTGGGGTGTCAGGAAACAAGCACGTTGCAAAAAGTACCAAGCAGAATAGAAACCAAGCGATTTATAATCGATATAAGAATAAAGGCGATCGCTATACACAAGCGCAGGATGGAGCACCGATTAAAGGACGTAAAATGAGCTTTAAAGAGCCGGTTCCGGTTAAAGAACCTTTAAGCCGTTATGGAAATCCTACTGAGTATTATGTTGATGGTAAAACCTATCGTGTAATGGCAAACACACGCCGATATAAAGCGCGTGGGATGGCTTCATGGTATGGAACCAAGTTCCATAAGCAACGAACCTCAAGTGGTGAGCCATATAACATGTATGTTATGTCGGCAGCACATAAGACCTTGCCATTGCCTACGTACGTGCGTGTAAAAAATTTAAACAATGGGAAAGTAGCTATAGTCAAAGTAAACGATCGCGGCCCGTTTCATTCTGATCGAATAATCGATCTATCTTATGCGGCAGCATTAAAGCTAGGGGTATTCCCTAAAGGTACTGCTCTTGTTGAGATTGAAGCATTGGCAGGCCCTGCGACTGAGGGACGCTATTTTATCCAAGCAGGAGCTTTTGTAACAGCGACATCGGCAAAGCAACTGAAAGCGAAATTAGATCGCCTATCTCGCTCGCCAGTGACTATTGAACATTATAAAAAGCACTATATTGTTCGAGTAGGGCCATTTACTAACAAGAATATGGCTGACAGTTTAAAACAAAAATTAGCACGTAATGGTGTAAAAGGTTCTTTTTCTGTTTTGATTTAGCAGCGGTATATGGAATAATTAGCATAAGTCGATGTAGAACTTGAAAAAAAACGTCATCCTGAGGAGTTTACGACGAAGGATCTTCTGAATGTGGCATATTATAAAGCTTATGCCTAATTCAGGAGATCCTCATTGCATTTCGGGATGACGTGCTTAAGTGATGTCAAATTAGTTTAATTTTAATCGTGAGGTGTTCGATCAATGCATGAAGGCTCTGTTTTTTATACAATATTTTTAATTTTTGCAGGGGCTGCATTTCTATCGACGTTGGTATTGTATACCAAGCAATCATTATTAGTAGCTTACATTCTGCTTGGCGCCATACTTGGCCCCTGGGGGATGAGGCTTGTGCCTGATGTCACTACAGTGCAGCAGGTAGGGGATATAGGGATTGTGTTTCTTTTGTTCCTGTTAGGCCTGCACTTACAACCGCAAAACTTGGTGCATATGCTTAAAAAGGTAACCTGGATTGCGTTAGTCAGCTCCCTTCTTTTTGCTGTTCTCTCTTATTGCGTCGGTCGTTATTTTGGACTTACAGTAACTGAGTCGTGGATTTTAGGCGGGGCGATGATGTTCTCCAGTACGATCATCGGCTTAAAGTTATTGCCCACGACCATATTGCATCATCAGCATACGGGTGAAGTTATGATCAGTGTGCTGCTTATGCAAGACGTCATTGCGATTGTTGTGCTGATTTTAATTAACGGAGCGCAAAAGACTGGTGGGCTTTCATGGGATGACTTATTCTTAGTTGGCCTTGCCTTACCCGCATTATGTCTGTTTGCATTTGCTGTTGAGAAGCATATTTTAATTAGATTATTAGCCCGCTTTGATAGAACCCAAGAATATGTCTTTTTATTGTCTATTGGCTGGTGTCTTGGCTTGTCCGTGTTAGCACAAAAAATAGGCCTTTCTGAAGACATTGGTGCGTTTGTTGCTGGTGTAGCTTTAGCAGCCAGCCCGATCTCGCTTTTTATTGCTGAAAGTTTAAAACCGTTAAGAGACTTCTTTTTGGTGATGTTTTTCTTTTCTATTGGCGCAACATTCAATTTTGGTTTTGCAGCACAAGTAATTGTTCCCGCACTTATTCTGTCTGTGTTGCTTCTAATTGTTAAGCCGGCTTTCTTTTACCTATTATTGGAAAAGTCTGGTGAAAAGAAACAAGTTTCCAAAGAGGTAGGTATTCGATTGGGGCAGTCTAGTGAGTTCTCTTTGCTTGTTGCAAGTATTGCATTAAGTTCTAACCTTATTTCAGAGTTAGCTTCTAATCTAATTCAAGCAACAACTATTTTAACCTTTATTGTTTCTTCCTACTTAGTTGTGCTGAAATACCCAACCCCTATAGCACTGTCTGATAAAATGCGTAAGGATTAATTATAATGAAATTACTGGTTATATTATTGTGCTTGTTTAGTGAACGTTTTTTGGTTCATACCCTTTCTTATCAGCGATTTTATTGGTTTGGTAATTATTATCAATCAATCAAAAACATTGCAGACAAACATGGCTTTTTTAGTAACCCCTGGGCTTTGCTGGGGTTAATTGTATTACCGCTCATTGTTGCAACAGGTTTTATCTATTTGTTGCTCCACGGAATATTTTACGGTTTTATGGGTGTGCTCTTAAATATCGTATTGTTTTTTTACTGTTTAGGTCCACAGAATGTCTTTTACCCTGTAACTAATTCGGAGACAGAAAATAGTAATGAGCTCGCAGGTAATTATCTGTCTATGGTAAACCAACAGTTATTCTCGGTTATATTTTGGTATATTGTTGCAGGCCCAATTGCAATGGTTGCTTACCGCTTAATTGCTTTGTGTCGAACTATTGCTCCAGTTAGTTTTCAGGCAAATGAAATTGCTGATCTACTTGAATGGATACCAGCACGTTTGACTGTCCTCTTGTTCTTATTGGTTGGAAATTTTCAACGTGGCTTTAAATTGTTTTCCAACTACTTTTTAGCTAAGCCAGATTTCAATAATGAAATGATCCGTGAGTGTGGCTTGCAGGCTGCGCGCGCTAATGATTCAGATGAAGTACCGATGCCAGTAGCAGAAGGACTCGTTGAGCATGCGATTATTGTTACGCTGGTACTCATTGCTTTGTTTACATTGATTTCTTGGTTGTAAGAACAACCGCTGGCGACGCTACTTATGCCGACGTTTCCACGGAACGTCGGAGAGGAAAATCATGTTTTTAATTAGATGGATTCTTAGTCGATGAATTTTTTAATACGTATTTGTTTTTGTGTGCTATTACTTAGCCTCTCTAGCTGTGTATCTAAAACTGGACTTCGAGGACAGGCTTTAGCGCAATGCAATGCCACATGCATGCAGCATTTTGAGTTTTGTAAGCAAAATTGTGTTGATAATTGTCCTACCTGTTCTTGGAATTCAACACGCCAATCCACAGTAAATTTTTCAAAATATGTGAATGAGCGAAAAGTAGAGGGTAAAAAAGTAATGCGTGAGTTGAATTCTTACCGTGATCCACTACAATGCCGCAAAGTTACATGTGATTGCATGGCTGATTTAACAGCATGTAAACAAAGTTGTTCTGGTGTAATCCATAAACGATTACAAGCGATACCTAATTGTGTTTAATAGTTAAAAAGAATGTTGGGGACATGTTCATGGCAAATGAAACTAATTTAGATTTGGATCCTATTGAAACGCGTGAATGGCTGGATGCCCTACAAGCTGTGTTAACCAATGATGGTGCTGAGCGCGGAGCTTTTATTTTACAGCAACTTTTAAATAAGGCTAATACTGAAGGGGTGAGGTTAACAAGTTCAGTCAATACGCCTTATCGAAATACGATTAAAACTTATGAAGAAAAACCAATCCCGCCTGATGAGGGAATGGCTACACGTATTAATGCCCTAATTCGTTGGAATGCAGTAGCGATGGTACTGCGTGCTGGAAAATATGCTGCTGAGCTTGGTGGTCATATTGCCTCTTATGCTTCTTCATCGACACTCTATGAGACTGGCTTCAACCATTTTTTTAAAGGCCCAAATAGTGAAGGCGGTGGCGATTTACTTTACATCCAAGGTCATTCTTCGCCCGGTATTTATGCTCGTGCATTTCTTGAAGGTCGTTTAGATGAAAATCAGTTAAGCAATTTCAGACAAGAAGTTGAAGTAAATGGTTTGTCTTCATACCCACATCCTTGGCTAATGCAGGATTTTTGGCAGTTCCCAACGGTTTCAATGGGCTTAGGGCCATTACAAGCTATTTATCAAGCACGCTTCCTAAAATATTTGGAACATCGTGGTCTTATTAAAGAAACCGGTAGAAAAGTCTGGGCGTTTTTAGGTGATGGTGAAACTGATGAGCCTGAATCTCTAGGTGCTTTAAGTATTGCTGCCCGAGAGAAACTGGATAATCTTATTTTTGTAGTGAATTGTAACTTACAACGTCTTGATGGTCCTGTTCGTGGTAATGGTAAAATCATTCAAGAGCTTGAGCGCGTGTTCCGTGGAGCTGGCTGGAATGTAATTAAAGTGATTTGGGGTAGTCGTTGGGATCCCTTATTTGCAGTAGATAAAGATGGCTGGATGCAAAAACGCATGGAAGAATGTGTTGATGGCGAATACCAGGCCTATAAAGCAAATAATGGCGCTTACGTAAGACAACATTTCTTTAATCAATATCCTGAGTTAAAGAAAATGGTTGAGCACTATTCTGACGATGAGATTTGGCGCTTAAATCGTGGTGGCCATGATTCTCAAAAAGTATATGCTGCATACTCTGAAGCAGTCGCCCATAAAGGAAGTCCTACCGTAATTCTTGCTAAAACAATTAAAGGTTATGGCATGGGGGCTGCCGGCGAAGGACAAAACATTACGCATCAACAAAAGAAAATGACTGCGGATCAGTTAAAAGTATTTAGAGATCGATTTAATATTCCGGTTACTGATGAGCAAATTGCAGACATACCATTCTACAAGCCAGCAGATGATAGTCCAGAGATTAAATACCTTAAGAAGCAACGTGAAGCATTAGGCGGTTACTTGCCTTCGCGTACGACAAAAGTGGAGCCATTGAAAGCTCCTGAACTGGCTGATTTTGCATCAGTTACCAAAGGCCTGGGCGAGCGAGAAATTTCTACCACAATGGCTTTTGTACGTATTCTTGGCACTTTATTAAAGAATAAAGAACTCAGTTCACGGATTGTTCCTATTGTTCCTGATGAGTGTAGAACATTTGGTATGGAAGGCTTGTTCCGCCAAATCGGTATTTACTCACCAGTCGGTCAGCTCTACACGCCGGTGGATCATGAACAGGTTATGTTCTATCGTGAAGCGAAGGATGGTCAAATTCTCGAAGAGGGAATTAATGAGGCCGGTGCATTCTGCTCTTGGATTGCCGCAGCGACTTCATACAGTACCAATCAATTGGCGATGATTCCTTTTTATATTTACTACTCAATGTTTGGTTTCCAACGTATTGGTGACTTGGCATGGGCTGCAGGTGATATGCAAGCCCGAGGCTTCCTGTTAGGGGGGACTGCTGGACGAACTACACTTGCGGGTGAAGGGTTACAGCATCAGGATGGTCATAGCCATATCATGGCATCGACAATTCCTAACTGTGTTTGTTATGACCCAACGTATGCTTATGAGCTGGCAGTGATTATCCAGCACGGTTTATATCGTATGTATGAAAAAATGGATAACGTGTTTTATTACATTACTGTAATGAATGAAAACTACGTACAACCTGATATGCCAGAAGGAGTTGAAGAGGGTATTATTAAAGGGATGTATCTATTACAAGAAAGTAAGAAGAAATCAAAGCAACATGTTCAATTAATGGGATGTGGAACTATTCTTCGTGAAGTAATTAAAGCAGCGGAAATGCTGGAAGCGGATTACTCAATTACTTCAGATATTTGGAGTGTAACCAGCTTTAATGAATTGCGTCGCGATGGTTTAGCGGTAGAGCGATACAATGCAATGCACCCAGAACAAAAAGCTCAAGAAAGTTATGTGACCACGCAATTAAAAGGAAAACAAGGTCCTGTTATTGCGGCAACGGATTACATGCGTCTTTTTGCTGATCAAATCCGTCCTTTTGTACCAAATCATTATGTAACTTTAGGTACTGATGGTTATGGACGAAGTGACACTCGCGAACGTCTACGTCATTTCTTTGAAGTTGATGCAAAATACATTGTGTTAGCGGCATTGAATTCTTTAGTTGCTGAAGGCAGCATCGATAAGTCTAAAGTAGTTGATGCAATTAAGCGTTACAGCATTAATCCTGACAAGCTGGATCCAGTAACTCATTAAGAGATTCCAAACAAAGGTTAGGGCAAAGCGTCCTAGCCTTTATCCAGACTACATTAGAGGACAGATATGGCAAATGAAATAGAGGTAAAGATCCCTGATATAGGTGGTTCTACCCAAGTTGATGTGATTGAAATTTTGGTGAAGGTTGGCGATAAGATTGACATTGATACGCCATTAGTTACTTTAGAATCAGATAAAGCCAGTATGGAGATTCCTTCTTCAGTTGCAGGAACAATCACCAGCTTAAAAGTTAAGGTTGGGGACAAGGTTTCTGAGGGCGATGTGATTCTTTTAGCTACAGTTGATAATGCTAGCGCTGCTCCTAAAGAAGAGACTAAACTGAGTGAGCCAGTAGCTGAACGTAGTCCTGAGCCAAGAGCTACTCAAGAAACTTCTACAGCTACCGTAGAAAAAGAAATTGAAGTTAAGATTCCTGATATTGGTGGTGCCAAAGTTGATGTGATTGAAGTGATGGTTCAAGTCGGTGACCAAATTTCAGTTGATATGCCGCTGATTACTTTAGAGTCTGATAAAGCCAGTATGGAGATACCGTCTCCAGTTGCAGGGACCATAACGAAGTTAAGTATTAAGGTTGGTGACAAGGTTTCCGAAGGGGATCTAATTCTTCTTGCAAAGACTGTGGGTACTGCGGAGCAAGCTCCAAAAGAGGAAGCAAAACCTTCTGCTGAAGCACCTGCTATAGCTCCTGCTCCAGTTAGTGCGCCTGTAAGTGCTCAGCCAGCACCTACCGAGTATAGTTCCGCCTCTGCAGCATTAGTTTCTGCAGGCCCTGCGGTTAGACGCATGGCAAGAGAGCTTGGTGTCAATTTAGCTGATCTAAAAGGAAGTGGACGTAAGGGGCGTGTAGGCAAGGAAGATATTCAAGCTTTTGTTAAAGCGCGTTTGAGCGAACAACCTGCTTCTGGTTCTTTAGGCATGCCTTCAGCCCCAGTAATTGATTTTACTCAGTTTGGTGAGATTGAAACAAAGCCACTCAATAAAATTAAAAAACTTACTGGTGTTAATGTTCATCGCTCATGGATCACTATCCCTCATGTGACACAGTTTGATTCTGCAGACATTACTGATGTTGAAGCATTTAGAAAAGATGAAGCTGAGCGCTCTAAAGATAAAGGATATAAACTTACTTTATTAGCCTTTGTTTGTGCTGTAGTGAGCAAAGCATTACGTACCTTCCCGCAATTTAATGCATCGTTGGATGCCAGTGGCGCCAATTTAATTTATAAAAAATATTGCAATATTGGTATCGCAGTGGAAACCCCTAATGGTTTGGTTGTGCCTGTGATTAAGAATGTTGATAAATTAAGTATTGCCGAGATTGCTACTGAGATGGGACGTCTAAGTGCCAAGGCTCGTGATAAGGGATTAATGCCAGCGGATATGTCTGGTGGTTGCTTCACGATCTCTAGTCTCGGTGGTATTGGTGGTACTTCCTTTACGCCTATAGTGAATAGCCCAGAAGTGGCAATTTTAGGTTTGTCTCGCTCTGAGATAAAACCTGTCTACGAGAAAGGGGCGTTTCAACCAAGACTGATGTTACCTTTATCATTATCGTATGATCATCGCGTTATTGATGGTGCAGAAGCTGCACGTTTCACGCGTTTTATTTGTGATAGCTTAAGTGATATCCGACGAATTTTGCTTTAATAACTAATTAATAAATAAAGAGGTTTTACAATGGCGAGTAAAATAAAGACTGATGTTGTCGTATTAGGAAGTGGGCCTGGTGGATATACCGCTGCATTTAGAGCTGCTGATTTAGGAAAGAAAGTTGTTTTGGTTGAACGTTATGATTCATTAGGTGGTGTTTGTTTAAACGTAGGTTGTATCCCATCTAAAGCTCTATTACACATTGCTAAAGTTGTTGAAGAAGCCCATGAAATGGAAGATCAAGGCGTGAGTTTTGGTAAGCCAACCATGGATAATAAAAAAATGGTTGCTTGGAAAAACTCCGTTGTTAGTAAATTGACTGGGGGCTTAAAAGCGCTAGCAAAACAACGTAAAGTTGAGGTAGTTACCGGCGTAGGTAAGTTTTCTGGCACACATCAAGTTACCGTTGATACTAAAGACGGTCCTGTTGACGTTGAGTTTGAAAATGCAATTATTGCTGTAGGTTCTGAATCGGTTAATTTACCATTCATTCCAGAAGACAAGCGTATATTTAGCTCGACTGGCGCTCTGGAACTTGCTGATATTAAAGGCAGTTTATTGGTTCTAGGTGGTGGAATCATTGGTCTGGAAATGGCAACTGTTTATTCTGCTTTAGGGGTAGATGTTACTGTTGTGGAGTTTATGGATCAATTAATTCCCGGTGCTGATGCTGATTTGGTTAACGTATTACAAAAACGTATGATCAAAAAAGGCGTAAAATTCTTGTTAAAAACGAAAGTTACTGCAGTTGAAGCGAAGAAAGATGGCATTTACGTTTCTATGGAAGGCGAACACAAGACTGATAAGCCACTTTGCTTCCAACAGGTTCTTGTTTCTGTAGGTAGAAAGCCTAACGGTGGCGTGATTGGTGCTGAGAAGGCCGGCGTTAATGTTGATGAGCGAGGGTTTATTAAGGTAGATACACAGCAACGTACCAATGTCTCCCATATTTTTGCAATTGGAGATGTAGTAGGGCAACCTATGCTGGCGCATAAAGCCATCCCAGAAGGTAAAGTGGCTGCTGAAGTGATTGCAGGCAAGAAACATTACTTTGATCCTAATTGCATTGCCAGTGTTGCTTATACTGATCCTGAATTAGCTTGGGCTGGTTTAACTGAAAAAGAAGCAAAAGAGAAGAACATTCGTTACGAAAAAGCGACGTTCCCTTGGGTTGCTAGTGGCCGTGCATTAAGCATGGGACGTGAAGAAGGGATGACTAAATTGTTGTTCTGCCCAGACACGAATCGTATCCTCGGTTCTGGTATTGTTGGCGTTAACGCAGGTGATTTAATTGCTGAAACTGCATTAGCAATCGAAATGTGCTGTGATGTGGAAGATATCGCATTAACGATTCATCCTCACCCAACACTATCTGAAACAATTGCCCAGGCAGCTGAAGCATTTGAAGGAACGATTACTGATCTTTATTTACCTAAGAAAAAGAAAGATTAAAATGTAGTCTATGCCTTGAAGTAGCCCAGCGTAAGAAGCTCCGCTCTTTTTTCGACGTGCCATGGCACGTCGAAAATTTGATAATAATGAGCCGATTTTTCAGTGCCTAGCTAATCCAAGGCTACATTTTTTAGGAGCACAAGGAATGAGCTGGAATATCCGCTGTATGCACGAATCTGATATAGATAAGGTTTATGCAATTGAAACCACGGTTCATATTGCCCCTTGGAGTCGTGCCATTTTACGAGACTGTGTGCTGGTAGGGTACGACTGTCTCGCTCTTGAAACCAGAGTAAATGATGATTGGATACTTGGTGGCTACATGATTTGTAGACGCAGAGACCATGTTTGTCATATCTTAAATTTCAGCATTGCCAAACCTTTACAATCACAAGGTTATGGACGTAAATTCTTAGAGCATGTACTTAACCTGTTAGGCAAGACCAAGGACACCCACTCAGTTATGCTTGAAGTCAGGCCAAGTAATGCGCCTGCATTGCATCTTTATAAAAGTATGGGATTTGAGGAAGCGGAAATTAAGCAGGGTTATTATAAAGATAATGACAAAGTAGAGGATGCAATCCTTTTAAAAAAAATTTTACTGGCTCCCGAACACAGTGAGGGATCTCCTGAATGAAGCATTGGTGCTTCATTCAGGAGATCCCTCGTCGCAAACTCCTCAGGATGACGTGCGTGATTTAAAAAGCAAAAAAATTAGAAAAAAGTAGCCTGTCAAGACTGTTTTTTCATTATTTCTTTGTTATCATACTCGACCCAGACAAACTGTCTGTTCTCTCATCCTCTTGTGGATAACTTTTTTAGTAAACCCTTAATTCACCCAAGCATATTCTATATCTTATCAAGAGAAATCCCTTTAAGACCTAGGCGTACGCTATGTTTCTATGCTTTTCTTGGCAAAGTGGTTATCCACAAAATCTGTGGATAACCTTGTGTATAGATCTGTGAGTTATATGAAAACCAATCATTTTTAGGGGTGTGTCAATTTTAACCACCATTAAGAGACAGCTTTAATTATTGATAAATCTATACCTAGAAGTAGAATAGACTCGATCCTAATTTAGGATGATGCCATTTTTTTTATAAGGAGATTTATACATGAAGGTATCGACTTACGGTATGTGGGAAAAGTTTCGTATTCAGTTCGTAACTTCCTTGCTAACTATCCCGGGATTAGATTGCACCCGTGAGCAAATCGATGAAGCATTATTAGGGTCAGTAATTACAGAAGTTATTGATGTTGCGTTTAAATGCCATGAAGAATTAGCAAAAGCGAATTCTCCATTGAGTATGAAAGAACGAATTATTTATTCTTATGAAAAATCCTTAGCATGTATCTTGCCAACATTAGCTGCAGCCTTGCAAAAGTCGCCAGAACTTATTGCTCCACACTATGAATGCTTTAAAAATGACTGTCTTGTTTTTTCTAAAAATAATATTGATTATTTAGAACGTTTGGGCGAAATAAGTCGTAAGATTAAATCCCAATATATGATTGAGCTGTATGGAAGCGAATTCGAGACTCGTTATCCTAATTTGGCGAAGCTAGTACCTTTTAACGATATGGCGCTTGTTGATACAGCGGGTAAGGTTGTTTCTTTGGAGATAAAAAAAGAGTGTCCTGAAGCGATTCATTCGCAAATGGAGCTGCATATTTCTTATATCACTGAAATTTCAAACCAACGGATGGTTAAAGCGAGTTTTGCGGAAGACTTTAAAAAAGAAACTGGATTAAGTATGGATGAGTTTAAGAAGCAGAATGCTTTAGATAAAAAAGGGCAAGTTGTTTCTGTGGCTCTGGGAGGGATCTTTAAAGTTGCTAATAAATATGCGGAAGGGACCGAGCAATTAAATAGTTCATTTACCCCAAGTTGAGAAAGTCTCCCTGTAAAACAAAAATCATGGTCCCTGATTTCGCTGCAACGTTTGTAGGCTGGGCTTGACAGTCCGGCCTACGTTTTAAGAATTCGAACAAGTATCGCAATTGATAGAAATTTGCAGCCCATTAAATAAAAAATTAACTATAAATACTAAGTCAAGACTGTTTTTTATTTTTTTCTTTGTTATCATGTCCGACCTGCAATCTGATCATTCCTACCCACAATCTGTGGATAACTTTTTCTGCTCTCTTCGTGTCTTTTCTGAATTATCGAATTCGATTTCTTGCTTGAACCCTTTAGTAATGCGGGTTTTATCTTCTATCCTATGATTAAGGCATTTATGTTTTATCCACAAAATCTGTGGATAACCTTGTGCATAGTGTTGTGAATTACTTGATTAATCAGTCTGTTTTTGGCTTGTGTCAAAATTTAACATTCCTGCTTTTAAGAGAACAGGATGAAATAAATGATATTTAATTATTCACTATGAATTAGTGAGCGCCAAATTATCATGACAAATAGGAAGGGGATATGATACCCTTGCAACTTGTATTTCCTTGATTAAAAAACACATTTGTTGAGAAGAAATTCATGAGAAGAACTCGTTCTAAACCCAATCGCACACCGCAAACCACTCAAATTGTTAATTTAAGTCATGATGGAAAAGGCGTGGCTCGTATTAATGGGAAAGCTACATTTATTCAAGGTGCATTGCCTGGTGAAACAGTAGAATTTCAATATACCCGTGTAAAAAAAGATTTTGATGAGGGGCAATTATTATCAGTGATTGAACCTTCTGCTTTGCGTGTAGAACCTAAATGCCCACATTATGTGATGTGTGGTGGTTGTTCATTGCAGCATTTAAGCGAAAAAGAGCAGATTCATTTTAAGCAAGAGCAATTAATTGATTTATTGGCGCGTTATGGCCATACCCAACCCCAAACCGTATTGCCGCCCTTAGTTGCTAATCATTGGAATTATCGAAATAAGGCGCGTTTAAGCGTGCGTTATGTTGATAAGAAGCAATCGTCAATGGTTGGGTTTAGAGAACGAAATAACCCACGTTATATTGCTGAAATTACCCAGTGCCCTGTTTTAAATGCACGATTGGATCAAGACATTATCCCCCTAAGAAATTTAATTAATTCTATGGAAGATAGATATTGCATTGCTCAGATTGAAGTAGCAGCGGGTGATAATGAGATTGGCCTTATCTTTCGTAATTTATCGGCATTAACTGCAGCTGATGAATTACGGATTCAGCAATTTGCAGAAGAGTATCACTATAAGATTTTTTTACAGCCAGCAGGCCCTGATAGCGTTTATTGTTTTTATCCACCTAACTCAAGTGATTATTTAACCTATAGTTTACCTGATTATCAAATAACTTATTCATTTCATCCTACTGACTTTACTCAAGTGAACTCAGAGTTAAATCGCTCAATGGTTGCGCTTGCACTGCAACTAATGGACTTAAAAAGTACAGATGTCGTGCTAGACTTATTTTGTGGACTAGGTAATTTTTCGCTGCCTATGGCTAAATCTTGTGCCAAGGTATTGGGCGTTGAAGGCAGTGAAGCAATGGTTGAACGAGCCTATATGAATGCCAAATTAAATCAGCTGAGCAATGTAGACTTTTATGCCGCTAATTTAGATGATGTTCTTGAGGTGCAAAAATTAGTGCAACAAACATGCAATAAGATTTTAATTGATCCCCCGCGCTCTGGGGCATTGGAAATTGTAAAGCAAATTGATGCCTTAAATCCCGAACGTATTGTCTATGTATCGTGTAATCCCGTAACATTGGCAAGAGATACTGATATTTTAGTAAATCAAAAAGGTTATGTCTTGATTAAAGCAGGTGTGATGGATATGTTTCCTCATACTGCTCATGTTGAGTCAATTGCGTTGTTTGAAAAAGGATAATACTCATGGTTAGAGTCAAAGATACTGTTCCCCTGGCTGCGGATGGCAGCATTGATGTCAATTTATGGTTACATCAACTTGGTGCAAAAGGTTATTTGGACAGTATTGAACTCATCCGTAGTGCTTGTGCTTTAAGTCAATTGTCAGGACAGGACCATGCTACAGAAACGGGGCATTCCTGCTTGCAACAAGGATTGGAAATGGCCGATTTGCTTGCGGATCTTGAAGTTGATCCAGAAACATTGGCTGCGGCAATTATTTTCGAAAATGTTCATTATTCGGATTTGTCCCTTGATGATGTAGAAGAGCAGTTAGGTCCCAATATTGCCAAGCTTGTGAAAGGTATTGAGCGCATGAGCGCGATGCATAGTTTTCAAGCTTTGAATAAATACCCGCAAAATAAGCATCAGATTGATAACATTCGTAAAATGTTATTGGCAATGGTCGATGATGTACGCGTCGTTTTGATTAAGTTGGCTGAACGTTTATGTATTCTTAGAGCAACAACTCATTTACCCGAAGCGTTATGCATCCAATTGGCTACTGAAGCGATGGAAATTTATGCCCCCTTAGCAAACCGTTTGGGAATAGGGGCCATAAAATGGGAAATGGAAGATTTGGCATTTCGTCATTTGCATCCTGATGATTACAAGGCTATTGCCAAAGGATTAAAAGCGAAGCGTCTGGAACGCGATAGTTTTGTTAATGACATCGTTGCGCAATTAAATGAACAGATCAAAAGCAGCGGTGTTGAACATTTTGCAGTGTATGGCCGTTCCAAGCATATTCATAGCATATATAAAAAGATGACGCGTAAGAATGTAGCATTGGATGAAATATACGATGCTACCGCGGTGCGCGTTCTGATGGAAACAGATCATCAATGCTACGAAGTATTGGGGATGGTACATACCTTATGGAAGCAGATTCCAGCTGAGTTTGATGATTATATTATTAATCCTAAGGAGAATGGATATCAGTCATTACACACAGCGGTAGAAGGACCGGAAGGGCGGGTTTTTGAAGTACAAATTCGAACCTTCCATATGCATGATTTGGCCGAAATGGGTGTGGCCGCGCATTGGAAATACAAAGAAGGCGGTGTAACTCATAAAGAGAGCCATGAGCGCAAGATAGAATGGCTGCGCGATGTATTAGCATGGCATAAGGAGATGGCCAGTAATAAAGGGGTTCCTGAAAGTACGACTACCGAATTTTTGGAAGACCGTGTTTATGTATTTACACCAGATGGCGATGTTTTAGATTTGCCACAAGGTGTTACTCCTCTTGATTTTGCTTATCATGTGCACAGTGATTTAGGGCACCGTTGCCGAGGAGCGCGTATTAATGGACATATTGTACCGCTTACTTATCAATTAAAAACAGGGGATAAGGTTGAGGTTTTAACCGGTAAGCAAATTAAGCCTTCACGCGATTGGATTAACCCTCATTTAAATTATTTAAAAACTTCTCGAGCAAAGGCCAAAGTATTGCATTGGTTTAAGATGCAAGATTATGAGCGCAATCTTCAAGAGGGTCGAGAGTTATTAGATAAAGAATTGAAATCCTTAGGGATTAAATCAGATAAGCTCAATGAGGTAGTTAATGCCCTGCATTTCAAAAAGCTTGATGATCTTTATGCTAATTTAGGGCGTGGGGATATAAAAGTTGGGCAGATTATTAATAAACTTGCCCCTCCGCAAACGTCTGAAGTTAACCTTGATAAATTTGTCAGAACCCAAGGAAAGCCAGAGGTAACTGGAAGCGATCTACGTATTGAAGGCGTAGGAAATTTACTTACCTTTATGGCACGTTGCTGTCAGCCTGTTCCTGGAGACATTGTGATTGGTTACATCACTATTGGACGAGGGGTTTCCGTGCACCGTCAGGATTGTCCTAACATTATTCATGCGAATGAACGACAAAAACAACGCTTTTTACAGGTAACCTGGGGAAGTGCTACTCGTGAAAATTATGTCGTGGACATTTTGATTAAAGCCTTTAATCGTTCCGAGTTATTGAAAGATGTGACCTCATTACTTGCGAATGAGAAAGCGCATGTTTATGCCTTGCAAACACACAGTAATAAGCATGAAAACATGACGTTTATTACCTTGACTGTAGATATTGATGGTTTAAGTAGTTTGTCGCGGCTTTTGGCGAAGTTAATGCAGATTCCTAATGTTTTGGAAGCGAGAAGACAGGTGTAGTCCACCCTCGGCCAAGCCCGGCATCGGGAGAGTAGCTGGATTTGCTGGGCTTCACAGCCCAGCCTACGTTTTACTTCATACTAATTAGAAAAAATAAAACCTGCAACAACGGCTCTTTGTTCGCTTAATAAGACATTGTATGTTCTGGATGCGGCACCAATTGACATGCATTCAATACCAACTCGATGCTGCGATAGGGTGCTGATAATGGACATCGGTGGGAATTTTCCGGTTTGTTCATGGCCGATAATAACGACTTCGGGCTTAAATTGAAGTAACTGTTGTAAATACTGATCATCAATCGCTTGAATATCATGGATTACCAGATCAGAGATGACTTCTTCTCTAGAAACAATTAGACTTCGCGCATAAACAATCGAATTAATTTGAACTTGATTTTCACTGTAAGCTTGCACCGCATTTTTTTCTGCTGCTTCTAAATTAATATTCATGGTTTTCAATGATTCATTGAGTTATAGTGGCTACGAGTATACTACAGAGGTCGATATTATGAGTCAATTTCCCCGCATTAAACGGTTGCCACCTTATGTTTTTAATACGATGACCCAATTAAAAATGGAAGCACGAGTGCGCGGAGAAGATATTATTGATTTTGGCATGGGAAATCCAGATCAACCCACACCACCCCATATCGTGAACAAACTGATTGAAGTGGTGCAAAGACCAGATACGCATCGTTATTCTATGTCTAAAGGAATACCGCGATTAAGACGTGCAATGGCCTCCTGGTATCAGCGTAATTATGATGTTCATTTAGATAGTGAAACTCAAATTTTAGCAACCATTGGTTCTAAAGAAGGCCTGGCACATTTAGCCTTAGCGATTAGTGGGCCTGGCGATACCGTATTAGTTCCCGATCCTGCTTACCCAATTCATACCTATGGATTCATCATTGCTGGTGCCAACGTAAAACAAATTCCATTAATTGATGAAATGCAGTTTTTAGAGTCAGTTGAAGAGACTATTAATAGTAGTTGGCCAAAACCTAAGGCACTGGTAATCAATTTTCCAGCAAACCCAAGCACTCATTGTGTTGATTACCCATTTTTTGAGAAAGTCATTGAATTAGGTAAAAAGCATGGCATTTGGATTATTCACGATATTGCTTATGCGGATATCGTATTTGATGGATATAAAGCACCCTCGATATTACAAGTACCAGGAGCAACAGACATTGCTATAGAAACCTATTCAATGTCTAAGTCATACAATATGCCCGGTTGGCGCGTTGGTTTTGCTTGTGGTAATACGGAGTTGGTCGGTGCATTAACGCGCATTAAATCCTATTTAGATTATGGTACGTTTACTCCAATCCAAGTTGCTGCAATTGCTGCTTTAGAAGGCTCTGACGATTGTGTTGAGGAAATTAGATCCCTTTATGAGAAACGTCGTGATGTGCTGTGTGAGGGATTAAATGCAATCGGTTGGGAAGTCACTAAACCCAAAGCGACGATGTTTGTCTGGGCGCCGATTCCTGCTCATTATGCATCCATGGGATCATTGGAGTTTAGCAAATACTTACTTAAAGAAGCACAAGTAGCTGTATCTCCAGGCATTGGTTTTGGTCAGCAAGGAGATGGTTTTGTTCGTTTCGGACTGATTGAAAATAAAGATCGCACACGCCAAGCTTTACGGAATTTAAAAGCGATGTTTCGCCGAGATGGATTAATAAGCGCTTAACGTTTTAGTAAGAGACATTACATGCACCTTGTTATTAATTCTGAGTGCAGTTCTATTCCTGAAGGAGTAAAACCTTTAAACTCAGAAGGAACTGCTTTACTTAATTTATTATGCTGTCTTGGCTATGATCCAGCCGATCCCCCTTTGGGTGATTTGCTACGAAAAGTTCATCAACTTGATGGGGATTGGTTAATTGTTAGCCCGGTTTATTGGCAGGCCAGCCATAATGATGCATTGATTTTGGCCGTAGGAAAGGACTTGGATCTAAAAGAGTCCGAAACTAAGCCTTGGTTTGATTTCTTTGCCAACTATTTTGCCGAAGATGGGATGACTTTGCATTATCATGATGCGGAAACTTGGCTTCTCCAAGACCATAAACAGCGCGCACTCAAAGCAAAACCAGTCTATCAATTAGTGAATAAATCATTGATGCCTGAGCTTGCGCAATTGGACAAAAGCTTATTTTGGCAACGCTTTGTTACTGAGTCGCAAATGCTTTTTGCATCAAAGCCTAATTCCTCTTCTGCTAATGGCTTATGGCCTTGGGGCAATGCAAAACTTACAGAACCCAAAACAAGTGCAATTTGTGCCGATGCTGCTTTTTTGCCTTTCGCAAAAGAATGCAGCACCAACGTTACTTTATACAGCCCTGAAGTAAATCTCAAAGAACACGAGATCGTATTGGTTAGTGAATATTCTATGCTCAGTCAGCGACATCAAGAAGAATTAACAAAACGACCTGTTCTATGGTATTGGAATAATACTGCATACAGCAGTCATTGCGACAACTGGTTTACTCGCTTATGGAGAAAATTGATTCATGCTAATTAAGCGTCGTGCTCAACCTGAGCATCTTTTAAATTTACCGAATACACCTGAAGTACTAAAGAGAATTTATGCAACACGAGGGATTACTGATATCGCTCAGTTGGATAAGCAATTACAAACTTTGCTCCCGTTTAATTTATTAAAAGGTATTGATGCCGCCTGTTTACGCTTGGAAAAGGCGTTGCGCGAACAACAGCGCATTTTGATTATCGGTGATTTTGATGCAGATGGGGCTACATCAACAGCTGTTGCGGTTACAGCATTGCGCGCGATGGGGGCTCAGTTCATTGATTATTTAGTTCCCAATCGATTTGAATTTGGTTATGGATTAACACCACAAATTGTGGAAGTTGCGAATAAATGGCGTCCAAGTTTAATTATTACGGTGGATAATGGGATAGCCAGTTTTGAAGGGGTGGATAAAGCGAATCAATTAGGGATTGATGTACTAGTTACCGATCATCATTTGCCAGCAGATAAGACCCCTGATGCTTGTGCTATTGTTAATCCCAATCAAAAAGGCTGTGCTTTTCCCAGCAAGTCGATTGCGGGAGTTGGGGTGATTTTTTACGTCATGCTCGCTTTACGTCGACATTTGGTGAATGTGGGGTGGTTTGCCGAAATGCAAATTGCCGAGCCCAATATGGCAAGTTTTCTCGACTTGGTTGCTTTAGGTACCGTTGCTGACGTAGTCGGTTTGGATCAAAACAACCGAATTATGGTGAATCAAGGGATGGCACGTATTCGCCAGGGAAATTGCCGAGATGGAATTAAAGCCTTGATTGAAATCGCTGGACGTGAATGTTCGCGATTACGAGAGTCTGATTTGGGTTTTGCTATTGCACCTCGATTAAATGCGGCTGGAAGACTTGATGATATGGCATTAGGAATCGAGTGTTTGATTTCTTCCGATTTTCAGCAAGCCAGAAATTACAGTCAGCAGTTGGATGAATTAAATCAGGAACGCAAGCAAATTGAAACGGAAATGAAAGAACAAGCCATGTTGGCATTGGACAAACTGTCCATGAATACTGATTATAAAGGCAATCATTTACCCATTGCTTTATGCCTTTTTGATAAAACGTGGCATCAAGGAGTTATTGGTATTTTGGCTGGACGAATGAAAGAGCGTTATCACCGTCCAGTTATTGCTTTTGCGGAAGTAAGTGACGGCGAGCTAAAAGGCTCTGCTCGTTCAGTACCTGATTTGAATATTCGTGACGTGTTAGCAGCCATTGATCGTGACCATCCCGGAGTTATCATTAAATTTGGTGGCCACGCAATGGCTGCTGGTTTAAGTATTCACCCGCAGGCCTTGAGCGCTTTTCGTGACGCATTAGTTGCTGAAGTAGGTAAGCATCTTGATCTATCTCAGTGTGAAGGTGAGTTACTCACTGATGGCCCATTAGCGCCGAATGAAATGAATTTAGAAACAGCACAATTAATTCAACAAGCAGGACCTTGGGGACAGCAATTTTCTGAGCCTGTTTTTGATAATATTTTTGAGGTTTTAGATCAGCGTCTTGTTGGAAAGAATCATTTAAAAATGACCTTGGTTTCTAATCAAGGCGGACAACAAGTTGATGCAATTGCTTTTAATGTGGATTTAAATACATGGCCAAATCACCGCGCCAAGTTTGTTCATATGGCGTATAAACTGGATATTAATTTTTATCAGGGCAGATCGCGTTTGCAGTTGATGGTTCAAGCGATGAATGTGGCCAATCAATGATGGCTGCTGCTATCTTATGGCGTAACCTGGTTGCAAGCAATTAGGTTACGCTAAGGCTATATTTTTGTACAAAAATCGATAATAGGGTATAATCACCTCTTTTTTTTTACTAGCCTGCAATGACATCGGACACACTGTTTTCATCTTTAGCAATTGCCCCCATGATCGACTGGACTTACAGTCATTTTCGCGTTTTCATGCGTATCCTGGCTCCCTATTCGCTTTTATATACCGAAATGCAGACTACTGGCGCAATTCAAAATAACCCTCAACGCTCGTTACCATTTAAAGGACAAGAACATCCATTAGCGTTACAACTTGGGGGTTCTGATCCACAAGCCTTAGCGCTCTCAGCTAAATTGGCGCAAGCAGAGGGCTATGATGAGGTTAATATTAATTTGGGATGCCCAAGTGATAAAGTAAAAGCTGGGCATTTTGGTGCTTGTTTAATGACTCAGCCAGAGCGGGTGGTTGATTGCATCAAAGCTATGCGCGATGCGGTGACAATACCGGTTACTGCAAAAACGAGAATTGGTATTGATCATCAAGACAGTTATGAATTTTTTAGTGATTTTGTGCATCAATTGGTTGATGCGGGCAGCCAAAAAATTATTGTACACGCACGAAAAGCCTGGCTTAATGGGCTAAGTCCAAAACAAAATCGCACAATTCCTCCGGTTAATTATGATTTTGTCTATAAAATAAGAAAAGAAATTCCTCATATTCCCGTGATCATCAATGGCAATATTAAAAGCTACCCAGAAATCAAAGAACATCTTGAGCATGTAGATGGTGTAATGTTAGGGCGCCTGGCTTGCGATAACCCTTATCACATAGCCAGCATACACCATGCACTTTATCCACAAAGCCCCATGTTATTGCGCAGTCAGTTATTTAGCCAGTATAAAGATTATTTGCTTGCGGAATATCATCAAGGTACGGCCCTAAGTTTATTGGTAAAACCAATATTTAATTTGGCTTTTGGCTTGCCAGGTGCCAGTCAGTGGAAAAAAATATTAATGCATCTGCTGCAAACTAAAGACTTATCCCTATTAGAGCAAACAAACCAATATTTATTAGCGATGGAAGAGGCTGTTGCAGTATGCACGTCATCCTGAGGAGTTTACGACGAAGGATCTCCTGAATGTGGGATGGGTGCCACAATGAGGAGGTCCCTCGCTTTCGCTCGGGATGACGTGTTTCTGTGCCTGAAAAACCCCCCATTTGGGCTATAACAAGCGAAATCTCAGTAGACTCTGATGTTATTCATAGTATTTTCTTCTAATTTTTAGTACATTAACACATTTATTATATAAAACCTTCAGAGGATTGTTTAGGCCATGCTGAATACGTTGATCAAGAAAATGTTTGGAAGCCGAAATGAGCGTACATTGCGGCGTATGGAAAAGGCAGTAGTGGCTATTAATGCGTTTGAATCACAGATGCAAGCCCTGACTGATGCCGAGTTAGCAGGAAAAACCGCACAATTTAAAGCCCGTTTTAATGACGGAGAAAGCCTTGATGAGTTATTAGCTGAAGCCTTTGCTACGGTCCGAGAAGTATCTGTACGTACTTTGGGATTACGTCATTTTGACGTGCAATTAATCGGTGGAATGGTATTGCATGAAGGAAATATTGCCGAAATGCGTACTGGGGAAGGTAAAACCCTAGTTGCAACATTACCCGCTTATTTAAATGCAATTACTGGCCGTGGCGTACATGTGGTAACGGTTAACGATTACCTGGCCAAGCGTGACAGTCAGTGGATGAGTCCTATATTTGAATTTTTAGGATTGACGATCGGGGTAATTTACCCAGATATGTCACATAGTGAGAAGCAAGCAGCATATCGTTGCGACATCGTGTATGGAACCAATAATGAATACGGTTTTGATTACTTGCGCGATAATATGGCCTTTAGCTTAACTGATAAAGTACAACGAGAGCTTAATTTCGCTATCGTGGATGAGGTAGACTCCATTCTGATTGATGAAGCGCGTACTCCTTTAATTATTTCCGGTGCAGCTGAAGACAGTTCTGAGCTGTACATTAAAATTAATAAATTAATCCCTAACCTGAAAAGGCAAGAAAGCGAAGAGGTTGGTGATGGCGATTATACGATTGATGAAAAACAAAAGCAGGCGCATTTAACGGATGCTGGGCATCAACATATTGAAGAGTTATTGCTCAAAGCCGGCTTACTGGACCAAGGCGAGAGCCTGTATCACGCTAGCAATATTATGCTGATGCACCATGTTAATGCTGCGTTAAAAGCACACTCTATGTTCCATCGTGATATCGATTATATTGTTAGTGATAACCAAGTAGTTATTGTTGATGAGCACACAGGACGTACTATGCCCGGCCGTAGATGGTCTGAAGGCTTGCATCAGGCTGTTGAAGCAAAAGAGGGCGTTGCTATTCAGCATGAAAACCAAACTTTAGCATCCATTACCTTCCAGAACTTTTTCCGTATGTACAACAAGCTGTCTGGAATGACAGGTACAGCAGATACAGAAGCTTATGAATTACAACAAATTTATAACCTTGATGTTGTGGTTATTCCAACCAATAAACCCATGATGCGTAAAGATGAAGCTGATTTGGTTTATTTAAATCAAGAAGATAAATTCCAAGCAGTTATTGATGACGTGCGTGCCTGTGTGGAACGTAAGCAACCTGTTCTTGTTGGTACAGCGTCAATTGAAGCTTCAGAGTTCTTAAGCCAGCTGCTTAATAAAGCGAAGATTAAGCATCAAGTCTTAAATGCTAAGTTTCATGAAAAGGAAGCACAAATTATTGCTGAAGCAGGGCGTCCAGGAGCGGTAACCATTGCTACGAATATGGCAGGTCGCGGAACTGACATCGTGTTAGGCGGAAGCTTATCTGCTGATTTAGCACAATTGGCGGAAGCCGCTACTGCTGAAGAAAAAGAAGACGTGAAACGTGTATGGCAAAAACGTCATGAAGAAGTACTTGCATCGGGCGGTTTAAGAATTATTGGTTCTGAGCGTCATGAATCACGCCGTATTGATAATCAGCTACGTGGTCGTTCTGGTCGTCAAGGTGACGTGGGCAGCAGCCGTTTCTATTTATCGCTTGAAGATAATTTGATGCGTATTTTTGCTTCAGAGCGTGTTGCATCCATGATGAAACGTTTGGGAATGAAGCCTGGAGAGCCAATCGAACACAGTCTAGTGACTAAGGCGATTGAAAATGCTCAACGCAAATTAGAAGGCCATCACTTTGATGTCAGAAAGCAGTTGTTGGAATACGATAATGTGGCGAATGATCAACGACAAGTCATTTATACCCAGCGTGCTTCGATTATGGAAATGGAAGATACTCAAGAAGTCGTAACGATGATGCGCGAAGAAGTAATCAACAACCTTGTTGATACTTATATTCCACCACAAAGTTTAGAAGATCAATGGGAACCTAAGGCATTAAGCGATGTTTTATCTGAAGAGTTTAAATTAAAAGCTCCTTTGCTTGAGTGGATTGAAGAAGATCACCATATTCAACCTGAACAAATCAAAGAGCAAATTCTTGATTTGGCCGTAACGCATTATGATGTAAAAGTACAACAGGCTGGCAGACCGGTGATGTCGCAGTTTGAAAAATCGGTGATTTTACAAACTTTAGATAACCAATGGCGTGAACACTTGGCAGCAATGGATCAATTGCGTCAAGGAATTCATTTACGTGGTTATGCTCAGAAAGATCCGAAGCAAGAGTATAAAAAAGAAGCGTTTTCTTTGTTTACCAGCATGCTGGATAACTTAAAATACGATGTGGTTCGCCTTCTTTCGTCAGTTGAAATTCAAAGTGAAGCTGATGTAGATGCTGTTGAAGAGCAGCGTCGCGCGGATCAAGTAAGTAAAATGAGCTTAAATCATGGTGAGTTGTTCAACGATGACGAAAGTGGTTCTCCACAGTCACAGACGTTCAGACGTCAAGAAAAGAAAATAGGGCGAAATGATCCATGTCCATGTGGTTCAGGTAAAAAGTACAAATCTTGTCATGGTAGTTTGTCGTGATTAAAGTTGCTGTAGCCATTATTATTGATGAACAGCAGCGTATCTTAGTAACCCAACGCCCACTTCATGCATCGCATGGTGGGTATTGGGAGTTCCCCGGTGGTAAATTAGAAGCTAATGAACTTGCCGAACAGGCATTAATCCGAGAAATAAAGGAAGAAGTTGGTTTGGATGTGCTTAAGCATGAGTTTCTTGGTGAAGTGCATCATCAGTATGCTGAGCGGTCGGTGCAATTGTTTATTTTTCTAGTCACGCAATTTTCTGGAAGGCCTATATGTATCGAAGGGCAGCTTGCGATGAAATGGGTCCGACTGAGCGAATTAAATCCTGATGAATTTCCTGAGGCGAATCGAGAAGTGATGCAGTTAATTCCTAAGCTGTAGTCTCTAAATAACCTGAATGAATTCGCTGAGTTCATGGCTTCCAGATTGCACTGCGTTGCATCGAGCTACATTCGATTTTTTTTAGATAAACATGGGTTCAGACTAGGCTGCCGCAAGGCCCAGCCCTGAGGGCTCGACCCGAAGGGTACTTACTTAAGGACATTTCCTACGTCTCATGTACCTGTCTTCTATACCGTAAAAAATACGGTATTTTCACTCCCCTTACTTTAGTACAATAAAAGAACATAAAATTGTAACTGCTCACTCACATTCGACGTTCTGCGGTCAAGCCGTGGGATGTTGGCAGGGGGAGAGCATACATTAAACTTAATTCCGGAGGTCTTTATGCCTTTTCAATCCATTGAAAATTTAAAAATAACCTTTTTAAGAATATGCATGGGCCAATATTTAACGTATAAATTTAGTTTCTTTCGTCGTTTAGATGCTAATGATACTTTGGATTTGCTCTGGGATTTAGAACGGCAACTTGAAAAACATTTAATTGTATTTTCGACGAAAAGAGACACATTCAATGATCAAAACTTAACTGCTGCCTGGCTGCAATTAAAAAATGATTTGGAGTCAAGTTTTGATTACTCAAAATATTCATCCCTCAATGACAAAGCAATCCAGTTTATAAAAACTACCCAACTTGAGCTCATAAACTTGTTTTCTATTAACGATGACCTGTTATTAATTAAATTAAAAAATACGTTTACTGAATGGTTTATTACAACGCTTATTCAAGATTTAGGGCTTGCTATTGATGACAATAAATATCCTCAACCCAAATGCTGCATTTGCTATTCCCCCAGTCATGCCGAGCAAGCCTATACACTGCAGAATTATTTAAGATTATCTGGTGTCAAAGTAGCTCTAAATGTAAGCAAACAAATAGGCGAAACAGCTCCGTTGGAAGATATTGCAAACCATCAGTGGGACCATATTGTACTGATTCCAGGCGATGAACCAGTTGATTTACTCCAAGAGGAATTCAATATAATACCCAAGAAGAGTGACAGCAAAATAAGTGTACTTTATTTTCAAGATATCGATAACCAACCATTTATTGAATGGTTGAATAATCCTGCATATTATTCCATTAAGAATATGCAGGCATTCTTCTTCACTTTTATTAAATTGCTACATAAAAATAATCAATTCATCATACCGGCCATTGAACACACTCAAAATCATTTTGAGAAGGAAATTATAAAATATTCTACCGCCAGTTTGGAGCAATTATTAAATACGTTAAAACCGCGACCAATTGCAGAAAGCCAAGTACCTGTTGCACCCCAAAAAACAGTAAAGAATCTTTTATTGAGGTTTTTTAATGTGCCTAGAGATTTGTATTATTGGAAACATTTTACAGTGCGTCTTGATTTATTAAAAACAATAAACAGCCAGTTAAAGGACTCTGAATTACCCAATGTCTTGGCATGTAGTGGTTTAAGTGGGGTAGGTAAAACACAACTGGTCTTGCAATACATCCACCAACATCATCATGAATACCAGCATGTGCTTTGGTTTACAGCACAATCACGAGGCAGCCTCCATCAACAATTCTATGAATTAATTAGACAACTGAGATTGACCTTCAATGCAGAAGAAACACATCAAACATGTATTAATTTGATTAATGATTGGCTAAAAATCAGCCCATCTGTTTTAATTATTTATGATGATATCCTTGATTTTTCTTTAATTAATGAGCTTAGTCCTCCTGCCCATGCACATGTTGTATTAACTACACCGAGAAATGATTTTTCTAATACATTAATTGTTAAACCCTTTACTTTAGAGGAGTCTGTTCAATTTATAGAACCCTTTATAAATGGCGGAGAATTTTCCAGGGGTTTTGATAAAGTAAATATTGAGAAAATAAGCCATCAGTTTAGTTGTTTACCGCTAGCGTTGGTTCATGTTTCAAGTTGGGTATTCATGAATTATTTAAATGCTGCTGAGTATTTTGAGCTCTCTGATAGAGGGATTCCTCAAGAGATATTTGAGCATAAAGGAATGGAAAATTTAACCATACAAAATGCATTTGAAAAGACCTTTGCATTGATTTCCCAGGAAAGCCCAATCGCACTTTTATTACTAAATATGATAACATATTGGTCGTTAGATGAATTCGAAGAATCAATCCTTAAAAAATTACTTAAGACGTTAAAGTTAGGTGATGTGAGCTCCTTACCAGGCCATTCCGACGATGACATGTCAGAGATTGATGTTTTAGTTAACTTCAATGTCTTAGAGAGGTCTTATCAAGATGGTCACGCACGATATTCCATTTTAAAATTACTCAAAACCGTTATTCACAATAAATTTAAGGATGATATTAAATCCATCCAATCAAAAAGTAAGGAACTAGAGGAAGCAATTTTTCGTGAGATATTAATAGAACGAGTGCAAACTACGGCACAGAGAGCACTGTGGAGCAGCTCCCAAGACACTTTGTTTCAATTACCACCCCAAACAACCCAATCTGATTCAGAAGAACTTACTTTTCATATGCAACATTAAGGATAAATTTTCCAGGAAAACATTTTATGATACACGAAACGAGGAAACAAAAAGCTATATGAATGAATAACAATGGGCCCTCGATATTTTGCGGGTTTCATTTCGAGCCATGGGGGACCTCAAGGCCAGATTAGTTAAAATCAAGATACAAAGCGGCATGATCTGAGACCTCTTCACTCATGACTGCGAATTGATTAATCTTTATTTCCGGCGAAGTCAGTATGTAGTCCGCAAATTTTTCACTTTTTTTATAATAACTGGTACGTGTAGAACGTACATTATTAACGGTAATAAGATTCGTCATGCCTTCTTCAATAATATGCATGCTTTGTGTGTTGGGTCTTAAATTAAAATCCCCGCATAATATTTTAGGCGTATTAATTGTATCCATAAAATGACGAATACGCAGGGATTGTGCGATTCGATCTGGGGTATCGCTTTTCCCCCGACCATTCCAAAGCCCATGCACATTTAAAATCGAATAGATTTGATTATTTGATTCACATTCAACCCATTGCATGTTCCGTGAATGATTCTCGCCAATTCCTGGGTGATATTTTTTCTGGTGAATATTAATTTCACCTTCACTTAGAATATCAATATTCTTTCTTAATAACATGGCTATACCATAAACGTTATCGACTGCGGGTTTAAAAATGGCATAATGTTCGGGAAGTAATTTTTGCAGATCTGAGAAAATATTCAAACTTAACTCTCGTTCTTGACGAGATATAACGCGATGCGCCTCGTGATAGACTTCTTGCAGGCAAAAAATATCCACATCCTTATGATGGTTTATAAATTTTAATAAGGGGATTCTTAAATGGCCTCCCCATAAATTCAACGTAACTAGCTTCATTACCCGCCCATGCCTTTGATCTTATTCAATAATCATAGCCTATCTAGCTAAAATAATTCCAGGGAATATTTACATACATTTATACTTGCTTGGTAAAAATGCCCCGGGTTTTCCCTTATTGACAGCAAAACAGTTTTTTGTAACGCTGCCATAAATAAAGCCAAGGAGTTTATGTGAACGGATTGAAATATATTTTATTAATCACCTGTATTTGTCTTACATCTGTAGCCTATACAAAGCAAGAATCTCAATTACGTATTATAACCCCAGATGAAACAATTATTTTAGACCGAGGGGCTCTGCTTGCTCATCCTGCACTCACTCCGGTAACAATTAACAATGACCGCGCCTATCCTAATCAAATAATGTCTCACAAAGGAATACCCTTATGTAAACTCCTTAAACCCTATGTTGCTCAGGGCAATAAAGTTATTGAGCTCATTTCCAAAGATGATTTTCATGTCTACGTGCCGGCGCAGAAAATTATGGCTTGTGGTAAGCAGTCATCCATCGGGATGCTGGCAATAGAACCTGAATCTAAATGGCCAGTGATTGATAATCATACTGGAACTACGGCAGGACCTTATGAAGTTATTTGGCTTTATCCTGAACGATCTTACATCTCTAATGAATATTGGGCATGGAGTGTTGTTGCTATAAAAATAATGAACGGTCATGATTATAAAGACTTGCTTCCAGCACCTAAGACCACAGATAAATCGGTTATTAATGGTCATAAGATATATATTAGTCATTGTGAAGGATGCCATGCGATGAATCATATTGGAAAAAGTAAGATTGGTCCTGATTTAAATTGCTCTAAAAACCCATGGGAGTATTATCCCGACCGTGTGGTGCTGAAGAAGTTTATTCGTGAGCCTAAATCCATACGTGTTTTGCCTAAGGGCAGGATGAGTGGTTCTGATCCCATATCCTTATCTGAAAATGATCTGGATGATTTAATTAAGTTTTTTGCGATGATGAAAAATAAAAAGCAATGTTGATTTCATTGCACGTCATCTCGAACACCTTCACTTCATTCAGGATGACGTACATACTACGTTTTCAGGAGGTATTGATGATGTAGGGCAATAATCGCTGCTTTTAATTTATCTGCTCCTGCATCATTAACAACAATATCATCTGCATTTTTTAACCGTAGCCTCGCATCAGGTTGTGCAGCTAAAATTGATAAGGCTTGTTTTTGATTGCAATTATCGCGGTGCATAAGACGTTCTATTTGTATCTGCGTAGGTGCCTGAATTAATAAAACACGGTTAATATATGGGTAGGTTTTTTTATCAATTAGCAAAGGAATTTCTATAATGCAATATGGAGTAGTGGTTAAGTCAACTTGTTCTTTGATTTTTTGACGAATGAGGGGATGTAAGAGCTGCTCAAGCCAAGAGCGCTCTTTGGGATCGCTGAAGATAATTGCTCTTAATGCCTTACGATTAAGTTCGTTATGTTCATTTAAAATTTCAGCACCATAATGTGCGACAATTTGAGTATAGGCATCTTGGCCCTGCATGGTAAGGGAGCGTGATATGTTATCTGCGTTGACAACCTGTATACCTAAGTCTGAAAATACCTCTGCAGCAGCACTCTTGCCACTTGCAATTCCACCGGTTAAACCCACACAATACACCATTAATCTAACCCATTTTTATTAACACAAGTAATTAAATTGATATAGCAGGTTCCTGGTACCGTACTTTTTTGACGACAAAAATCTCTGGCTGCTAATGCCGCATCATCGCGTCGTGGATAAGGATTGCTGCGCCAAACAATCGCGGTGCGATCTAAAGCGGAGCACACCCACAGGGGCTCAACACTTACTCCCTGAACGAAGCGTTCACAACTATTTCTTTTTGTCTTACACGTAGCAGGGACTGTGCTTCCTTTTTTACACATGTCAAACGCAAAATTTACGGCGACCTTTCGATAAGCACTCGCAGCAATCCATGGTTTGCCACTTGCATCATAGGTAGTACATTGCCAAAAGTTTCCATTCAACGGCAACTGTGCAAATGCTGAAACAGAAAAGCCAAGTAAAAATAAAAAACAGAGGCGTACATAACAATTCATTTCTTTTCTCCCTGAAGCAGGATTTTTAATGGCTCAATGGATAGAGCTTTTGAAAAATACCATCCTTGCAATAATTGTACTTCATTTTTAAGCAAATAATTTACTTGCTCTTGAGTTTCAACACCTTCAGCAATAATAATTAGATTTATTTTTTTAGCCAAATCAATGATTGCATCGTTGAGTAATTCGGTAATGGCTTTGGTGCCAATGGCCTGAACATATATTTTATCTATTTTCAAATAGCTGAACGGAAAATGTTGTAGATAACTTAAGCTTGCGTGACCTGTACCATAATCATCAATAGCTAATGAAAATCCTTTATTACGTAATTCTTGCATCCTTTGTAGGTAAATATCATTATGCTCATCGAGTAAGTTACGTTCGGTTATTTCAAGTAAAATCTGCGTCGAGGCAATTGAATAGTCATTAAGTAATTGATAAAACTTATCAAAAAAATCGGGCTGAGTAAAATGAGCGGCGCAAATGTTGATGGATAAATGAAATAAGGGGTTGGATTTTAAAATATCTTGGGTCTCTTTAAACGTAATTTCAGCAACTTGCAAAGTAATGGGGATAATTAACCCAGTCTCCTCCGCTTCCATTATGAATGAATCTGGCATAATAATTTCGCCGTGCTTAGTCTTCCATCTTAACAGGACCTCTACACCGGAATATTGATTCAGTTCAACATTAAAAAGTGGTTGATAGACTGGATAAAACTGTCGACGTTTGATGGCTTTTCTTATCGACCATTTTAACGAGGTGCGTACACGAATCCAATTTTTTAATAAATAATATGAAAAAACCGACAAGATTAAAATATCAAGAGTAAGTAGAATTTGGTTGTTTCGTAAATTGCTAAATAGAACTTGAGGCGAGTAAATTAATTTTACAGCGACCCCCTTAATGTTATGGAGGTTTACGCTAGCAACAATTGGTTTAACAATTAAAGGAAACCTGGAATTTACGACTGGGTTATATATCAGTGATTGTTCTGCTTTAGAAGCAATTTTAAGCAAACTTTCTTTATTATTCTCGTTATATAAAATGATCGTGTAATTATCCTGTCCTTTTGGTTTGAGTAAATCTTCAAGCATGGACGCTATAAAAATTAACTCTATTTGGTAATGGCCAATGTTCTTTTTTAATGAATAGATCGGAAAATTATAAGTTGGCAGATCTAGAGGGCCTGCTATGGTTTGTGACGGGATATCTCCATCTAAAAGAAAACTCTTATTGTAAGGTAAGGTGGAGCAAATAAGATCATGGTCGGTGTCCTTAATCGCGATGGCTAAAATTTTAGGATGAGTAGTATTTATATAATCTAAATAAGGTAAAAGATCTTCTTTACAATCTAAATTAGCCTTTTTAAAAATGGGTAAGGTCTGCAGGCGAGAAAAGGCGTCATTTATTAAATTATCAAGATTATATGCTGAATTATGGGCTGCTTGCGATACTTGAGTGTATGCCTTAGCAATATAGTTCTGCCACATAATGTAGGAGCAGAAACAAAGAATCGTCAGAGTAAGAATCCCCCAAAACACAGTAAACTGCCTATAAATATAGTGTAAAAAGGGGTGCTGCAATTGGTCCATAATATTATGTTTTATGCATAGGCATCCTTTATAGAGTTTAGTGTGATTTCTGCTAAATTCCCAATAATATCTTTATTCGTATTTAAAGGAGGAAGCCAATAAAGGGTAGTTCCAATAGGGCGTATTAATGCACCATGCTCTAATGCCTGCTGATATATTTTATTTCCTATACGACTTGATGGCGTTGTTATTTCTAAATCTGCCGCAACAAGAGCACCAACACCACGGACATTGGTTAATTTACCTGATAGTTGAGCAATTTCTTGCATACAGGAAAACATATAATCGCCAAGCGAACGAGCTTGGTGAATAATTTGCTCTGAATGCATGGTTTTTATGGTGGCTAACGCAGCGCAGACAGCTAATGAATGGCCACTATACGTATGTGAATGCAGAAATGAATTGCCACTGGAGTAGTCATTATAAAAAAGTTCAAAAATGTCGTTATCAATCATCACACAGCTCAGTGGAACTGAACCCGATGTTAAGCCTTTAGATAAGCAAATCAAGTCGGGTTGAATGCCCGCATGATCACAAGCCAACCACTCACCAGTTCGGCAAAGTCCGGTCATGATTTCATCAGCAATAAGATAAACATTGTTTGCCTTGGCCCATAGAGACAGCTTTTTTAGAAAGTCAGGGCTATAACACAACATTCCGCCAGCCCCTTGTACTATGGGCTCAAAAATAATCGCGCAGGTTTTCTCGGCAAGGGCATTTAACTGCTTTTCTGTTGCACACCAATATTCGTCACAATTATCCCATAATGGATCATTTTTTCCCGAGACATAAGGAATATGTTCAAGAAAATGACAGGGAACACCGTAGGCTTCGTAAGGTGCTTTATAGAGACCCAAATCACTTGTTCCCATTGTGGCAAGGGTTTCACCGTGATAGCCATTTTTCAGAGCAATAAATTGCTTTTTATGGCTTAAGTCTTTGATTTGATTTGCATGAATTGTCAGTTTTAAGGCAATTTCAACCGCACTTGAACCATCGCTTCCAAAGAAAATATGTTGCTTTTGGGTGACTTGTGCTAATTCTTCAGCCAGTTCAACTAAAGCGGGATGGGTGGTATTTGCTGCAATGACATGCTCGAAGCGATGCAGCTGATTTGTAATTGCCTCTATTATTGCCGGATGCCCATGACCTAAAGATTTACACCACCAGCTGGAAATTCCATCGATAAGCTGTCCTTTATTTGTATAAAGGTAACTTCCTTGGGCGCGCTCAACAACAAGCGGAGGAATTGCTTCAAAATCTTTCATTTGTGCACAAGGATGCCAAACATGTTTTAAATCGCGATGAATTAATTGTTCTATGTTGACCATTTTTAAAATTTTGGTTGACAAGACGGTGCGCCACTTTATCATGTCCTTTATGACAAATAATAGGGGTTAATTGTGACTCAAAATAAAAAAAAATGGTCAACATCTGAAATTACTGCGCTCTATGAGCAGTCATTTAATGATTTATTAAATCAAGCACATGGGATCCATAGAGAAAACCATGATGCAAATGCTTTGCAGTTTGCTACCTTACTTAGTATCAAAACAGGGGCTTGCCCAGAAGATTGTGGCTATTGCTCACAAAGTGGCCATCATCAGACGCATGTAGAAAAAGAAAAATTAATGACGGTTGATGCGGTGCTAAAAAGTGCACAAGAAGCAAAAGATGGTGGTGCGAAACGTTTTTGCATGGGTGCTGCCTGGCGTTGTCCTCCAGATAAAGTAATGCCTCAATTACAAGAAATGATTGCAGGAGTTAAAGCCTTAGGCTTAGAAACATGTATGACCTTAGGTATGCTGAATAAAGAACAAGCAACGTGCTTAAAAAAAGCGGGCCTGGATTACTACAACCACAATATTGATACGTCTCCTTCTTATTATGAAAAAGTAGTTACTACTCGTAAATTTAGCGAGCGTTTAGACACTTTAGATAATGTACGTGAAGCGGGTATTAATGTTTGTTGCGGTGGAATTTTAGGCTTAGGTGAAACCCGAGAGGATCGTATTGAATTTTTATTAACTTTAGCCAATATGGATACGCCACCAGAAAGCGTTCCAATTAATCGTCTGATCCCAGTTGAAGGAACACCATTGGCGAAGGCTCAACCTGTTGAGGGTATTGAGTTAGTGCGCACCATTGCTACCGCACGCATATTAATGCCTAAAAGTGCTATTCGTTTAACTGCAGGACGCACCGAGATGAGCGATGAGTTACAGGCTCTTTGTTATTTTGCGGGCGCAAACTCAGTGTTTATTGGTGATAAGTTATTAACGGAAGATAACCCACAACGCGCTAAAGATAAGGTGCTATTTAATAAATTAGGCTTAACCGAGCTCGTTGAAGCTTAAATGACACGTCATCCCCGCGTACAGCGAGGGATGACGTGTGCCCATTAGTGAACGGACTTTAAATCAAACGTAGCCCGCCGTTGCGGGAATTATAAAGAGCAATAATGTCCTTAAACGAAAAAATAACAAGCTATACGAATCAGCTTAAAGAACAAGGCTTATTGAGACAGCGAACCGTACTTAAATCGGATAACTCGTCATTAATTCATTTTGACAGTAATGACTATTTATCATTGACTACGGACGAGCGTATTTCTGCTGCCTATCAACAAGGATATTCTCGTTATCCTAGCGGTAGTGGCGCCTCGATGCTTCTTAGTGGTTACCATAAAAACCATTGTGCGCTGGAGCAGGCTTTCGCTAAATTATTAGCTGTAGATGAATGCATTTTATTTTCTTCAGGCTACGCGGCAAATCTTGCCATGATGGCATTGCTTGGTCGATTAAAGGCTCATTGTTTTGTTGATAAAGAATTACACGCGTCGGCGTATGATGGCTTAGCTTTGTCACAAGTTAATTTTACGCGTTATTTTCATAATGATCTGGCGGACTTAACACGCAAGTTACCGCAGAACTCATCAAATTCTGCATTAATTACTGAGGGTATTTTCAGTATGAGTGGGCAAATAGCACCATTATCGTCTATCTCTGCTTTATGCGCGGCAAACCAAACTGAGCTATTGGTCGATGAAGCTCATTCTTTTGGTGTTATTGGTGAGCAAGGCAGGGGGGCTGTTGCCTATCACGGACTAACACAACAAGAGGTCCCTTTACGCGTTATTCCTTTTGGAAAATCATTTGCGTCACAAGGGGCTATAATAGCCGGGGCGCATGATTGGATCGCAGCGTTATTGCAAGCAGGCCGTTCATTAATTTATTCAACAGCAATTAGCCCCGCATTATGTTATGGGTTATTAACCACTTTAGATGTAGTGGTTGCTGCGGATGAACGGCGCTTAAAACTGAAGCACTTGGTCAGCTTGTTTCGTGAGCACATTCAATCCTCACCTTTCGATTGGGCTGATTCATCGACACCAATTCAGCAACTGCGTTTGGGATGCCCGCATTTGGCCTTGCACTATACTCAAGAGCTCAAAAAGCAAGGCATCAGTTGCCTGGCGATTCGTAAACCAACCGTGGGTAAAAAAGAAACTGGATTACGCATTATTTTGAATTATGAGCATACTCCAGAGCAGATTAATAGTTTATTTAATAAGTTAAATGCGATTTATGAACATACATCTCAATAAATACGGCTCTGAATTTCCATTGGTTTTTTTCCATGGCTGGGGTTTTGACCAGCACATTTGGATGACCTTAGTGTCGGAGTTACAGTCAACTTATCAACTTATTCTCGTTGACTTACCAGGCTTTGGACAAAGCCCAATGATGGATTGGGCTGCTTTTAAAACAAGCTTATTAGCCCAATTACCCGAGTATTTTGCTGTTGTTGGCTGGTCTATGGGAGGATTATATGGCACACGCCTGGCTTTAGATGTTCCGCAGCGGGTGACTCATTTAATGAATATCTGTTCCTCACCACGCTTTTTGCTAGATGACTCCTGGCCTGGTGTTGCTCGAGAAGTATTTGCTGAGTTTTATCGTAAATTATCACAAGACCCACAGAACACATTGAAGGAATTTATTGAGTTACAAGCCAGTAGAACTAAACTCAAGATGGAGTTGGGGTGTTTACCGACTGAAGAAGGCTTAGCATCTGGACTGGAAATCTTGGATACTTGGGATTTTCGCGAGCAAATGACGCAGTTTGACCGTCCCGCATGCTATATGTTTGGCCGCCTGGATCCTATTGTTCCCGTTAAGACAATGAGAGTGATGCAAGAACTTTACCCAGACTTTAATTACGTGTTTTTCAACCGTGCAGCGCATATGCCTTTTTTATCACATCCAGATTTATTTCTTAATGAGCTCCGAGGATTTATTAAATGAGGCGATATTTTATTACAGGAACGGATACTGATTGTGGGAAAACCTATGTTACCGCAAATTTGATACAGTATTTTTCAAAGTCTGCCGCCATTAAACCTATTGCGAGCGGTTGTTTCGAGCAGGATAACCAGCAAGTGAGTACGGACGCTTTGGCGTTACAGAAACATAGTCATTTAAGTTTGGATGTAATTAATCCTTGGCGCTTTAAGTTACCTGTTTCTCCTCATCTTGCGGCTAAAGAAGAGGGATGCTCTTTATCAGTAACCGAGATTGCGGATTATTGCCTTAACTTACAATTAGCAGGCATTGAGCGATTATTTATTGAAGGAGCGGGGGGCCTAATGGTTCCGCTAAATGATAATGAAACGTGGATAGATTTTTTAAAAATCACTCAATTTCCTGTAATTTTAGTAGTGGGAATGAAGCTGGGATGCATCAATCATGCTCTGTTAACTGCAACGGCCTTAAAAGCACACAAGATAGAATGTGCTGGATGGATTGCGAATTGCATTGACTCAGAGATGTTAGCCTTATCCGCAAATATAGAGACATTAACTTCGTTGCTTGATATTCCTCTTTTAGCAACATTGCCATTTACAGGCACTTTTTCTGAAGTTAATTTATAGCTGTAATCAATTTATGTAAATAAAAAAACGGCTGTCATTGCCAACAATGTGAAACAATCCAGATGCTGTACTTCGAACTCCTGTGTTGCCTCGTCGCTACGCTCCTCGCAATGACGGGGTATAAATTAATATCCCAAATTCTATTCCTTAATTAAGCTCCGCCCTCGTCATTGCGAACGCAGTGAAGCAACCCAGGGGGCTGTGTTTCGAACTCTTGGGTTGCTTTGTCACTATATTTCTCACAATGATACCTGTGAAGGTACACCATTTTCTCTTTGTTCAAATAAAACCACTTGATGTCCTAGTTGTTGTTTTTCTTATTTTCAAATAATATATTCGCGACTATCAATAGCTTAGAGGTGATTTATGTTGACCAAGGATAGGCTTGTACATTCAGTTATGACCGCATTTTTAGTTCTTGCTGCTCATAGTGCAAACGCAACAGATGGCAATGAAGCCCCCGCAATGGAAAAATGTTATGGCATTGCTAAAATGGGTATGAATGATTGTTCTACGGCTACTGCATCATGTGCTGGCTCAGCAACTAAAGATCAGCAAAAAGATGCTTTTCTTTTTATGCCCAAAGGGCTTTGTGAAAAAATTGTAGGCGGAAATCTTAAATCAGAATAAGGACATAAATATGAAACAACGGATTGCCCATTGGGGTTTATTATTTATTAGTTTAATTACCTTCTCTGCTACGCTGCAAGCGGAGCCAGAGACCCTTATCCTCGATAACCATCATACCTATATTGCATGGAACATTAAACATTTGGGGTTTTCAACGCAAACAGGCAAATGGTATGCAACAGGACAGCTTGTTATTGATAAAGAGCACCCTGAGAATAGCAAAGTTGTGGCGAATATTAATGTTGCCGATATTGTTACTGGTATACCTGAATTAGATAAGCATTTAAAAAGTAAGTTATTTTTTGATGTTGATCATTTTCCTAAGGCAACGTTTGTCAGTGACAAAGTTAAAGTAACCGGTGAAAATAAAGCTGATGTTAGCGGTGTATTAACTCTACACGGTGTAAGTAAACCGGTGGTGTTGCACGTGATCTTTAATAAAGCCGGCATGAATCCTGTCAATAATAAAATGACGGCAGGATTTACTGCAACCGCAACGATTAAACGCTCTGATTTTGGAATCAATACGTTATTACCTGCTCTTGGGGATGAAGTTGAGCTAAATATTAATGCGGAAGCTTATCAGGATAAAAAGGCAGGGTAGTTTTTATCTGTTGGTAGTGTATTCGTATACAAGTATCTGTCATCCCGTGCATGCGAGGATCCATTATCTTGTGTGGTTCGATACCACATATGGAGAGAGATTCCCGCCTGCGCTGGAATGATAATGCCTTGATAGTGAGGGCTCAGCCAACTTCCAAACTTCCTTAACCTAAGGAGTTACAATGCAAATTAAAAATAGCACAACTCATTTTGGTATTATTGCTATTTTGCTCCATTGGATTATCGCGGTATTAATCATAGGCTTATTAGCACTGGGTTTATACATGGTGACCCTCCCTATTAGTCTGGAAAAATTAAAGCTTTATGGATGGCATAAGGAGTATGGATTCTTAGTTCTATTTATTGCCTTGTTCCGCCTCATTTGGCGTTTAAGTAATACGACCCCAGAATTGGCATTACCTTGGCTAGAGAAAATCGCGGCGCGCAGCATGCATTGGATTTTTTATGGGTTTATGTTTGCGATGCCTATTACGGGTTGGTTAATTACCTCAGCAGCAGGCTTGCCCGCTTCTTTTTTTGGTTTGTTTTCGTTACCTAATCTTATAGCCCCGGACCAACATAAACTCGTATTATTTGAGTGGATGCACCAATGGCTAGGTTATGCGCTGATTGCTGCGATTTGCTTGCATGCTGCTGCAGCATTAAAACACCATTTTATTAATAAGGATGACATATTACGGAGGATGTTACGATGAAGTTAAGTCAACGGTTTTTATTTTTAATCTTATCTTTTTGTTCTAGTGTTTATGCGGACTCAATACCTCAATGGGATATTATTCCAGCAGAAAGCAGCATTAGTTTTACGGGAACGCAAAATAATGCACCTGTAACCGGGGCATTTAAGTCATTTAAAGGAACGATCCAGGTTGATCCAGCAAAACCCGAAAGTGCTACGCTCGATTTTATTATAAATATGGATTCACTTTCTGTTTCTTATGCGGATTTAGCAAATATATTGATCACTCCGGAATGGTTTGACGTTAAGGCATTTCCAACTGCGGAGTTTAAATCAAACAAAATTAATAAAATCGATGAGCAACATTATACAGCCACTGGTGTTTTAACAATTAAAAATAAATCTCAGCCTGTAGTTTTGAAGTTTACTGCAGTAGAGTCCCCAAAAGATCATGGGGTTGTGGAAGGCTCAACAATAATTAAACGCAGTGCTTTTGGTGTGGGCTCAGGTGAGTGGGCGAGTACCGATACAGTTAAGGATGAGGTAATTGTTAGTTTTAAAGTAGCGGCATCGCGGAAGAAATAATGAGATAATTCCCCGTATTACGCTGTTGTAATACGGGAACAGCATACGAATCCAGCATCGAGAAGTGAGTTGCTTCGTCACCTACGTTCTTCGCAATGAAGCCCGTTTTTATTTGGTTCAAAAAATACACACAATACTGATACGGCATCTTTAACATACATTTGCCATGGGCGCTGGATTTTCCTCATAGTGTTTATTAAATTGTTCGATGATTCTACCCAAGAGTTCTTTCACTATGGAATGATTTTCTATTCTTTTTTCGTCCGACAAAATTTCCACCGTGAAAAATCCATAACCCCTAGTAATCGGCCCAGGATTTTTGCTTAAATCATATTCTAAAATTTTAAGAACCAGTACAACGGCTTTTAATAACAATTTATGTTCATTAAGTTCTTGAATATTATTTAGATAATTATTAACAGACTCAAGGAGCTCTTTTTGTATGCTATCTACTCCGGTAACCACCGAATAAAGAGATTGAAAACTCAAGGAAGTAGGTAGGCTCTCTAGAGCATCTCGTAACCGTATTAAGGCATTAATCTCCTGTTCACTTAATTCTCCTTCCTCGCTATCTCGGTTAACCATCCCATCAATTAAGTCTTTACTCACGCCTATCGTCAGCGGCATTTGTCCAGTTTTACATGCATATTCATCTTTAACATCGTGATTATCAATTGCTGTTAAAGGGTTTGTTTTTTTTAAATACTCAAGGACCATCTCATCCGTTAGGCTCATAAAGCTTCCTTCATTACACGTTAAGAATTTATTTTTAGCACAAAAAGATGAGAGAGGGAATTATTTGGGGACACTATGTTTATATATGTCTTCATGAGCCATAGCGGGTACTAGAATGTAGGCTGGGTTTTTAGTCAGAATTCCAGTGGCTTGACGGCTATGGACTAAGCATAAGCCTATGCGATTATCTTATTTCAAGAGCACCTCAAAAGCACAGGCATTAATTCCAGCAGAGCAAATATTTGCAGTCTTATTATCTTGTTGCCAATAAGAGCCATAAGAGCGAATTTTCTCAGTAACTACTGGAGATAATTTAACAGTCATCCACAAATTAGTCCCTGGCTCTTTAGGGTTATTCCATTTGTAATAGCAAGTCACATTGTTATCTTCACTGATTAATGCTTGCATAAAACCTATTTTTTCGGGAGCTGGCCAACCATGGAAATCAACGACCCAATCCATTCCATTGATGCTAAAAGCACCGGGATTTGATTGATTCGCTGCTACCTGATCAGGGGATGGGCAAAACCAAAGCTGTTTGGGTTTTGGATGTAGCCTATTTTGCACATAATCAGTAATTTGCTCATGCCAATTAAGGGTAATAATTAACCCCGCCAGGATTAAGGTAAGGAGGGTGTATTTACGTTGCATTTTAAAATCTCAATTTACTGATATTTATGGTGTTTTACTCAATATACACTTATCTCGCGGTAACGTCTAATTGCTGAAACTTGCCCCGATACTTCACCCCTATATTGGGCTGGATCACTAATTAAAGTCCCAAAGGGGGCTGAAAAGCCCCTGATGGTTTCTCAAAAATTGGCGACACGCTTGCCTATAGTGTCGGTGCTGGCCCATGCTCTTGCACTGCTGCCATTTGATTTGGCTTCTTGTGTTCCTCATAGGTTTTTCTGAAACTTTGGTTGAATAATAGTGTCCATTCACCTGCAATATTAAGCTGGGTGGTTTTCATAATAAAATAATCACACAGCTTTTCTGCCATTTCATCAAAAACAGGCGTATTAATGTGCGTAAATGCTGCTATTTCTTTATCAAGGATATCTAAAAAATAATTTTTAGCTTCTGCAATAGGAATTGGTGCATTAGGTAAATTATCCGTACAGTTAGTAAACATTAATGTTGATAAGCTTCTTAGAAAAATTTGTCTTCTTGCCAAAATATTAGGAATAGTAGGATCTATTTGTAAAATATTTGCATCGAGTCTTGCTCTAAAATTTAATGAGCCAGAGAGTAATTTTTTTAACTCATCTGAGGGTGATACTTGATCAAAGAAATAATAAAAATCAGCAATCACAGCCAACAGTTCAGCCAATTTTTTACTATTTTGCGGTATGGAATCAGCAATAGATTTCATGGTTTGAATAAATGCACCCATATTGCCAGCACTTTGATAAGCCATTTTTTCAGAAAGTTTAGGAGCATTGGTGGTAATAGTGTGTGCTGGCAAAGCTGATGGTTGCCTAAACAAACCTTGTTGACTTACTAATGCTGCGGGTTGGCGTTGCGCCGGAGCTGGCTGTTGTTGCACAGGGGCAGGAGGCGTGTTTATTGGCCTTGGAGCTCCTGCTGCAGGAAGGCTTACAGCCCTAGGTAGTGGGTTATTTGCTGATGTCACAGCAATAACAGACAGGGTTGCTACAGGCGTAGCACTGCTTGGTCTTGGTATTTCCACTGACCTATTGACATTCATTGGCTGAGTATTTGTTTGTATTAGCGCTGCAGTAGGCACAGAAGAAAGGCTATCTGCTGTTCTCGTTAAAGAACGATCTACCTGTCTTGGGGTTGCTATGGCAACATCTACATCCATCGACTGAGCGCTGGTTTCTGTTGCAGTAATAACAGCAGAGGTTGCTACAACAGGTATAGGTCTAGTTGATCTTGGTATTGCTACCGAGGTATCGACATTCATTGCTTGAGCATTTTCTTGTATTGGTGCTGCCGTAGAAACAGAAGAAAGGCTATTTGCTGTTCTCGATAAAGAATTGTTTCCCGGTCTTGGAATTTCTATAGCGACATCTACATCCATTGACTGAGAACTGGTTACTTGTCTTGACGTGGTGATCGAAATAGAAGCGCTTTCTGTTGCAATAGGTAAGGAGCTTGTTATTTGTCTTGGGATTGCCGGAGAAAAAGAAGATGAGCTTGTTGTACTCACTGACTCAGTAGTCCTAATTGAAATGGAAGACGAGCTTTCTGCCGCGCTAGGGAATGGGTTTTTTCTTTGTCTTGGCGCCCCATTACTGGTGATAGTGGGAGATGGCATTGCTACTGGATTTATTACATGGCTTAATGTCGCAGTAGATGCTTCTAAAGAACTTGTTGCTTCTGAAGCAATAGAAATCAGCACGTCTAATGATGGGCTTGAGGAAGAGGGCGCAGCTTGTGGCGTCTTTGTTTTTTTTCTTGCTGGCTCTTCTTCATCACTATCCAGTTGAATAACTGTTGATGCATGTTTTCTTTTTTTAGCGTTAGCAGCGACATTAACTTTAGGTGGATTAATTTTTTGTTCTGCCTGTTGGCAAAGATCGAAAATTTCAGCAACTCTGCCGTCAATTTCTTGTGCTTCAGCAATGTGTTCTATTTCATCATACGTGCTTTTCGCTTTTTTAAGAAATTTAAGAGCGTCTTCTCGACGCAGCGTTGTTGGATATTCGTCTATAATGTATTCGGTGCAGGTTATAGCAATTTCACCTAATATATAGATTAAATCTTCATAATAAGCGGTTTTATTTCTTCTTGGAAGTGTTTTGGGATAACCTTTTAAACAGTTCTCGTAGTGTCGTAACGCTTCTTTAAAATTTTTTTGGTTATATGCTTTATGTCCTGCTTTAATCTCTGCAGAATTAAGAAGCTGTGTAGTAGCCATAATATGAAACCTCTAGATTTAAATCATTCTATTTATTAAGATGCGGGAATTTAGTGTATCTAATGCATCAAGCGCTGATATCTTCCATAAAACATGAACTTATTGGCTTTTGAACTGCTAATCATATGTAGGTGCAACCAAGACTTTTTTAGGTTGTAACATCAGAGTTGTAGCTGATTCTTATGGCATATATTAAATGGTTCTGCTTTATATCGTTGATTTGTTTAAAAAAGGATTCCGTTGTGCGGAAATTATATAGGAAAGAGATTTATTTGCAAATAAACTTGGGCTTAAATTGTATTTTTAATATTTATTCTTTTGGCTACTATTGTTAGCTTTTTAGGGGGTCGCTCTATTGATTTTTATTTAAGTGGTAGGGGCCTGGAGTGTGCCTTTCTGATTTTGTTGGAATACCGTCAGCTTCAACAAAAAACGCATATTGATTTAAAGCCACTTCACTGCCTGACTTAGCTTTAGATGGTGCGGCTAAACTCCAAATTTCAGGTATAGGGTAAGTTTGAGTTTTCAGTAACTCAATAGTAGTAGGTGTGTCTTTATATAATCCTTCATTTTTTAAGCGTTGAAAATTGTCCATTCCTCGGAGAAGTTCCGACATAAATTCATTGATTGAATATCCATCCATGCGATTGGGATTATCTAGTAAGGTTGGAGAAAATCCATTTCTAATTAATTCACGATTTAAAATGAGATTGCTGAACACTCGTCCGTTACAGTCATTAAAAGGATGAATGAGGACAAGCTTCTTACAAAGAATAATTATGGCTTGCAAGACTGCTTGTGGGTTTTCAGAGTCATTCAAAATTTTTGATTCATATTCCTGGATAATGCTTTTTATGGTTCTTTCTAGTTCTGGGGTCTCGATTCTGCTTATAGCATCGAAGCCACTGGAGAGAGGCTGTGCCTGCAATGAACAAAGATCATTTAGATGCCGAATGTGTTCTATATAACCCAGAAAGGTCATTGAATCAGTAGACAAACCAAAACTAGGTCTATATTCTCTGAATTGACCATGCATGTCTCCGAGTACGATGCCTTGAGCACAAATGGCATGAATATTTTTAAAATAAGCGGGAGTGAGCGGCTCATAAGTTGTTTGTCTTACATATAACCATCCTTGATAAAGTTTGTTAATACACCCTTTTTCACGCGCTTCATATCGTAACCAGCCATCATATTGTTGATTCCCATCCATAAATAAGCGCCACAATTCAAGCGTAGGAAAATCCCGATAAAAAAATTCATTATCGTTCTTATGAGCAGGATGGTAATGGTTTGCGATATGGGGTTGTAAGTCTTTATCTGCTATAACATTTCTTGCACAATGAGGCGCATTGAAATTTCCCGAGATAAAAGCATCAATTATCATTTGTCTCAATGTTGAGCTTTCGTGGAATGCACTCACAAGTCTGCGCAATTCAACCTCTTGAAGGTCGGGGGCATAAACATCAATAAATCTTGATAGCTCAGGCATAAGTTTATTTTGAAATTCAGGAGAAGAGCAGATTCTTTGGGCGGCGGACTCGCTCCATCGTTCTTCCCCGTCAACATGTCGCAAAGTTGATTTTGCAATAGCAAGTGGATTTTTTTCGAAGAACACACGAAAGGCTATTAAAATATTATTTTTTGCCTCTTCTGTTCGGGTAGAAAGATCGCCACTAAATAACTCACTGATTAGAGTTGAGCTGTATTCAGAAGAAGGGTCATTAATACATTCTATTTCCGTTGGATCTGTACTATGTGCGCGAATAAATTCACGCAACTCGGCTTCTTCGCCAGTTATTTGCCCAGTTCGTATCCCTATAACAATTACTTTCAGAATAGATTTGCTCTCGTCAAGTTTATCTAATCTTGCTTGGATAGCTGCTGAAATTTTCATATTTATTTTTCTGGAATTAAATTGATTTTATTGTAACATATTTGGTCACCCCGTCAATGTTTGGTTGGCGGCCATTCAAGTAGCAAAACTCCTTTCTGCTGCTGATTTCTTTAACCATGGTATGGTTTGTATATTAGGTCTGATCTAATAGAGGCCTGTGGAAGTCCTCAAAAGTGGATGTTCGATGGGTTTTGTGACAACAATTAGTACTAATCGATTAACATCTTATTAAATCAACTGGTTCTACAGACGTAAAAAATATACGCTGTAGTTTCTTTGTGATGAAACATACAAATCGCATCATAATTGGTTTTTTCTTTCATTTTAAATTTAATGACACCTTATAAGTTGACGAAGCCTATTTGGGTACTTTTTAATAAAAAAGATCAAAAACAAATAAATCAAACAATTGGTCTATAATTAAACCATCTGAAATTGAATGTATATTTATCAGTTTTGAAATTTATAATCTAAAAGGATTCACATGAATACAAGTATCCTGGATTCGCATTGTTATATTCCTGCGAAAGAAGTAGCTAATGATGTTTTTGAAACCAGATTTAATCTAGATCATGATTGGATCGAGAGAAGAACAGGAATTAAATTAAGGCACAAAGCATCTCCAGATGAGGCAACTTCGGACTTAGCCGTGAAAGCAGTAAGACCCATATTAGAAAGAAATAACCTACCTATCGACTTTCTTTTATGTGCTACTTCAACACCAGACTCCTTATTACCAGCAACAGCCAATAAAATTTGCAATAAATTAAATCTAAATCATAACCTTTTTTGTTTTGATGTTATGGCCGCATGCAGTGGTTTTCTCCATTTACTAGCTACGGCAAATGCCTTAATTCGTTCTGGGTTGTATAAAAATGGCATTATTGTAGGGGTCGAAAAAATGTCGGCGATCATTAATGACGACGACCCACAAACTAGTCCTTTATTTGGCGATGGCGCAGGAGCTTTTTTAGTAGGAGAAAATTTCGAGGAACACAAAGGCATTATTGCTAGCGCATTAGGTAGCGACAGTTCAGGGATAGACAAGCTCTACATTAAAGCGGGTGGCTCAGAGATTCCTCTAACCCAGGAGCGGCTGATGAATAAAGAGCATTATGTTTCGATGTTGGGAAAAGACGTCTTTATTAATGCGATCAAACAAATGAATAATATGATTGAGCAAGTATTAGAAAAGAGTAATCTTAACCTAGGCGAGATTGATTATATTATTCCCCATCAGGCCAATCAGCGTATCTCGGATGCCCTATATGAAAAACTGGGTTCGCCAAAGCATATCAAAATGTGCAACACTATTGCTGAGTACGGCAACATAGGCAATGCCAGTGTTCCTGTCGCTTATCATTCTTTTAAACATGAAATTGGCACGGATAAGCATATTATTTTGGTTTCTTTTGGCGCAGGCTTTAATTACAGCGCCCACCTCATAAAAACATAAGATCATGTATCTAATTTGTCTATTAAATAATAGGCAGTATTATGTGAAATCAGTACGAGTTGAATTATAGAATAGCAAGATAATAAGCCTAAGGCCCTAGAATCAATTCAGCCAAATTATTGTTTAATTCTCTTCGGTAAGTTGGATAACAGTTTCCCGACTACGATCTGCTGGTGGGCCATACCTTTTGGTAATCCTAGCGCCGAGCATAAAATTCTGGGCCTTTAAAATAGGGACTATTGTTTCAAATAATCGATCCGCATCAGGTCCATACAGATACAAATAACCATCGCGGTAATTTGTTGCAATTTCATGGCCATCGTATTCACCAACATCGGCAGTTTTAACCGCTGCAATAAGCTGCTCTTCCAAAGTAAAAAGAGGCATTAAATTATCTGATTTATACAAAAAATGGACTATAACCGCTTGTTCCGATGCTCGGGCGACACTGTTTAAGCTCCAGCAGGTCAGTCCTACAGTCATGCCGAACCAGGCTAAAATTCGTTTTAAAATCATTTTTTTTAATTAATCCGCCTTAAGAGCGTTAAATTATATACTAAATAGGGGTTAATTCCATATAGCCAGCATTACCCGAGACACCCCCTACAGGAATGCTTATAGTGAACATTGATGGTTTCATTCTCTATCGGATTAATTGGGGTTAATTATGAACAATATGTGCCATATTAAATCTTAATAATTTTTAAGATACTTTTTTATGAATATTATGGAGTGCTAAGGATGAATATTACTTTTGATATCGGATCGTCGACAAATAAGATTAATTTTGGGGAAATTAAAAATATACCTCAACGCGGAAGCTATAAAATTAATAACCGAAAACTCAGAATTACTATTTAATGGTATGATAGAGCATTTATACGATGTTAGTGCTATCAATAATGAAGATTATATTGAATATAATTTAACCATATATTTGCCACTTGATGACAAAGACTTTACTCCATATGGTAATTTTGAATATCTATTTGTACATGACAAATACTTAAGCTGGAAGAAAAATATTATTGCTGAATTTCTTGAGTTATCAGATCAGTTCCTCGGTGCAGAATAGGAGAAGGGGCTTTAAATTAACCCCCTTAGATCCAAGTTATAAGTGCAATTCCACTGATTAATTTTCAAATGCGCCAGGGGCCTATCAAAAATCGACGTTTTATTGATGATAGACCTGTTATCGTTAACGAAAAAAAGAGAATCGGAGATTGGGGAAATTGATACCATCATTGGCAAGCAAAGTCTCTGAAGCAACAATAACGGGATTCAAGGAATTTCCTGGCTCTGTATTTACTATCACAGCAGATAATGGTTCAGAGTTCGCTTATCACGAAAATATCAGCAAGGAACTCAATACAGATTTTTATTTTGCCCATCCTTATTCCTCTTGGGAACGTGGTTTAAATGAAAATACTAATGGATTAGTCCGTCAATATCTCAAGAAAGGAAGTTGTTTTACGAACGTGAATGATCAGGATTTAGAAATAATCGCAGATCAACTGAACAGTCGACCAAGAAAAAGTTTAGGATACGCAACGCC
>JARLJR010000015.1 GCA_031291095.1 Legionella sp. | reverse complement strand
TATTGTCAGGATGGTAAACTTGCTCATACCATCTAGCTTCGCTATGTCATAAATTTGAAGAGAGCTCCAATGACATGAGCTCAATTAGATAATTCAGTTGTAATATAGACTATAATTATTGAATACTAATCCAAAATCGAATAGATTTTGGAAAAGATCGATGTGTTTAATGAATATTTATACAGAGGATGATGAGGTCTTCATTTTTATGCCACTTTTTCGGAGGTTTCTCAGGCACCGAGGTCCACGATCAGTATTATTCAGTAATCCGACTCCTTACCTTTGCCATTTGGCTTTCTTGCTTTATTATCGCTTGTTAGCCATACTCCATTGCTGAAGAGCGGTAAGGTCTCCCAAGTTGATGCATCATCACATTGTCGAACATGCCTGGCTCTACGACCCCGGGGAGCCGCACGTTTCTCGCCATAATGAAACGTGTGATGTTGCTTTCTGCCCTGACCACGGCATCAGCCTACCCATTCAGGTGATTACGGGGCTCAATCGCTTCAGCTTTCGCTTCCAGCCTGCTCGCTCGCTGTCTACGCTTAGATACACAGGCCACCCTGTGCATCTCAAGACTCGCTACAAATTGGTTGGCTAAACCTTGTTTTGGCGGGATTCCCACCCGCTAGATGATGCACCCTTAGCTTGGCGCACGGTCAGACCCCTTTAGGGAAGGCTGACCGGACGGGAGGCCTTCCCTCTGTACCCCACGGAGAGAATCGGAGGAATTGTGATCGAGCAAAGATCATGCTTTTAGCTGTTTAACTTCTTCTTCCGTCATACCCGTTGCTTTAGCTACCGTTGAGATCTCCATGCCCAAGTCTAAAAGATTCTTCGCAATTTCAGCCTTCCCTTCAGCCTTCCCTTCAACCCTACCTTCCTCTCGCCCTTCTTCTTTTGCAGTCTCTAATATCCCTAACTCCTGTCCGAGGTAGGCAAGATAGTCGTCATATCCCCGTCTTTCCTCCTCGCTCATCATTAGATAATCCAGTTTCTTTGCCGCTAGCAGTATTCCTGGTGACTTGAAGTCCTCACGTATTGCACCATACTTAAAGAAATACACCCATTCATCAATAGCCTCATTGATCATATCCTCAAACTTTTCCACATAAATCATATAGTATTCTGGAAAGACATTTTTGCTGGTAACTACCGATGTCTCTTTGTGTTTCGCCTTAGATTCATGAAGAATAAGCGGTTTTTTCGTATGCATCCCGATCAGCTCAGTTGTACCGTAATAGATAAAATCGGTGTTTTCTCTTTCATCCACTCTCATGGTATGATACAAAATACTGATAGATATAACTTTCACAACTTCGTTGTAGCCCTTCCCCAACTCCAAACCTTCCACAACGGCTCTTGACGTACCCCAAAGCAATCGTTGAAGATAATCCACCTCACGTTGGTTTTGTATTTCAATGATAATTTCTCTGCCTTGGGAATCTTTACACTTCAAGTCCACCCTGTTAAATTTTCGATTTTCCGCTTCCTGGTTACTTTCGCTTTCTAAAATATTTTCTATAACAATGGTTTCTTTCAACAGGTTGGAAATAAACGCTTCTAGTACATCAAAATTAGCCTTGTTACGTAGTATATATTTTATAGCCCAATCAAATCGCACGAGCTTTTTTATAGCCATAATTCTTCATTCCACCTCCCCATTTGTATAGTTATATATTACCATTAATAGCGCGATTATTCCATTCCACTTCCTCTTTCCTCACCGGTTACAATATTGACTCTCCTTTCCGGAGGTGACACAACTACCTCGTATAACATTCAAGAATCCCTGGAATGCCACACTTTACTGGCTTCCAAGGATTCTTGATATTTTTGTATAATTTGTCGAATATTGAGGGGGTCAGACCCGAGCAGACCCCTTTGGCAAGGGGTCGACCGCGCAGGAGAACCCTTGCCCGAGCATTGAGGGGGTCATTAACGGAGCGACCGAATATCATCTTTCGACAAGCCGGTTATTTCAGCTACTTCATCAATACTCATGCCTTTAAGTAGTAGCTTTTTGGCGGTTGCCTTTTTTTCCTCAACGCGACCTTCCACGCGACCTTCCACGCGACCCTCATCTTTTGCCTCTTCTTCCAACGCTCGTAAAACTTTGCTCATCCTCAACACCTCCAGTATCTTTCGTGTGTATTCTCGGTCAATAAAATTATCAGAGATGGCAATCACACAACCCGTCAGAAATATCTTTTGTGTTTCGTCAAGGATCATGCCAGCCAATTCGATTGTCTCAACCGCCCGTTCTTGCTTAGAATGAGAGCTCTTCATCAGAGGTAGAAACGCCAATTGCATTCGTTCTAATTCATCTAAACTGGCACCGCTACGAATTTTTAGTCCCAGTGCCTCAAAGAGCTGATCACCATCATACCGATCCATGAAAATACCCTTAGCTCGATATTCGATAGATCCACAGTTTAAGACCTCAGGAGCGTCAGTAATTCCTGCTCCGTATACGACATACGTATGAATCGTCCGATGGCGCTTCCGGTACAGGGCCACATCGTACTCCATAAACCGCTCTAATTCCTCGGGTCCCTTGGTACTTTGAAATTCCAAGTGTAAATAGCTACCATCGGCCAAATAAAAGACAAAGTCCATCGTTTTCTCTTGGACCGTTATGGTTGGTAGATTGGCTGGTTCCGCCCGAACAATGGGTGCTGTATTAATATCATAAAAGTCTAAGACTCGGTTTGCAAATATCTCTGTCAAGGATTTAAAGATAATATCCTTGTGGTGATACGGTATTTCAGTAGTTCCCAAGTTCTTTATCCCTCTCTTCTACTACATATAATATATGTTTTCTTTTAACTACCCGAGTGACTTAGACTCACTGTCAGTTGCGATTTAGGAAATGACTACCCTACTCTTGTATTATACCAAATTATCATTTGACTTTCACCACAACCTTTCACAGTGTTGAATGTAGCACAACTACCTCGTGTTACATTCAAGAAACCCTGGAATGCCAAACTTTACTGGCTTCCAGGGTTTCTTGATATTTATATAATTTGTCGAATATTGAGGGGTCGAGTAGGCACGCTCCTCACGGTACGCACCCCTCACAGAACCGGACTTGCAGATTTCCCGCATCCGGCTCTTCATCCTACCATTCACAGAATGG